>JBGTGC010000185.1:0-2717 GCA_041746935.1 Dermatophilaceae bacterium
GAGAGGATCTTCGCCTGGCCCCCGCAGATGAGCCGCAGGGACCGTTGCGTGCGGAGGTCACCCGCGCGGAGCGAGCCCTCCGCGAGCTCGACTGGACCACCGAGGTGCACTCGGACCAGGTGGCAGCCGCCGAGGGTCCGCTGTCAGCGCGGGACATTAGGGCCGCCGTCCGCCGCGCAGAGGTGACCATGCTCGCGACCTTCCCAAGAGGAGACTCCTGGCATGCCGTGTTGATCAGCCCTGACGGAACGTTGTCACTGCACCGACTCGGCGCGGTCAGCGAGATCACCGACCGCATCCGGGCCACCCAAGCGGACCTGCGAGTGGCGTCTCGTGTGCAACCGGGCAATCCTCTCTACCGGGCCGTTCGGGCCTCGCTGACTCAACGCCTCGTCGAGCTCGACGACGTCCTGCTCGCCCCCGTGCGAAGCGCCGGCCTGGGTGCCTCGGGCCTAGTCATCGTGCCTACACCGATGCTGGGACAGGTTCCCTGGGCGATGTTGCCGAGCCGTCGTGGGCGAGCGACGGCGGTGGCACGGTCGGCCACGATGTGGGCCCGCCGGCATACCGAACTGGTCGCGATGCCCCAGGTATGGGCCGGGGCCGGGCCCGACCTGCCGTCGGCCGACCATGAAGTCTCAGCGGTCGTCTCTACCTGGGGGGCAGGCACCGCGGTTTCCGCGCACGATTCCACCGCCCAAGGCTTGCTCGCTGCCTTCGCGGATGCGGATCTCGTACACGTCGCGGCGCACGGTGAGCACCACTCGCAGAACCCGCTGTTTTCCAGCCTTCGTTTGAGCGACGGCTCCCTGTTTGCACACGAACTCGAAGGCCGCCGCCTGCGCGCATCGCACGTGGTGCTCTCAGCCTGCGAGAGCGGTCGGACCAGTGTGCGGCGCGGTGAAGAAGCCCTCGGCCTGACCGCGAGCCTCCTGACGCTAGGGGTCGCCAGCGTTGTCGCGGCCGCAAGCCCCGTGCCCGACACGATCGCCCACGATGTGATGGCCAACTACCACCACAACCTCGTCGTCGGGATGGACAGCGCCAGCGCTTTGGCGCAAGCCACCGCGGAAGGCGACGCACTGGGGGCGGCCTTCACCTGTTTCGGCTCGCCGTGGCGCCACCAAGTGCCCGCATCCTGAGCCCGCTCATCCAAACATGCAAAACCTCAGCCGAACTCGGCAAACGCGGCTCACCGCAAACTTTTGCATGTCTGGGTGACCGCACGCTTACCGCGGGGCGATGGAGTACGGAGACTGAGGTGGGCTCCGGATCGTGAAGGGGCGCGCGGAATCAGTCGAGGCGACGAAGCAACACCGCGGTGAACTGTTGGATCTTGCCCCAGGGGGTCTCGTGGTCTTCTCCCGCAGTCGAGACCAGCTCGAATCCGGGGAACTCGGCGGCCAAGTCTTCGTGGGTATATCGCACGATCGGCAGACCGCTGCAGGTCAGCGGCCCGTCCGGGCCGAACGTCGCGACCACGAACCACCCCTTGGGTGCCAAGTTGTAGCGCAACGATTCCAAATAGTCCGCTCGCTCGTCCGGCTCGGTCAGGAAGTGGTAGACGGCGCGGTCATGCCACAGCGCATAGCGGCGGGTGCGGCGCATTTCCAGGACGTCGGCGATGTCCAACACCACATCGTCGCCAGCCGGGCCGAGTCGTTCGCGCACTTCTTGCAGTGCGCTCTTGGACAGGTCGACGGCCGTGAGGTCGGTGTAGCCGCGTTCGAGCAGATGATCCACCAGCGTGGACCACCCGGCACCGACATCGATGATCGAGCGGTCCTTGGGTACCTCGGTCTCGTCGACCAAACCGAGCGACAAACCTGGGACCGACTGCCACCACGAAACGCCGTCGACGTCATGGCCGGAGTGCACCTGCTCCCAAAACGCGAGTCGGGCAGCAGCGTCTTCTGGACGCTCGATTGCGGCATTCGTCATCGTGGCTCCTCTTTCACGTGTCACAAATTCTTAAGGTGTGAACATACCCACTGTCGACTATTGCAGACCTACACTCCATAGATGATGGAAATTTCCGCGCCACCTCCTCCTGCGCAGTTGGGCGACTTGTCGCGGATCGTTGACGGCGGTGACATGGATTGCGGCAGCGGGCTGCTGTTGTTGATCACCCGAGCGATGCGGCGCCTGGAGACGGGCCAGCTGCTCGGCATACGCAGCGCCGAAGCCAGCGTCAAGATCGACCTCCCGGTCTGGGCCGAGCTGGTCGGCCATGAGCTCAGTGCCGACGCCGAAGAATCCGTGCAAGGCCCCTGGTGGTTCGCCGTGCGCAAGAGCGTCAAGATCTCCAGCGTCTTCAGCCTTGGCGAACGCACGCCGGTCGGGCACCGACTGTGGGCTTACACCAACTTCAACTGCAACCTGGCCTGCACCTACTGCTGCGCTGAGTCCTCGCCGAAGGCTAACGCGCGCAATCTCGATCCGGCCATCGCCCGCCAGGCCTTCACCGAGTTCGCCGATTCTGGTGGGCGAGAGCTGCTCTTGACTGGCGGCGAGCCGTTTATGCACCCCCAACTCGACGAGATCGTCCGAGCCGGCGAGGGCTTGGAGCGCACCATCTTGACGAACGCCATGGTCTTCGGCAAGGGGCGACGTCGCCAGATGCTGGAGGAGATGGACCGCTCGGTGCTGCTGCAAGTCAGCCTCGACTCCGCCACCGCCGAGTTGCACGACGCCCAGCGTGGTGCGGGTTCTTGGGC
>JBGTGC010000186.1:0-8009 GCA_041746935.1 Dermatophilaceae bacterium
GGCCGGCCCCACGGGTGAGCCGGTGCGGACGCATTACGCGCGCCTCGGTGAGGTTGCGGTGGTCGAGATGGCCGACGTGTCGGGTCTGGTCAATCTGCCCGGCGGCAGGTTGGAGCCGCTGATCGCGACCTCGCGCGGCACCGGGGAGGTGATGGCTGCGGCCATCGACGCCGGTTGCACCCAGATCATGGTGGGCATTGGTGGCAGCGCCAGCACCGACGGCGGTGCTGGTGTGTTGGCCGCTTTGGGCGCACGGTTCCTCGACGCTGACGGGTCGGACCTTCCCGAGGGTGGAGCCGCGCTGGCGTCGCTGGCCAGCGTAGACGTCACGGCACTCTCGGCCCGTATGCGGGGCGTTTCGTTGACGGTGGCCTGCGACGTCGATAACCCGCTGACTGGCCCGCGTGGAGCAGCGGCCGTTTACGGCCCGCAAAAGGGAGCATCCCCCGAGCAAGTGACTCAGTTGGATGAGGCTCTTGGGCACTTCGCCGACGTCATCGCGGAGCAGGCCGATGACGACGTGCGTGACGCGACTGGTGCGGGAGCGGCCGGGGGCGTGGGATACGCAGCCCTGGCTCTCTTGAATGCTGAACTTCGACCCGGAATCGACTTGGTCTTCGACCTCGTCGGTTTCGCTGGGCACCTTGAATCGGCCGACTTCGTCATCACCGGTGAGGGATCGCTGGACGACCAGACGTTGAACGGTAAGGCACCCGCTGGGGTGGCTTCGGCCGCAGTGGCCCGCGGATTACCCGTGGTGGCTGTCTGCGGCCGGACCACCCTCAGTCCTGAGCGGCTGAAGGAGGCCGGGATCGACGCGGCATACGCCCTGTCTGATCTCGAGCCCGACCTCGAAAAGTCCATGGCCGGTGCGGCCGGGCTGCTGGAGCAACTCGGCGAACAGATCGCTCGAGAGCACCTCGCGGACTGAGACTCGACGGTCACGCCGCTGTAATGATGACTAGGAAAGCAGGACCTTGATCGTGATGAACATCTCAGCCTTCAACGCACTTGCCGACGCGGATGCCCGCAGCAGTCTGCATACCTGCCTCAACGTGCCGCGCTGGGTGGACACGGTCATGCTCGGCCGCCCGTACGCCGACGCGTCCGCGCTGACCGACACCGCTCGCTCAGCCGCCGAGCACCTGGACGACGGCGAACTCGAAGGTGCCCTTGCCGGCCACCCGCGGATCGGCGAGCAGGCCAGCAGCCCAGACCACGACGCCGAGCTCAGCCGCAAAGAGCAAGGCAACGTCGACCCCGCCGACACCGAAGTCATTGCCGAGATCCTGGCTGGCAATCGGGCCTACGAGGCCAAGTTCGACCGGGTGTTTCTGATCAGGGCCGCTGGGCGGACCGCTACGGAGATCCGCGAGGAGTTGCACCGACGACTCGAAAATGACGAAGCGATCGAGCGCGCCGAGACCGTGGCCCAGCTGTGCGACATTGCGTTGCTTCGTCTCGAATCAGCCGTTTAGGCGCAGGAGGCGAGCACGCCAGATCGAGCGCCCCAGCGGCCTGTCAACGTCATCATCCCGACGGCCGGTGAGCCGATCACTCGGATGAGAACCAGGGTCGCCCCGCTGCCGTGCACCGTCACTTCCTCGGCGTTAGTCAGCCGCGCACTCTCCAGTCCGACCTCACCGTCTGGGTCATCGAAGCGGTATGACGCCACCTGGCGAACCTGGCGAACCTGGCCCAGCCCGTCAGCCCACGGTCGGCTAGCCAAGAACCTATGGATCAACTCACGTTTCGGCGTATCCAGGGTCGCGCGGTGGGGGAGCCACAGAATGACCCCCGTCGCCAGGCTTCCCGCTAAGCCTGTGCGGAACATGTCGCTATAGCGGCACGACTGCTCAGGCTAAGGCGGTCACAGCGGGTGGAGCGGGTGGCGTGAGGGAGCCGGGGCTAGCCTTCGCCGCCGGCGTTGCCCGTAGTTCCGGCGTTCACATCGAGCAGCTCGTAGCGATCGGCGGCTTCGCGGGCTTTGGAGGCGTCCATCGAACCCTCGTCGGCCAGCATCTGTAAAGCCCGCACGACCATCGAGTGCACGTCGATGTGGAACCACCGGCGAGCAGCTTGACGGGTGTCGGAGAAGCCGTGACCATCCGCACCCAGCGTGGCAAACCGATTGGGCACAAACTGACGAATCTGGTCCGGGACCTCAGAGGCGAAGTCGGTCGAGGCCACGATCGGTCCCTGAGCATCCTTCAACTTCTCCGTGACGTATGCCGTCCGTGCAGGCTCGTCGGGGTGCAAGAAGCCATGCTCCTCAGCGGCCAAACCGTCTCGGCGCAGCTCGGTCCACGACGTCACCGACCAGACATCGGCCGCGACACCCCAGTCGTCCTGCAACAACCGAGCAGCCTCGAGCGCCCACGGCACCGAGACCCCGGACCCCATCAGCTGGCAGCGCGGACCCGACCCATCGGCCACCGAGACCCGGTGCAAGCCCCGCACGATGCCGTCGATGTCGACGTCCTCAGGCTGGGCGGGCTGAGTCATCGGCTCGTTATACACAGTCAGGTAGTACATGACATTGGGGTCTTCACTGTCCGGGCCGTACATCCGCGCCAAACCAGCCGAGACGATGTGCCGATCTCGTAGCCGAAGGCCGGGTCGTAGGTCACCACTGCGGGGTTGGTTGCGGCCAGGATCGGCGAGTGGCCATCGGCGTGCTGCAGCCCCTCACCGGTGAGCGTCGTGCGACCGGCCGTGGCACCGATGATGAAGCCTCGGGTCATCTGGTCCATCGCGGCCCACATCGCGTCGCCGGTGCGCTGGAAGCCGAACATTGAGTAGAAGACATAGACGGGGATCATCGGCTCACCGTGCGTCGCATAGGACGTGCCCACCGCAGTGAAGGCCGCAAACGAGCCCGCCTCGTTGATCCCGGTATGCAGAATCTGGCCCTTGGTGGACTCGCGGTAGGGCATGAACATGGCCCGGTCGACCGGCTCGTAGTTTTGCCCTTGGGGGTTGTAGATCTTGGCCGTGGGGAAGAACGAGTCCATCCCGAACGTGCGTGCCTCGTCGGGGATGATCGGCACGATGCGCTCGCCGAGTCCCTTGACGCGCATCAGGTCCCGCAGGATACGGACGAACGCCATCGTGGTGGCGGCCTGCTGCTTGCCCGACCCTTTGAGAGTGGTCTTATAGGTGTCGGGTCCGGGCAGCGGGATCGACGTCGATGTGGTGCGGCGTGAGGGCACGAAGCCGCCCAACTCGCGCTTGCGGTCCATCAGGTACCGAATCTCCGGGGAGTCCGCTGACGGCTTGTAGTAGGGCACGTTGTAGAGGTCGTCGTCGATCTGCTTGTCGCTGACAGGGATGTGGAGCAGGTCGCGGAAACTCTTGAGGTCCGCCGCCGTGAGCTTCTTCATCTGGTGGGTGGCGTTGCGGGCCTCGAAGTTCGCGCCTAGGCCGTAACCCTTCACCGTCTTGGCCAGGATGACCGTCGGCAGACCAGTCGTGTTGCCCACGGTGGCAGCGTGATACGCCGCATACATCTTGTGGTAGTCGTGGCCGCCCCGTTTGAGGTTCCAGATCTGGTCGTCGGTCATCGACTCGACCATCGCCTTGGTGGCCGGCGTGCGACCGAAGAAGTTGTCCCGGATGTAGCCGCCGGACTCTCCCTTGTAGGTCTGATAGTCGCCGTCGAGGGTGGCGTTCATCACGCGCACCAGATCGCGGGTGTGGTCGGCTTTGAGCAGGGCATCCCACTCGCGCCCCCACAACACCTTGATCACGTTCCACCCCGCGCCGCGGAAGAAGCCCTCGAGCTCTTGGACGATCTTGCCGTTGCCTCGCACCGGGCCATCGAGGCGCTGCAGGTTGCAGTTGATGACGAAGTTGAGGTTGTCCAACCCGTCATTGGCGGCGAGCTGGAGGAGACCACGGGACTCCGGCTCGTCCATTTCGCCATCGCCGAGGAACGCCCATACCCGCTGGTCAGAGGTGTCCTTGATGCCACGACCCTGCAGATAGCGGTTGAACTGCGCCTGATAGATCGCGTTCATCGGGCCGATGCCCATCGACACCGTCGGGAACTGCCAGAAGTCCGGCATCATCCGGGGGTGCGGGTAGGACGGCAGGGCATTGCCGGCCTTGGAGCGCTCTTGGCGGAAACCGTTGAGGTCGGCCTCACTCAGCCGTCCCTCGAGGTAGCCGCGGGCGTACATCCCGGGCGAGGCGTGTCCCTGGAAGAACACCTGGTCGCCGCCACCCGCGTGATCGGGGCCCCGGAAGAAGTGGTTCAGGCCGACTTCGTACAGCGTGGCCGCGCCGGCATACGTCGAGATGTGTCCGCCGACTCCGATGTCGGGGTGCTGGGCGCGGTGCACCATGACGGCCGCGTTCCACCGCAACAGCCGCCGATAGCTGCGCTCGATGTCCTCGTCCCCCGGGAACGGCGCTTCTTCGTTGACCGGGATGGTGTTGACGTAGTCAGTGGTCACTGGCTCGGCACCGTTGATCCCCGCCAGGTGAGCCCGCTCGCCGAGCATCCGCAGCACGCTGGAGGCACCGGCCGTTCCGCGCTCGCGCACGAGTTGACCGAAGGAGTCGGCCCACTCACCCAGCTCCTCGCGATCAATGTGAGCCTCGGGAAGTGGGTTGTCTTTGCCTAGGGTCATCTGTGCTCCGAACTCGGGAGGAACTGCGAGGGCTGGACCGGGTGAGTATGCCGAAAGCGTGGGTGTGGCGCTGAAGGTGCACCTTCGGCGAAGCTGCGGTTTAGACGAACTGGCGACTCAATGTGGCGTGCCGGTTGACGTCTTTGTAGAGCAGGTAGCGGAATCGGCCCGGGCCTCCGGCATAGCAGGCCTGCGGGCAGAAGGCGCGCAGCCACATGAAGTCCCCTTCCTGGACCTCGACCCAGTCGGCGTTCAGCAGATACATCGCCTTGCCTTCGAGCACGTAGATGCCGTGTTCCATGACGTGCGTCTCCGGGAAGGGGATGGTCGCACCGGGCTCGAAGGAGACAATGTTGACGTGCATGTCGTGGCGCATGTCGGACTGCTCGGTGAAGCGCTGGGTGATCCAGCGGCCCTCCGTGCCGGGCATCGTGCCGCCCTCGACGTCGTTTTCGTTGGTGACGAAGGCGTTCGGGAAGTCGACGCCTTCGACCTTCTGGTATTTCTTGCGCACCCAGTGAAAGGTCGCGGTCTCGGTGCCCTCGTTGTGCAGCGCCCAATCCGAGCTCGGCGGAAGGAAGGCGTAGCCGCCGGGGGTCATCTCATGACGTTCACCGTCCAGGGTGAGCACGAGCGTGCCCTCGGCCAGGAACAACACGTGCTCGGCACCGGGGTCGACCTCGGGAGTGTCACTTCCGCCCTCCGGCGATACCTCGACGATGTAGTGCGAGAACGTCTCGGCAAATCCCGACAGCGGCCGGGCGATGACCCACAAACGGGTGTTGACCCAGGTAGGGAGGTAACTGATGACAATGTCGCGCATCGTGCCCCGCGGCAGGACCGCATACGACTCGGTGAAGACCGCGCGATTGGTGGTCAACTCGGTCTGTGCGGGGTGCCCCCCGTGCGGTGCGTAGTACCACGGTGCCGACGAGTCGGGGGATTGCGATGCCATGACAGCTCCTGTGATGGGCGTAACGGACGGGCGGAATATCCGCTGAGCGGAAACTTGTTTCCACATAAAGGAAACCACTACCATGGCCGGGAGTCAACCGCAGTATGACACTGGACCCCAAGGAGGAGAAGGCCATGACCGATAGCAGCTCGACTGGGCACGAGGTGGTGTTCAAGGCGCGGCGGGTCCTGACCGGTCACGGCGAGGCTGCGATGTCGGTGGCCGTGCGCGACGGCAAGATCAGTGCCATCGAGTCGTATGACGCATCGCTGGCGGGTGAGCGCGTCGTCGAGTTGGGCGAGGCCGTGGTGTTGATGCCGGGGGTAGTCGACACGCATGTGCACGTCAACGATCCGGGCCGCACCGACTGGGAAGGCTTCACCAGCGCCACCCGGGCGGCTGCCGCCGGAGGCGTCACCACGCTGATCGACATGCCGCTGAACAGCATCCCGCCGACCGTCACCACCGACGCGCTGGCGGTCAAACGCGAGACCGCCGGCCCGCAGGCCTGGATCGACATCGGCTTCTGGGGCGGAGCGATTCCCGGCAACGTGGGTGATCTCGCCCCGCTGCACGAGGCGGGCGTTTTCGGATTCAAGTGCTTCACGCTGCACAGCGGGGTCGATGAGTTCCCCCACGTGAACGCCGAGGAGTTGCGTGAAGCGATGCGCGAGATCGCCTCGTTCGACGGTTTGCTGATCGTGCACGCCGAGGATCCCGACGCCATCGAGTCCGCTCCGCAGTCACAGTTCCCGAGCACTCACTACACAGACTTCTTGGCATCGAGGCCGCGCGCCGCCGAGAATACGGCCATCGCCCACGTCATCGACGGTGCGAAGGAGACCGGCTGCCGGGTGCACATCTTGCACGTCTCCAGCGGTGAAGCGATCCCGCAGATCCGCGCGGCCAAGGATGCGGGCGTGGCCATCACCGCCGAGACCACCCCGCACTATCTGACTCTGCGTGCCGAGGACATTCCCGCTGGCGCAACCCAGTTCAAGTGCTGCCCGCCGATCCGTGAAGGCTCAAATCAAGACGAGCTCTGGGCGGGCCTGGCCGCCGGCACCATCGACATGATCGTCTCCGATCACTCGCCGTCCACGCTCGACCTCAAGCACCTGGATACCGGGGACTTCGGAGCGGCGTGGGGTGGCGTCTCATCCGTCCAGCTCAGCCTGGCGGCGATCTGGACGAGCGCCCGCGAGCGCGGATTCACCCTCGCGCAGGTCTCGCAGTGGATGTCTGCGGCCACGGCGGCGCAGGTCCGCTTGAGCGCGAAAGGCAGCCTCGTGGTGGGGGCAGACGCCGACCTCATCTCCTTCGCTCCGGAGGAGACCTTCGTTGTCGATGCGCAGAGCCTGCTGCACAAAAACCCGATCACGGCATACCAAGGCAAAGAACTGCTCGGAGTCGTCCACGGGACGTGGCTGCGCGGTCAGCAGGTCGACGTCAACAGTGACCCTCACGGGCAGTTGCTCACCCGGACGACCGGCTCTGCCTAGCCCATCGTGGTGAAGATGGCCGCGATCTGGGCAGCACATCAGACGTAGACGTTAGCCAGCGACCGCGCAGCAGGACGCCCGGCGACTCCTCAGGGATGGCTGTGGGTGTGATCTTCGGTGAGGTCGCGCTGGTGCACGTGCTCGTGGCTGTGCTCTTCGGCTCCATGCTGGTGCTCGTGTTCATGCTCGGCGTGCTCATGCTCGTGCTCAATGTGGGCGTGCTCGTGCTCGGTCTGCCCGTGCATGTGGGGATGAGCGTGGGCCTCACTGGGTGATTGCTGTTGATCGATCATGACGCATTGCTCCTCTTCGGATCTGTGGCGGACGAATCAAACCCGAGTTTATCGACCGACCAACACGCTGACAGAGATTCGGGCCCCAGGTGCGTCAACCCAAGCCTCACCAACGGCTTGTGAAGCGTGGGTTGTTGCACAAAGCGAATCCTTATTGCAAACTAGTTGCAATAAGGATTCGGGCCAGGACGGGAGTCGGCAATGCACACCAGTTCTCCGGTGCCTTCTGCTTCACACCTGCACCTCTGGTCGTTGCCGGATGGCACGGGTCTGCACGCACCGCTCGGTGAACTCGCCATCGAGGACGGCACCCTGCGGGTGTGCTGCCATTTGTGCGGTCGCTGGTACGTGTCACTGGGGGCCCATGTCAGAGTGCACGACCACACTGCCGAGACCTACCGGAAGGCTATGGGCCTGTGTGTGACCCAGCCTTTGACGTCATCCCCGCTCTCGGCCACCATTGCTCAGCGCCAAACGGATGGCTACCGCCGCGACCCGGAAGTGCGAGCACGGTTGGAGGCTGGTCGTCAGCAGTTGTCGAGGGGACCCAGGCCCGCGACCCCGCCGGAGCGTGGGGAGCCGGTGCAGCGACAGCGCCGCCGGGCTGAGGCCCTCGCCGCCGGGC
>JBGTGC010000187.1:0-7671 GCA_041746935.1 Dermatophilaceae bacterium
GGCCTACCAGCCCCGGCGGACGCCCCGCCCAACCGGTTCCGCGGGGTGCCCCTGGCCAATCGCCACGTCGCCGTCATGGCCCGCATCAAGGCCGCCGTGCCTGAGTCGCTGCGCGACCGGGCACGCGCGGTGTGGCGTCAAGCGATAGCCACCCCACCGTATGCCGGGGCTCCCGTCTGGCTGCACGGCGATCTCCACCCGGCGAACCTGCTGGTTCACCGTGGATCGATCGCGGCGGTGATCGATTTCGGCGACTTGACCTCGGGTGATCCGGCCACCGACCTGTCGCTGGCGTGGATGATGTTCGATGCCAGACAGCGCGAGATCTTCCGGGACGCCGCGGGCGACCACGACGGGGACACGTGGGCTCGCGCCCGCGGGAACGCACTGGCCCACGCGGTTGCGTGCCTGTCGTCATCCTCCGATGACCCGACTATCGCTGCTATCGGCAAGCAAACTTTGAACCTGGTGCTCGAGACTCGCCCCAGCCCGCCGGGCAGTAGCCTCAACGCCAGATGATCACTCCCACGCACATCGTCACGAACGCCCTGTTGGCCCGGTTCAGCACCCGGCTGCGCAGCGGCCTGCTGGCGACTCCCGCCGCCCGGCGGGCCTTCGTGATCGCTGGTGCCGCGCCGGACATCCCGTTGTATCTGCTCACCGCGGGCGCGGCGCTCTACTACCCGTGGTTTCGTGGGTTGAGCATCGATGAGACCTTCCGGCTGGCCTTCGACGACCTGTTCTACAACTCGCCGCTGTGGATCATCGGGCAAAGCACTTTGCACTCCCCAGTCGTGGTCGGCGCGATGTTCCTTCTGGCCGGGCGCGGATTCCTTACTCGGATCCCGTGGCTGAAGGCCTTTGCCGCCGGTTGCTTGGTGCACATCGCGATGGACATCCCGGTGCACCACAACGACGGGCCGCTGGTGTTCTTCCCGTTCAACTGGACCTATCGCTTCGCCAGCCCGGTCAGCTATTGGGACCCGGCGCACTACGGCAACATCATGGGCCCGATCGACCTCGGAATCACCGTGGTCGGAAGCGCCATCTTGCTCGGCTCCTACCTGCGCAAGCGCCGAGCCTCCCGGCGTATGCCGCCGCCCACCTGATCCTCCAACGCGAGGGTCAGCCGCGGCATACCCGGAAGCGAAGGTCAGCCGCGGCCGTAGACCAGCTTGACCACCTTGGCCAGCGTCTCTTCAGTGGCCGTGGTCCTCTCAAACGTCGTCAAGGCAAACAGCGCCGGGAAGCGCTTGTGCACCACGACCTGCGGGCTGCCGAACTCGCGCAGCCCGTCCTCACCGTGCACACGCCCGAAGCCGGAATCGCCGATGCCGCCAAAGGGTGATGACGGCAACTCTGCGGTCGCGAAGACGGCGTTGACCGAAACCATTCCGGTGCGCAACCGGCTCGCGATCTGACGAGCCTGCGCGCCGGCATACACGACCGCCGCGAGGCCGTATTTGGTGCCGTTGGCCAGGGTCACCGCCTCATCCATGCTCGCCACCGGTCGCACGGTCACGGTCGGGCCGAAGGTCTCCTCCTGGTTGGCCAGTGCGTCGTCCGGAACGTCGGCCAGGATCGTCGGCTGCATCACGTGATCCTTGGCCGGCTGTCCGCCCAGGACGACCCGACCTCCGCGAGCCACCGCATCGGCAATGTGGTCTTTGACCACGCCTACCTGTGAGGGCAGCGTCATCGGGCCGATTTTCGCGTCCTCACCTCCCCCTGCCTTCACACCGTCGACCTGTGCGGTGAACTTAGCGAGGAACTCCGAATACACCCGTTCGTGCACGAATATCCGCTCAGTGCCGATGCAGGCCTGACCGGCGTTCATCAGCGAGCCCCAGGCAGCACCCTCAGCAGCAGCGTCCAGATCTGCATCCTCGTCCACGATGAACGCGTCCTTGCCGCCACACTCGGCGACCATCGGAGTCAGACGCTCGGCGCACACGGCCATGACCTTCTTGGCAGTGGCGGTCGACCCGGTGAAGGCCACCTTGTCGACCCCCGAGCGCACCAGCGCTGTGCCGGTCTCCCCGTGCCCGGTCACCAACGTCAGGACCGGGTGCTCGGGCACCACCTGAGCAAAGGCATCGACGACCCAGGCACCCACACCCGCGGTCAGCTCGCTGGGCTTGAAGACCACGGTGTTGCCTGCGGCCAGCGCGGACACGATGGCACCCAGCGGCGTGAACACCGGGAAGTTCCACGGCCCGATCACCCCGACGACCCCGAACGGCTTGTATGCCACGGTGCCCGACAGGTGCGGCGACATCAGGCTGGACTTGGTTCGTCGTTGGCCCAGGACCCGCTTGGCGTGCTTGCCCACCCAGGCGATGTGGCCAAGGGTCAGCGTGATCTCCAAGAAGGCATCCGAAGTCGGCTTGCCGGTCTCGTCGGCGATCAGTCGGGCCAACTCATCCGAGCGCTTGGCCAGGACCGCCTTAAACCCGTCCAACCGGGTGCGGCGCTGCTTGTAGGACAGGGCGGCCCACCAGTCGGCGGCCTCGCGCGCAGCGTCCGTGGCGGCCTGCACCTGCTCGGCATCGTGGATCGGCCACGTCCCCAGCACCTCCCCCGTCGCGGGGCTGAGGACATCAAACGTCCCGTTGGTCTGAGCACTGTCGCGGGTCGCCTGCTGAGTGTCGGTCACTGTGAGCCTCCATGGGTCGGTGGGCGCAGCGTAGACCCCGAGGTGTGACAGACCCTGTGAGGGCCCTCGGGTCCCAGTCCGGCACGTCGGCATACCGGATGAAACAGTGATCACATGGATTCCGTACCTCTCGCACTGTCGATCGCAGGCTCCGAGGCCACCGGGGGCGCTGGCGCTCAAGCCGACCTGAAGACCTTCCAGGAACTCGATGTCTTCGGCATGGTGGCGCTGACCTGCATCGTTTCATTCGACCCGAAGGCTGACTGGGAGCACCGGTTCGTCCCGCTAGACCAGGAGGTCATCAAGGATCAACTCGAAGCCATCACCACGGCATACCCCGCAGGCCAGCTCGACGTCGCGAAAATCGGGATGCTCGGCACCACGACCACCATCGAAACCGTCGCCGGTGCGCTGCGCGAGCGCGCCTTCCCGCACGTCGTCCTCGACCCGGTGCTGATCTGCAAGGGCCAAGAGCCAGGGGCCGCGCTCGACACTGACAACGCCCTCAAGGAGCACGTGCTGCCGTTGGCCACGTTCCTCACACCCAACCACTTCGAGGCGAGGTCACTGTCCGGGATGGACGCCATCGAGGACGTCGCTGACCTGACCGAGGCGGCCCGGCGCATTCACGAGCTGAGCGGCGCGGCGGTGTTGGCCAAAGGTGGGGTTCGTCTCGCCGGGGACGACGCGGTCGACGTGTATGTCGACTCCGAGACCACCGAGATGCTCAGCGCCCCCAAGGTCGGGGACGCCCTGGTGGCGGGGGCCGGTTGCACCTTGGCCGCTGCGGTGGCCGCGTTCTTGGCCCGAGGGGTGAGCCCGCTGGACGCTGCCCGCGCCGCGAAGCTCTTTGTCACCACCGGGATTGAGGCTCGGTTGTCTTCCGACGCCCCGTTCGACGTCGTCTGGCAGGGAGCCTCAGAAAGCTAGGAACAGGCACGCCCACCGACCGTCACCAGGGCGATGGGCGTGCAGTCCGCGGACAGCGACCTACCAACGGTGCGCGACGTCGATCACGAGGCGGCTGGTGTCGGTCGAGGCGTCATACAGCGCGAAGGCTCGGAGCGGCAGCCGCGCTCGCACACCCAGCGCCAACGTTGTCTGCCCCTCGAACGAACCGGCCCAACGGACCTGGCGGAAGGTGTCGTAGCCGCTCACCGACGGCATGGTCGGCACAAATGTTGCACCCTTCTTGGCGAGGATAGCCAACCGGGCGCCACCGGCGACGGGCACAGCCGCTCCGGACCCATCGGCCCGAACGGTCTTGACGTAGCGCACGTCGTAGCCAGCGGCGTCTCCGCTCATGTCGATGACCAGACGGTCATAGCAGGTATGCCGTCCTGCGCGAACCCCTTGGATTTGTCCGGCCTCCATGTCGCCAGCAACCTCGGGCGTGGAGCCCCAGGTGATGCCGCAGTAGGGTCCGGCACTGGTTGTCGCGACTACCGACGCCGAGCTGGACGCCGTCGGGGCGGCCAGCAGGGTCGCCGAAGCCAGCGCAACGACGGCTGCGCGGGCAAGGCGGGTACGCGGGATCTTCATGGTTCACTCCTTTGTGAAGGAGGCCTCGCGTCCGGTGATGCATGCGTGACGTCGGGTCAGCGACATGGCGGCCTCACGCTTATGGAGCACCGAGTGGCCATGCTGATACCGAAAGGGCAACTCTGCTAGAGGTATCCGGGCTTTCGACTAGGGCTTGAGCCGTCCCAGGATCGCGTCGGCGAATCGGGCCACCGCGCCATCGGCATACGGCAAGAACATCGAGGGTTCGGCGAGTTCGAGCTCCAACAGGATGGGGCCCTGCGGTGTGGGCAGCAGGTCGACTCTGGCGTAGAGCGGGGTGTGGTCGCCTGGGATCGCAGCGAGGGCTCGATCGGCGATCTCCCGCTCGGCAGGGCTGGGCTCGCGCCGGGTGATCTCCTCAGGAGCGAACAGCCCATCGACCAGATCGGCTCCCGGGCGCAGGATGGCGGCCTTGCAGATCGCGTGCAAAAAATTCCCATCGATGAAGAGCAGGGCCGTTTCACCGTCGGTGTCGATGCCCTCGACGTAAGGCTGGATGAGCGTGGTGCGACCGCTGGCGCTGATGCGCGCGACGTGCGCGATCGATCGGTCCGCTTCGCTGGACCCGAGGCGGAGGGTGTCTTTCGAGCCTGCCGACACCGAGGGCTTGGCGACGTGTTCAGCACCGAGCAGATCGTGCTGCGGCGACTGGCCCGGCTCGATGAAGTGCGACGGCACGATCGGCACGTCGGCGGCCGCCAGATCGAGCAGGTAGCGCTTGTCGGTGTTCCACCTCAGGGTCGCGACGTCGTTGGCCAGAGTAGCGACCGCGCTGACCTGACTGGCCCACTCAAGAAACTCCTCGCGCCGAGTCGCATAATCCCAGGTGGAGCGCACCACGACGAGGTCGTGTACCGACCAGTCGATCGCCGCGTCATCCCAGACTGCGGCGCTGACATCGGCTCCGCGTCGGCGCAACTCTGCCGCGAGGGCCTGACCCTCGTCGTCCAGATCCGCGACCTCCGCTGCGGTGGCGAGGGCGATTGAGGGGCGTGACGACATACCGGCTCCTTGGTGGTGTTTGTGGGGGTCGGCACACTCTAGAGCCCGCTTCGGTGCCGCACGCGCGGGGACGGAGACGCGGCCTGTGGACCTTCTGGGTGGTTCCTCGGATTCGGGTCTACTTCTGCAATGTCGCTTCTCGCCCGCATCGCGCGGACGGAGCCTGCGGTGCGGCGATGCCGTGAGTGAGGGGTTGAGGGTCACCGATCTTCGTCCTCGATGACCCGCAGCCGATCCGGGCCGCGGGTGCTGCCCTGAGGGAGTCTGCACGCCGCCTGCTGATGCCGTCTCGATCTCGTCGACAAGACGGGCGTTGCCGAGGATGCCCGGCGGCGGTTCGATGGTCGTTTTCGACCGTCCATTGCGCTTTTACGTCGATGCGGGCCACCTGGCTCCCATTGACGTGACGCAGTCTCACCCCAAGGCCTAAACGACAGACAGCGAGAAATCTCCGACCTCATTTCGGACATGTATCGTGCACGCATCGACGTCGAATCCAGCGCTTCACCTGCACCGATCCTGGTCCTGGGGGCCACGGGCACGATCGGGCGTCACGTCGTGGATCTGCTTCTGGAAGCAAGCGCCCCGGTTCGAGCGGCGGCCCGCAATCCGGACCAGGTGACCAGTGTGTGGGGTCGCGCCGTCGAAGCGATTGCCTTCGATTTTGGCGAGCCAGCGACGTGGTCTGCGGCGTATCACCAAGTCGAGACCGCATACCTGATGCGCCCGCCCCATATCAGCAATATTGCCAGAGACATGCAGCCTTCCCTTGAGGCGATGGAAGCCGCAGGCGTCAAGCACGTTGTGCTGCTCTCAGTCCTTGGGGCCGAGGACATGCCGTGGGTGCCGCACGCGAAAATCGAGGCGTGGCTCAAGGCCAGCTCGATGAGTTGGACGTTCATCCGTCCATCGTTTTTCATGGAGAACCTGTCCGGCGTCCACGCGCCAGCGATCGCTGTCCAACGGGAGATCATCGTCCCCGCCGGAAGGGGCAAAACCTCCTTTGTGGCCGCTTCGGACGTCGCCGCCGTAACCGCAGCCGCCCTTCTCAAACCCGATCAACATCGCAACCGAGCCTGGGCCCCCACAGGGTCCGAAGCGCTGAGCTACTACGCCGCTGCCGCCATCTTGAGCGAAGCCATTGGGCGCCGAATCGACTACCGGCAGCCCGGCATACCCGCCTATGCCCGTCACGCACATCGCGATCTGCGTATGCCGCGGCCGATGGTGGCCACCACGATTGGGATCTACACCATTGCTCGGCTCGGACGGGCGGGCGGCCTCACCGACGATGTCCGCGCTGTGACTGGGCGAGCGCCGACCACGTTTCGCGAGTGGGCGTTCGAGCATTTTGACGTCCGGGCTCCCCTGTCATGAGCGATTCCCTGCACCGGATCGACACCGCGTTGCTCGAGATGCAACGGGCACTGGCCAACTCCTTCAGCTCGGATGAATCGATCTTTGGCCGAGTCGAGATGTCCACGCTATGGGTGGTGGACGCGTTGTGGCGCAACCCGACTGAGCATCTGATGACCCTCACCGAGATCGCGCAAAGTCTGAAGATCACGCAACCCACAGCGACCCGGTTTGTGGCCCGAGCGCAGATCGCCGGGGTCGTGTTGAAGATCCGCCCACTGCGCGAGATTGACGGCATTAGTGTGGCTTTAACTGACCGGGGTGAGGCGTTGGCTCGGTCTGCGGAGCGCTGGCGTTACGCCTTCCTCAGGGACCTGCTCACCGGGTGGCCGGAGGAGGATCGCGAGCATTTCGGGATCCTCTTGGCCCGATTCAGCGCCGCGCTCATCCCACTTCAGTCCCCTGACCCGGCCCCCATCACCGACGGGAACGCGTCGGCATAACTGCGCCAGGTGCCACCGGGGGTGGCGACCGAGTCGGCGCTGAGCACGCCGCGCACGATCGCCCTCGTCACGACGTGGGCCGCAGCGGTGAGCAGCATGTGGAAGCCTTCGTGCGCCGGAGGCTCACGTTCACCGGTGGCCAGCGCAAAGAGCGTGTCCCCGTCGAACATGGTGTGAATCGGGTTGATCGCGCGGGCCATGCCGTCGTGACCACTGCCCGCCAGGCGGGTGCACTGCGCTTTCGTCAGGGTGGCGTCGGTCGCAATGACGCCGATGGTCGTCGCCAAGGTCTTGCCGCCACGACTGGCAAAGGGCGCTCGCAGAGCCGCTACGCGAGAGTCATCGAGCTCATCGGGCAAAGGCGCAACCAGAGGGTATGCCGTCTCGCGCCGACCGCCTGGGCCAAGCCGGATGGCGTCACCGGGGTTGAGATAAGGACTTCCGTAGAAGCAGCCCGTGGCAGGATCAACGGCCGATCCGACGGCGTTGACCACCACGAGTGCCGCGATGGTCGTGCCGTCTGGAAGTCGTTCACTCGCAGAACCCACACCCCCTTTCAGCCCCCCGGCCTTGGCACCGGTTCCCGCACCA
>JBGTGC010000188.1:0-1716 GCA_041746935.1 Dermatophilaceae bacterium
GCTGTCCAGGGCAGCCACGGCCAGGATCGAGGGGCTGTTAGCCGGGGCACCCACGAAGCCGGGATTGCCGGGTCGATCCGCATTGTTTCCGGCCGCCGCGATGATCAACGTCCCCGCTGCCAGCGCTCGCTCTCCAGCGACGGTGTATGGCGGGTGTGCCTCGGCGACGTCCGCGCCCAGTGACATCGAGATCACCGCGCACCCGTTGGTGAGCGCCCAGTTGATACCTGCCAAGATGCCGGCGTCGGAGCCGCTGCCTTGGTCTCCGAGCACCTTGCCGACGAAGATATCGGCTTCTGATGCGACCCCATATCGTCGTCCCTGCTCCGAGACGTTGCCGAGTGAGCTGCCGATGCAGTGGGTGCCGTGCCCATGGCCGTCCTGGGCGGACTCGCCGGTCACAAACGATTGATGGGTGATGCTGCGCCCGGCGAAGTCAGGGTGCTCCAGGTCCATCCCGGTGTCGAGCACAGCGACCTTGATACCTTGGCCGGTGAAGCCAGCGAGCTCAATGCCGATGGCCTGCATACCCCAGGTGGACTCGTCGGTGTCCTCGAACAAAACACCGTCGGTGCCGCCGCCCCCTTCTTCGATGCCCAAGCGGTTCGCCAGGTCATCGACCCCATCGCGGTAGCCCTCGACGTATCCCGGGGCGGGCAACACGTGGTGGATCAACTCCGGCACGACTGCCAACACGGATGTGCCGCTTTCAGCTGCCGCGCTGGTCAGCGTGCCCATCTGCGTCGGATCGCCGGAGACGACCGCCATGCCCAGCTCGGCAAAAACCATGGCCTCGGCATCGGCAGTGGCGTCCATGTCGACGGCCTGCCCGTCGAAGTCTCGCGAACTGGCCACCGACGACATACCGGCCAGGTCGCGCAACATCGGTGTCGGGTCGGAGTCGTCGGCGAACACAACGACATACCGACCGGTGGTTTCCGCTGTGCCCCTTGCCCTGCCTGTGCTGCCGCCCCCGGGTGCGGCTGTTGAGTCAGTCATGGTGATCTCCTCTGCGCCTCGATCTCACTCAGGCTAGACCTGTGCGCGGCCTGGCGGTAGGGCCACGGAATCAGACTGTGCGACAGATCAGCCGCGCCAACGAGACCAGGCCGCCTGCTTGGACGTCCCTGCGTAGGTGGCGACCTGGGTCCAGGACTGCGCCTGCGCGAGGGTGCGGGCCGAGGCCCCGAGCGCAACGCCAACCGCCTCGCTGAGCCCGAGGAGTTCCTGGAAGGCGGCGGGGTCCTGTGATCGGCCTAGGTCCGCGATCAGTTCGCGTGCTTGGGCACCGAGATCTGCGGGGTCGGCGACGGTCATGAAGGGACCTCCTGGTGATGGTGGGACTCAGTAGCCCTTCAGGACCACCGGGACGCTCGCCTCTGCGTCCTCGAAGGTCCGGGTGAGCACCTGATCGCCCCAGGTATAGGTCGCTTCGCCGTGCTGCGGACGATAGGCCACCGTGTAGAGCGTGCCGAAGCCCTCGGAGTAGCGGTCGTTGTGCACCGGCGCGTCGGCGAACCGGCCTTCGAGCGAGTCCTGCGAGGCCCCGCCTTGGCCGAGGTGGTGGGCCAGGTGCTGTTGGCGGTCGAGGCTGCCGAATCGTGCGGCGATGTCCGGGTTCTCGACCGTGTCGAGTCGGTGGTTGGTGCTGACCTGCAGGTCGCTGACCTGGGGGTCTTCGCCCGGAGCGACGAAGACCGTGGCGTGGGCTCCCTC
>JBGTGC010000189.1:0-2352 GCA_041746935.1 Dermatophilaceae bacterium
GCTGTCCAGGGCAGCCACGGCCAGGATCGAGGGGCTGTTAGCCGGGGCACCCACGAAGCCGGGATTGCCGGGTCGATCCGCATTGTTTCCGGCCGCCGCGATGATCAACGTCCCCGCTGCCAGCGCTCGCTCTCCAGCGACCGTGTATGGCGGGTGTGCCTCGGCGACGTCCGCGCCCAGTGACATCGAGATCACCGCGCACCCGTTGGTGACCGCCCAGTTGATACCCGCCAAGATGCCGGCGTCGGAGCCGCTGCCTTGGTCTCCGAGCACCTTGCCGACGAAGATATCGGCCTCTGATGCAACCCCATAACGTCGTCCCTGCTCCGCGACGTTGCCCAGCGAGCTGCCGATGCAGTGGGTGCCGTGCCCATGGCCGTCCTGGGCGGACTCGCCGGTCACAAACGACTGATGGGTGATGCTGCGCCCGGCGAAGTCCGGATGTTCCAGGTCCATCCCGGTGTCGAGCACAGCGACCTTGATGCCTTGGCCGGTGAAACTAGCGAGTTCAATGCCGATGGCCTGCATACCCCAGGTGAGCTCGTCGGTGTCCTCGAACAAAACACCGTCGGGGCCGCCGCCCCCTTCTTCGATGCCCAAGCGGTTCGCCAGGTCCTCGACCCCATCGCGGTAGCCCTCGACGTATCCCGGGGCGGGCAACACGTGGTGGATCAACTCCGGCACGACTGCCAGCACCGCCGTGCCGCTTTCAGCTGCCGCGCTGGTCAGCGTGCCCATCTGCATCGGATCGCCGGAGACGACTGCCATGCCCAGCTCGGCAAAAACCATGGCCTCGGCATCGGCAGTGGCGTCCATGTCGACGGCCTGCCCGTCGAAGTCTCGCGAACTGGCCACCGACGACATACCGGCCAGGTCGCGCAACATCGGTGTCGGGTCCGAGTCGTCGGCGAACACCACGACATACCGACCGGTGGTTTGCGCTGTGCCCCTTGCCCTGCCTGTGCTGCCGCCCCCGGGTGCGGCCGTTGAGTCAGTCATGATGATCTCCTCTGCGCCTCGATCTCAAACAGATTAGACCTGTGGGCGCTGCGTGGGTAGGGCTGCGGTGCCAGACTGTGCGACAGATCAACCGCGCCAGCGAGACCATGCGGCCTGTTTGGAGGTCCCTGCGTAGGTGGCGACTTGGGTCCAGGACTGCGCCTGCGCAAGGGTGCGGGCGGAAGCTCCAAGCGCAGCACCTACCGCCTCGCTGAGCCCGAGCAACTCCTGGAAGGCGGCCGGGTCCGGCGATCGGCCCAAGTCGATGATCAACTCGCGTGCCTGGGCAGCGAGATCGGCGGGGTTGGCGACGGTCATGGCGGGACCTCCTGGTGATGGTGATCCTCAGTATCCCTGGAGCACCACCGGGACCGTGGCCTCGCCGTCCTTGAAGGTCCTGGTCAATACCTGATCACCCCAGGTGTAGGTGGCTTCACCGTGCTGCGGTCGATAGGCCACCGTATAGAGCGTGCCGAAGCCCTCGGAGTAGCGGTTGTTATGCACCGGCGCGCCGGCGAACCGCCCTTCCAGCGAGTCCTGCGAGGCCCCGCTTTGGTCGAGATGGTCGGCCAGGTGCTGTTGTCGTTGGAGGCTGCCGAATCGCGCGGCGGTGTCGGGGTTCTCGACCGTGTCGAGTCGGTGGTTGGTGCTGACCTGCAGGTCGCTGACCTCGGGGTCTTCGCCCGGAGCGACGAAGACCGTGGCGTGGGCTCCCTCCGTGTCGACCATCGCCAGGTTGTAGGCCTGGGCCACGGGTAGTCCCTTCAGACGCTCGCAGGCCTGGCCGACGGTAGTGCACGTCTCCAGCAGATAGCGGACGACCAGGGGTATGCCGAATCCGGCCGAGCCGCCCTTGCGCCCGCCGTAGGTCAAGGAGATCGACAGTCCGGCGTCGTTCATCCCGTCGACCAGTCCCCACAGCATGTCGGAGGTGCCCAATACGGCGCGCGACCCCGAATAGTTGGTGGACGCGATGACACCCTCAAAGAGGTTGGGATCATAGTCGTAGTTACGGATCAGCACGGGGTCTTCACCGGGCAAGGCGACTTGTGAGCAGCCGGCCGCAAAGATCGGCATACGCCACATGGAGAGCAGGCGCGCCGCGATGTCGTCGTGGTGCTCATCGTCGCTGGCCAGTGCGGACAGGCGCTCCCAGGTGGGGACCATCTCGGGCATGTGGCGTTCCAGGGCCTCACGGCATTCCTCGAGGGAGGGCCGGGCCGCTTCCCCTTCGCTGAGATAGAAGCCGCGGTATGCCGATCGCGTCGCGTCCCAGATGGCCCGCCACCGCGGGCCGGGGGTGGGCTCGCGGTAGGCGTGGAAGGTGATCGGCCACGAGCGCATCGAGGTGTT
>JBGTGC010000190.1:0-2335 GCA_041746935.1 Dermatophilaceae bacterium
GGCGTGTCGTTGGCCAGTGGGGGGCCAACGACTCGCCGCGAACACTGCGGAACCAACAGTTAGCCATCAACACGGCGGCGCGGAGCGGCTCAACGGTGCACGTGCTCGCTGTGGCCGCTCACGACGGGCGTGTCGTCAGTACTGAGGGCTCAGCGCGACGAGTGCGAAGCCTACGGATACCGTCGTTGCGATGGTGCGATTGCGCAAGACCTCACCCGAGCGCGCTGGGTGGACGCGGCGTCGAGCGGGCTCAGGTTTTGTCTATCTCGATGCCGCGGGCGATCGGCTTCCGGCCCAGGAAGTGCAACGCATCAAGGACCTGGCCATCCCGCCGGCGTGGCAGGACGTCTGGATCACCCCGTTCGCCAATGGCCACCTGCAGGCGGTGGGCACCGACGACGCTGGCCGACGACAGTACCTCTATCACGAGCAGTGGCGAGTGCGCCGAGACGCCGAGAAGTTCGAGCGGATGCTGGCCTTCGGTCAGGCCTTGACCACCGCCCGTGGTGTCGTGCTGAGCGACCTGGGCCAAGCCGGTATGCCGATAGAGCGGGCGTGCGCGGCCGCGATCCGGCTGATCGACCTCGGCTACTTCCGGATCGGCAACGACGTGTATGCCGACACCAACGGCAGTTTTGGCCTGACCACGCTGGAGCGGCGGCACGTGCGACGGCAGCGCGAGCAGCTGGTGTTTTCGTTCGTCGGCAAGTCGGGGGTCTCCCACCGGATCAGGATCGACGACGCCTCGGTCATCGACGCGGTCGAGGCGATGCGTCGGCGGCGGGCCGAAGACCCCCGACTGCTGGCCTACAAAGAGCAGCGCTCGTGGCATTCGGTGCTGCCGGTGTTGGTCAACGACTATCTGCGCGAGGCGGCCGGGGTGGACGGCAGCGCGAAGGACTTTCGGACCTGGCACGCCACGGTGCTCGCGGCAGCCGCTCTAGCGCAGAGCGAGGAGCACGCTGAGACCCCCGCCTCACGCAAGCGGGCAGTCTCTGCCGCGATGAAGGAGGTGTCCTCATTTCTGGGCAACACTCCGGCACTGGCCCGATCGTCATACGTCGATCCGCGGGTGATCGAGCGCTACGAGCAGGGCCGGACCATCCGGTTGACCACGGATCAGGAGTTTGCGAACCGCGACGAGCGCCAGGGGGCTCTGGAGGGGGCGGTGCTGCGCCTGCTTACCCCGTGATCAATTGGGACTCATCGGCTCACCGAAGGACCTATCCGTGCTGGTCGTCGTGCCCAACGAGGAGTTGAGAGCGCGTTCACGACGGACAATCTGACGCCCCAGTCGAAGGCGGGTCTCAGTCGACTCGCTGGCCAGCAGGAGTTGGCGATCGCTTAAATCCAGGTCGAGTGCCTGCGGCAGCCAGTAGGAGAACTCAGCGTCGTCGGCCGGAGATTCCAGTTCTTCGGCACCCAGCTGTGTCCGATAGGCCGCGAGCTCACCCCGCAGGCTTTGAGCCAACATCACGATCTCTTCGTCATCCCCCGTCGTCTCTTCGAGCCAGGTGATTTCGGCCTGCGCGTAGGGGGTCTGCGCGCTGGGTTGAATCGCATCGAGCCGGAATCGGGTCCGGCCCTCGATGACAATAAGGAAGCGCTCCTCGCCCACAGACGCGGCTTGGCGCAGCTGCGCCGAGCAGCCGACCGTATGCAGTGCCTTGGCCCCCGCCTCGCCTACTTCGTACCCCTTCCGGATAGCCACCACGCCGAAGACCGGTGGACGCTTCTCCTGCTCCCGCAGCAGATCCTGCAACAAGGCCACGTAGCGCTCTTCGAAAATTTGCAGCGGCAGGAAGGCACCGGGCATCAACGCAGTTCCGAGCGGAAACAACGGCAGCACGGCCACATGTACAGAGTAGGCGCAGGTGTGAGGCACGTCACCTGGGAGGGTCGGTACGGTACATCGATGGACACTGTTCTCTTCCGTGGCGGCACCGTGCTCGACGGCACTGGGGCGGCGCCCGCTCTAGCCGATGTGCTCGTGCGTGACGGGCGGGTGGTCGAGGTCGGGGTGGGTTTAGAGGCGACCGATGAGGTCGTGGACTGCACCGGATGCACCGTGCTGCCCGGGCTCTTCGACTGCCATGTCCATGTGCTTTTCGACCAGATCAACCTGTTGCGGATGTTGCAAACCCCGTTCTCCTACCCGTACTACCAGGCCATTGGCCATCTCGACGCGACGCTGCGCACCGGCGTGACCTGGGTGCGTGATGCCGGGGGGGCCGATCTTGGGGTGGCCGAAGCGGTCCGCAAGGGTCTGATCGCCGGGCCGCGGATGCAAGTCGCCCTGACGATGATCAGCCAGACCGGCGGCCACGGCGACGAC
>JBGTGC010000191.1:0-21532 GCA_041746935.1 Dermatophilaceae bacterium
GCCGGTATCGGCGACTTGGTCCAGATCATGGAGACCCGGCCGATCTCGGCTACCAAGCGTTGGCGGGTCGTTCAGATCCTCGAGCGCGCGAAGTAGCCAGCACCACCATCCACAGCGTTATTCGACATCAAAGTTCGGCAAGGCTTGCCCGGCATACCCGGGGGAGAACCGGCTCGACGACAGGAGTTCGACAGTGATCCAGCAGGAGTCGCGGCTACGTGTCGCGGACAACACCGGCGCGAAGGAGATCCTGTGCATCCGCGTACTCGGTGGCTCCGGCCGCCGCTACGCCAGCATCGGTGACACCATCGTGGCCACGGTGAAGGACGCCATCCCCGGCGGCAACGTCAAGAAGGGCGAGGTCGTCAAGGCGGTCATCGTCCGTACCCGCAAGGAGCGTCGGCGCGCCGACGGGTCCTACATCAAGTTCGACGAGAACGCAGCGGTCCTCCTCAAGAACGACGGCGACCCGCGCGGAACCCGCATCTTCGGACCGGTTGGTCGCGAGCTGCGCGACAAGCGCTTCATGCGCATCGTCTCGTTGGCACCGGAGGTGATCTGACATGGCAAAACTCAAAATCAAAAAGAATGACCTGGTCCAGGTCATCTCGGGTCGCACCCAGGCCAACGGTGGCGACCGCGGCAAGCAGGGCAAGGTCATCCAGGTCTTCCCGGAGACCAACCGCGTGCTCGTTGAGGGCATCAACCGGGTGACCAAGCACACCAAGGCCGGTGGTGACCGAGGCGTCAACACTGGCGGCATCCAGGTCACCGAGGCGCCGATCCACATCAGCAACGTGGCGGTCGTCGACCCGGAGACCAAGAAGCCGAGCCGGGTGGGCGTGCGCGTCGAGCAGGTGACGCAGGACGGTCGCACCACGACGCAGCGCGTTCGGTATGCCGTGCGCTCGGGTAAGGATCTGTGATGAGTACCGAAACAGTTGAGACCAGCGTGGTCGAGACCACCAGCGCCACGGGTTCTGTTGGCTCACCGCGGCTGCAGACCCGTTATCGCGAGGAGATCGTCCCCGCGTTGATCGAAGAATTCAGTTTTGCCAACCCGATGCAGGTGCCCGGGGTCGTCAAGATCACCGTCAACATGGGTGTCGGCGAAGCAGCCCGCGACAGCAAGTTGATCGAAGGCGCGATCCGCGACCTGGCCACCATCACCGGTCAAAAGCCGGCCGTGACCAAGGCGCGTAAGTCGATCGCTCAGTTCAAGTTGCGCGAGGGTATGCCGATCGGCGCCCACGTGACGCTGCGCGGGGATCGTATGTGGGAGTTCTTGGACCGCTTGCTGTCCTTGGCCCTGCCACGTATCCGTGACTTCCGCGGCCTGTCGCCCAAGCAGTTCGACGGCCGCGGCAACTACACCTTCGGTCTGACCGAGCAGTCGATGTTCCACGAAATCGACCAGGACAAGATTGACCGGGTGCGCGGGATGGACATCACTGTCGTCACGACCGCCACCACCGATGATGAGGGTCGTGCGTTGCTACGCCGCCTCGGCTTCCCGTTCAAGGAGAACTGATCGTGGCCAAAACTGCACTGGTCAACAAGGCCAATCGCAAGCCCAAGTTCAAGGTGCGCGGCTACACGCGCTGCCAGCGATGCGGACGTCCGCATTCGGTGTATCGCAAATTCGGCTTATGCCGGATCTGTTTGCGCGAAATGGCGCACGCGGGCGAACTGCCCGGTGTGACCAAGTCCAGCTGGTAGTCCCTTTTCACTTCTGACCACATCGCAACAACATCGCAGGTCGGACTGTCGCCGCTGAGGCGGATAGGTCTGAAACCACGATGAGGAAGGGCGAGAAGCCCCATGACCATGACTGACCCGATTGCGGACATGCTGACCCGCATCCGAAACGCCAACTCGGCGCATAAAGACGACGTCCGTATGCCGTTCTCCAAGCTGAAGTCGCACATCGCTGAAATCTTGCAGGCCGAAGGCTACATCGGCGGCTGGTCCGTCGAAGAGGCTCCCGTCGGCAAGACGCTGGCCATCGACCTGAAGTACGGGCCGAACCGCGAACGTTCGATTGCTGGCGTGCGTCGAGTGTCCAAGCCCGGACTGCGTGTCTACGCCAAGTCCACCAACCTGCCCCGAGTCCTGGGCGGTCTGGGTGTGGCGATCATCTCCACCTCGACCGGTCTGTTGACCGACAAGCAGGCCAACGCGAAAGGCGTAGGTGGGGAAGTCCTCGCCTACGTCTGGTAAGTCAGGGAGGTAGCGAAGATGTCACGTATTGGACGACTCCCCATCACCATTCCAGCCGGCGTCGATGTCGCCATCGATGGCCAGCTGGTCACGGTCAAGGGTCCCAAGGGCCAACTCGACCTCTCCGTCAGCGACCCGATCACGATCGGGAAGGACGACGACGGCACGCTTGTCGTCGCGCGGCCCAACGATGAGCGTCAGTCACGCTCACTTCACGGTCTGACCCGATCGCTGGTCGCCAACATGATCGAGGGCGTCACGAACGGCTACACTAAGAATCTCGAGATCCACGGCACCGGCTACCGCGTGCTCGCCAAGGGAAGCGATTTGGAGTTCGCGCTCGGGTTCAGTCACTCGGTCCCGGTGGCGGCACCGGACGGGATCACCTTCACGGTGACCAACCCCACTCGCTTCTCAGTCTCGGGAATCGACAAGCAGCAGGTCGGCGAGGTCGCTGCAAACATCCGCAAGTTGCGTCGTCCCGAGCCCTACAAGGGCAAGGGTGTGCGTTACGAAGGCGAACACGTCCGCCGCAAGGTCGGAAAGGCTGGTAAGTGAGCCATGGCAATAATCGTCAAGAGGGCCAAAGGCAAAGTCGCCGCTCGTGGGCGTCGGCATACCCGTCTTCGCAAGAAGATCACCGGGACCCCCGAGCGTCCCCGCTTGGTCGTGAACCGTTCCACGCGGCACGTCTTCGTGCAGTTGGTCGACGACACGACCAGCACCACGCTGGCCAGCGCCTCCACGATGGAAGCGGACCTGCGCAAGAGCGACGACGACAAGACGGCCAAGGCCGCCAAGGTCGGCGAGTTGCTCGCCAAGCGCGCGAAGGCGGCTGGTGTCGACTCCGCGGTCTTCGACCGCGGTGGGAACCGGTATGCCGGACGCGTCGCCGCTATCGCAGACGGCGCCCGCGAGGGTGGGCTGTCCCTGTGAACGCAATTGTGAACTCGATCCACACTGATCTGAAGAGGAACGTCTGATGGCCGCAGAGCAGCAAGGCCGCGGTGCCGGATCCGGCACCGCAGGCGGAAACAGTCGCAACGACAACCGTGGCGGCGACCGTCGCGGCGGTGGACGCGATGGCGGCCGTGGTGGCCGTGAAGACGACCGCAACCAGTACCTCGAGCGCGTTGTGACCATCAATCGCGTCTCCAAGGTGGTCAAGGGTGGTCGGCGCTTCAGCTTCACCGCGCTGGTCGTCGTCGGCGACGGCGACGGAACGGTCGGTGTCGGTTACGGCAAAGCTAAAGAGGTGCCCGCCGCGATCTCCAAAGGTGTTGAGGAAGCAAAGAAGAACTTCTTCCGTGTGCCTCGCATCGCCGGGACTATCCCGCACCCCGTGCAGGGCGAGGCCGCCGCCGGCGTCGTCATGTTGCGTCCGGCGAGCCCGGGTACCGGTGTGATCGCCGGTGGCCCGGTCCGCGCCGTCCTGGAGTGCGCCGGCATCCACGATGTGTTGAGCAAGTCGCTCGGCTCGAACAACGCCATCAACATCGTGCACGCCGCGGTGCAGGCGTTGCGTGAGTTGGAGCAGCCAGAGGCCGTTGCCGCACGTCGCGGTCTGCCCCTGGAAGACGTTGCGCCGGCAGCCATGCTGCGGGCCCGCGCCGAGGCAGGTGCCTGATGGCCCAATTGAAAGTAACCCAGACCAAATCGGGCATCGGTGGTAAGCACATGCACCGGGAGACGTTGCGCTCCCTGGGGCTGAAGCGCATCGGTGACACCGTTGTGAAGCCGGACCGTCCCGAGTTTGTCGGAATGGTCCGCACGGTCCGCCACTTGGTGACCGTCGAGGAGGTTGACTGATTATGGCAAAAACCACAGCTGAATCCGCCGAGGTGGCCAGCACTGAGGGCGTGCGTGCACTGAAGGTGCATCACCTGCGCCCGGCGCCCGGCGCGAAGACGGCCAAGACCCGCGTGGGTCGTGGTCAGGGCAGCAAGGGTAAGACCGCCGGTCGCGGCACCAAGGGCACGAAGGCCCGTTACCAGGTGCCCGAGTCGTTCGAGGGTGGCCAGACGCCCATGCACATGCGTCTGCCCAAGCTGCGCGGCTTCACCAACCCGTTCAAGACGACATACCAGGTGGTCAACCTCGGTCAGGTCGCCTCTCTGTTCCCCGAGGGTGGCGCGGTTTCCGTGGCCGACCTCGTGGACAAGGGCGCGGTCCGCAAAGACCAGCCCGTGAAGATCCTTGGTGCCGGTGAGATCTCCGTCGCGGTCCAGGTCACCGCGGACAAGTTCTCCGCTTCGGCCAAAGAAAAGATCGAGGCGGCCGGGGGATCGGCGACCTCAGCAGAAGGCTGATGCCGCTCGTGTGCTTGAGGCCCTGAGGGGCCGATGAGTACGCGACACACCATGTCGATGCCCCGACCGCTCACCCAGCGATCGGGGCTTCGCCGTCCACCTCCGGGTGCTATCGTCGCCCGGTCCGCACCCTGATCCCACGGACTGAAGCTCACACAGGGATTACCGAGGAGGATCAACTCGTGCTCTCCGCGTTCGCGCGGGCGTTCAAGACGCCCGATCTTCGCAAGAAGATCTTATTCACGCTGGCCATCATGTCGTTGTTCCGGTTGGGATCGCACATTCCGGCACCAGGCATTGACTACAGCCTGGTTCAGCAATGCCAAGACGTTGCCGGTGCCTCACAGAACTCTGTGCTGGGATTCGCGAATCTGTTCAGCGGTGGCGCTTTGCTGCAACTGTCGGTGTTCGCGCTCGGGATCATGCCCTACATCACGGCGGCCATCATCACGCAGTTGCTCACCGTGGTTATCCCGCGCTTCGAGGCCTTGAAGAAGGAGGGCCAGGCCGGGCAGACCAAGATGACGCAATACACGCGTTACTTG
Organism: Dermatophilaceae bacterium; assembly: GCA_041746935.1. GTDB lineage: Bacteria > Actinomycetota > Actinomycetes > Actinomycetales > Dermatophilaceae > Ornithinicoccus. The sequence goes on from JBGTGC010000191.1 coordinate 5,075, forward strand.
ACCATTGGCTTAGCCATCCTGCAGTCCTCCACGCTGGTCACGTTTGCCCGCAACCCGGAGAACCTCTTTGGGCCCACGTGTAGCACAGTGATGCCTGACGAAGGCTGGCCGGTGATCGTGATGATGGTGCTGACGATGACGGCCGGCACCAGCCTGATCATGTGGCTCGGTGAGCTGATCACCGAAAAGGGCATCGGCAACGGTATGTCGCTGCTCATCTTCACGGCCATCGCTGCTGGGTTCCCCGGATCGTTGCTCGCCATCCAGCAGACGTCGTGGGCCACTTTTGCTTTCGTGATGGCCTTGGGCCTGGTAGTCATTACCTTGGTGGTCTTCGTCGAACAGTGTCAGCGCCGCATCCCGGTGCAGTACGCCAAGCGGATGATCGGGCGTCGCCAGTACGGCGGCACCTCGACCTACATCCCACTGAAGCTCAACATGGCCAACGTGATCCCGATCATCTTCGCAAGTTCGATTCTGACGCTGCCCACGCTGGTGGCCGGATTCAACCGCAACTCGACTGGGGTCTCACCCGACTGGGTGGTCTGGATCGAAAACAACCTGGGGGTGCAAGCCAGCGGATCATCGTGGATCTACATGGTGGTGTATTCAGCGCTGATCATCTTCTTCACGTTCTTCTACGTCTCGGTGACCTTCAACCCGGTCGACGTGGCGGACAACATGAAGAAGTACGGCGGCTTTATCCCAGGAATCCGTGCAGGGCGTCCCACGGCGGAGTACCTTGAGTTCGTGATCTCACGGATCACCACAGTGGGTGCGATCTATCTCGCGGCGTTGGCGTTGCTTCCGCTGATCGCACTGAACACGTTGGGTGTCTCGCAGGACTTCCCGTTCGGCGGCGCGTCGATCCTGATTGTGGTGGGCGTGGGGCTGCAGACGGTCAAACAGATCGAGTCACAACTCCAGCAGCACGACTACGAAGGGTTCCTCCGCTGATGCGACTCCTCATCCTCGGCGCTCCGGGCGCAGGCAAGGGCACGCAAGCTGTTCACATCGCCAAGCGCTTGGGCATTCCGGCCATCTCGACCGGGGATATCTTCCGGAAGAACATTTCGGAAGAAACCGAGCTGGGGTTGAAGGTCAAGTCGATTCTCGCTTCCGGGGGGTTTGTGCCCGACGATGTGACGATTGACATCGTGCGTGATCGCCTCGCAGAGGAGGACGCGCAGAGTGGCTTCCTCCTCGACGGGTTCCCGAGGACCCCGGGCCAGGTCGAAGCGCTCGACGAAATGCTCAGCGATCAGGGCTCCTCGTTGGACGCTGTGGTGGAGTTGACGGTGGACACAGATGAGGTCGTCCAGCGGTTGCTGCAACGAGCTCAAGAGCAAGGGCGCGACGACGACACCGAAGAGGTCATTCGGGAGCGGATGAACCTGTATGCCGAGGAGACCGCGCCGCTGTCCAGCATCTACCGCAGCCGCGGCGTCTTGATCCACGTCGACGGCATGGGTGACGTGGACGAGGTCACGAACCGCGTGTTTGCCGCGCTGGACTCCATCGACGACAGCGCCTGAGACCCAGTTCGATGCCCGTGGGTTTTCGATGCTCTTCGGTGACTCCGGTGAGTTCGATGAATCCCGAAAGATGATCTGATGTCGTTCCTGCGTCGCCCCAAGATTGAGGCCAAGACTCCGGCCCAGATCGATGTGATGCGGCAGGCCGGGCTCGTGGTCGCCGACACCCTGCACCTTGCGAGCACCCTTGCAGTTGCTGGCGCGAGCACGCTCGAAATCGACGTCGAGGCGGAGCGGGCCATCCGCGCCGCTGGTGCCAGACCGTCGTTCAAGGGCTATCACGGCTTCCCCGGGTCGCTGTGCATCAGCGTGAACGACGAGGTCGTGCACGGCATACCCGGGCCTAGGGTCCTTGCCGACGGCGATCTGGTCAGTATTGACTGCGGGGCCATCGTGGCCGGATGGCACGGTGATGCCGCTCTGAGTCTCATCGTCGGCGGCCTCGATGGCCCCGCGGCACGAGCCGACGACGTTGCCCTCCTGCAGGACACTGAGGCCTCGATGTGGGCCGGGATCGGAGCCTTGGTGCCGGGGAAGCGGTTGTTCGACGTCGGTGAGGCCGTGCAGGCCAGCGTCGAGGGGTCTCAGCAACGACGGGCCGCGCAAGGTCACGCGTTGGTCTACGGCATCGTCGAGGATTTCGTCGGGCATGGGATCGGCACCTCGATGCATATGGACCCGCACGTCCCGAACTACGCCGTCGAGGGCAAGGGGCCGATCGTCCCGGTTGGGGCCACCCTGGCGATTGAGCCGATGGTCACCCTTGGCACCATCGAGACCCGCACGCTGGACGATGACTGGACCGCCGTGACGAGCGACGGGTCGCGAGCAGCGCATTGGGAGCACACAGTTGCGGTCACCGAGTCCGGGGTATGGGTGCTCACCGCTCATGATGGCGGCGAGTCGACCCTAGGCGGCGGGCGCGCGCCATACGGCCCGCTCGTCTAGCGGAAGTCACGGGCTCGAGGTGGAGCTCCTAGTGCGATTCGCCCCAGGCTCACACCGTGACGTAGACTGATCTGTCGGCCCTTCGAGGGCCAATTTTGTGTGCAGCCATCAGTCAACCCAGTGGAGGACAGAACAGCCTATGGCGAAGAAGGACGGCGTCATCGAGATCGAGGGAACCGTAGTTGAGTCCCTCCCGAACGCGAATTTCCGGGTCGAGTTGAGCAACGGGCACATTGTGCTCGCTCACATCTCCGGCAAGATGCGTCAGCACTACATCCGGATCCTCCCCGAGGACCGCGTTGTCGTGGAGCTCAGCCCGTACGACCTCACCCGCGGCCGGATCGTCTTCCGCTACCGCTGACCTGCGCACAAGCACGAGTCACCACCTGCATGACAGCACGATTTCACCGTTCACACCCAGATCGAAAGATGGCTACTGAAGCTATGAAGGTTCAGCCGAGCGTCAAGAAGATCTGCGACAAGTGCAAAGTGATCCGCCGTAACGGTCGGGTCATGGTGATCTGTGAAAACCTGCGCCACAAGCAGCGCCAGGGCTGACGCAGCACCACCAGCACATCGCGGGCTTCATCGCACGCACAACGCAATAGGCAGCACCCGACCCCCGATACGCGGGACGTCACCCTTGGCGCGGAGGCCAAGGACCGCAGGGCATCAGCCCACCAAGAAGACGCGGACCGGTGTTGCACCAGACCTCCGATTGAGACACACAGGAGCACCACACGATGGCACGACTCATAGGTGTCGACCTGCCGCGCGAAAAGCGCGTCGAGGTCGCGCTGACATACATTTTCGGCGTCGGTCGCACCCGCGCCGAGTCCACGCTGGAGGCGACGGGCGTCGACCCGTCCGTCCGCGTGAAGGACCTCACCGACGAGCAACTGGTGTTGTTGCGAGACCACCTCGAGGAGCACTTCCGCCTCGAAGGTGACTTGCGCCGCGAGGTTGCCGCCGACATCCGCCGCAAGGTGGAGATCGGCAGTTATCAGGGCATCCGGCATCGCCGCGGTCTGCCCGTTCACGGTCAGCGCACCAAGACCAACGCGCGCACTCGCAAGGGTCCCAAGCGGACCGTCGCCGGCAAGAAGAAGGTCACTAAGTAATGCCCCCCAAGAGCCGTAGTCAGGCCGGCGCGCGCAAGGTGCGTCGCAAAGAGAAGAAGAACATCGCGTTTGGACAGGCTCACATCAAGAGCACGTTCAGCAACACGATCGTCACCATCACCGACCCCACCGGTGCCGTCATCGCGTGGGCCTCATCCGGCCAGGTCGGATTCAAGGGCTCGCGGAAGTCCACCCCGTATGCCGCGCAGATGGCCGCCGAGGCTGCTGCTCGTCGGGCGATGGATCACGGCATGCGCAAAGTCGACGTGTTCGTCAAGGGCCCGGGCTCGGGTCGCGAGACTGCGATCCGTTCGCTGACCGCCGCTGGCCTCGAAGTCGGCGCGATCAGTGATGTCACCCCGCAGGCGCATAACGGTGTGCGCCCGCCCAAGAAGCGTCGCGTCTGAGCGCCGGAAGGTAAAGGTAAGCAAACATGGCCCGTTACACCGGCCCCATCACCAAGAAGTCCCGTCGACTCAAGGTCGACCTCGTCGGCGGAGACAAGAACTTTGATCTTCGTCCTTTCCCCCCGGGTCAACACGGCCGTCGCCGGACCCAGGAGAAGGAATACCTCACCCAGTTGCAGGAGAAGCAGAAGGCTCGCTTCACCTATGGCGTCATGGAGAAGCAGTTCCGTCGCTACTACGAAGAGGCAGCCCGTCGTCCCGGCAAGACCGGTGACAACCTGCTGACCATCCTCGAGTCGCGTCTGGACAACGTCATCTACCGCGCGGGCTTGGCTCGCACGCGTCGGGCCGCTCGTCAATTGGTGACGCACGGTCACTTCCACGTCAACGGCCACCGCGTCGACGTGCCGTCCTACCGCGTGGAGACCTACGACATCATCGACGTCCGGCCCAAGTCGGTCCAGACGTTGCCGATCGAGTTGGCTCGCCAGACGTTCGGTGACCGCCCGATTCCTGCGTGGATGAAGGTTGTGCCGGGGACCCTGCAGATCCTGATCCACCAGATCCCGACCCGCGCTCAGATCGACACCATCCTGACCGAGCAGCTGATCGTGGAGCTCTACTCCAAGAACTAATTCAGACGGGGGGCCCTCGCCCCCCACCGCACCCCACCCCACCCCACCGCACCCCGCCCTGTTCGCCACCCCCAGCCACTTAATAGCACTTCCGCCCCCATAAAGGGGGCCGGAGGTCGCAATTGCTGGCTGGGGGTGGGGGAGGGGGCACACCGGGAGTGGCGAAAGAGTCGCTGCCCTCGGGCGGGTTCGCCCGCACCCACCTCGGCGTCAAATAGCGGTCGCCGTAGGAGAAAGGAAATCCCCAATGCTGATTGCTCAGCGTCCCACCCTGTCCGAGGAGGTCGTCTCCGAGGCTCGCTCGCGGTTCACCATCGAGCCCCTCGAGCCCGGCTTCGGCTACACCCTCGGCAACTCCCTGCGCCGCACCTTGCTCTCGAGCATCCCCGGCGCCTCCCTGACCAGCATCCGGATCGACGGCGTGCTGCACGAGTTCTCCACGATCCCCGGGGTCAAGGAAGACGTCACCGAGATCATCTTGAACCTCAAGAGCCTCGTGGTTTCGAGTGAGTTCGACGAGCCTGTCGTGATGTACCTGCGCAAGCAGGGCGCTGGCGCGGTCACCGCTGCCGACATCGCGCCTCCCGCAGGCGTCGAGGTGCACAATCCCGACCTGCACATCGCCACGCTGAACGACTCCGGCAAGGTCGAGATGGAGTTGACCGTCGAGCGCGGTCGCGGCTACGTCTCGGCACAGCTGAACAAGTCCGTGGATCAGGAAATCGGCCGCATCCCGGTCGACTCCATCTACTCCCCGGTGTTGGCCGTGACCTACAAGGTCGAGGCCACTCGCGTGGAGCAGCGCACCGACTTCGACCGTCTGGTACTCGACGTCGAAACCAAGAAGTCAGTCGCCCCGCGTGACGCCATGGCGTCGGCTGGTCGCACGTTGGTCGAGCTCTTCGGCCTGGCCCGCGAGCTGAACTTCGAGGCTGAGGGCATTGAGATCGGCCCGTCGGCCGGCGACGCCGCGTTGGCCTCCGACCTGGCCCTGCCGATCGAGGACTTGGACTTGACCGTCCGGTCCTACAACTGCCTCAAGCGTGAGGGCATCCACACGGTGGGTGAGCTGGTCAGCCGCAGTGAGGCGGACCTGCTCGACATCCGCAACTTCGGCGCCAAGTCGATCGATGAGGTCAAGGACAAGCTCGGCGAGATGAGTTTGTCCCTGAAGGACAGCCCTCCCGGGTTTGACCCGAGCAAGGCTGACTACTCCGAGGACGACTCGTTCGAGGACGAGGGCGATACGAGCTTTGCCGAAGACGAGCAGTACTGATTTTTTTCGCTGAAGGAGACACAGCATGCCTACCCCCACGAAGGGCCCGCGCCTTGGCGGCGGTCCGGCGCACGAGCGCCTGATTCTTGCCAACCTCGCCACGGCCCTGTTTGAGCACGACCGGATCACCACGACTGAGGCCAAGGCCAAGCGGATGCGTCCGTTGGCCGAACGTCTCATCACCTTCGCCAAGCGTGGTGACCTGCACGCGCGTCGCCGCGTGATGACCACGATCGGCGACAAGGGTGTGGTGCACCGTTTGTTCACCGAGATCGCTCCGGACATGTCCGATCGGGCTGGTGGATACACCCGGATCACCAAGATCGCGCCGCGCAAGGGCGACAACGCTCCGATGGCCGTCATCGAGTTGGTCCGCGAGCCGCTGGCCAAGAAGAAGGTCGTCGAGCAGGCTGAGGGTGCCACCAAGCGCTCAGCCCGCGACCGTGATGCAGCCAAGGATGAGGCGGTGGCAACCTCACCCGTCGAGGCTGACGCAACCGAGGCCGAAATTGAGCAAGCCGACGCGGCCGAAGAGGCTGGCGTGGAGGTTGCCGCACCTGCTGAGGTCGTTGAGGTCAACGACGTTGTCACTGAAGACACCACCGAGGCCGCAAACACCAAGGCGGCCGGCTTCAACGCAGGAGAGAATGCCGCAGCTGGATCGCACGGTTCGGATTCCGCTGCTCCCACCGCCGACGGCTCGGCTCCCGAAGGATTTGCGGTCAAGGGCAACGAGAACTCGATGAAATATCACGTCGAGGGATCTCAGTGGTACGACCAGACTGAGGCAGAGGTGTGGTTCCGAAGCGCCGAAGCGGCCCAGGCTGCTGGCTTTGAGCCTGCGGGCGGCGCATCCGCTCAGCAGGGCGAAGAAGCCTGACAACGCTGATCTGAACAACGTCATCGAGCCGTCTCACCCCGTGGGTGAGACGGCTCGTCTGTGTGCGTGAGGAAGGCTGGCCACTTTGGTTGCTGCGTGGAGGTGTCGCGTCTTTCGAGGGTTTCAACCCCAGTTGGCCGCATTGGCCAGACAGATCGGGTGACCTGCCGGCCCAGGAGAACCCGCCACGTGTCGCCCGGTTGGGGGTCTGCGACCGTGGCACCGAGGTCGATGGCTGTCGCCTGATCCTCCTCGATGTCGTCGACGGCAAGGTCAAGGTGGTATTGCTTAGAGCCGTGATCGTGGGGCCACGCGGGGGCGCGGCATCCCTCGACCTGTCCGAACCCGAGCGCCGGGCCAGCGCCGGGCCATCGCCGACGAGCATGGCGTAGTCCTCGCTGGAGTGGGCGATCTGCATACCGAGGAACTCAGCGTCGAAGGTAGCGAGAGCAGCGGGGGTCGGCGCAGTCAATGGTGAACATGGCGAGTGTGGCTTTCATGACTCCACCCTGGCCTGATTCCTTCGTCGCAGATAGGACAGAGGCGACACTTTCGCAGACTCCGATGGTGGACTCTCAGCGACTGCGAGAGCAGGGCCAGGTGCTGTCGCCTGCTCGCGCCGGTGAACGTTTATCGATCGGCCGAGTGGATGCGCCGCAGGATCTGGCGTGATGTCTGGACTATCCATGGTGTACCGCTGGGACAGACCCCAGAGGTACACACAGAACCTGATAGCCCGTCCCGTGGTGCATCTCTCAGCCGAGGAACGGGACGGCGAGTGCCGCATAGTGGGTGCTGCCGTTCGGCCAGGCGCATGCCACCGTTCACCTCGTGGGACAGGTTGACTGGCCAGAGGTAGCCGCACGGCTGGGCTACCGCGACCAATCGCACCTGATTCGGCACTTTGACGCCGTCGTCGGGGATCTCCAGCCGGATATAGCCAAGCCAGCACGTCCAACGCAGGACGCAGCGCGCGACGATCCGATGGTCTGAATGTCCCCATCGCCTAGGGTGGTGGGCTGTGCCTGGTCCCGAAACGCTGCTGCGCCTCAGGATGGATCTGGGGTATGACGGCACACAATTTTTCGGGTGGGCGACCCAACCGGGGTTTCGCACCGTTCAGGAGACTGTCGAGTTGGCGTGGGGAACGATCCTGCGCGACGAGCCTCCGAGACTGACGGTCGGTGGACGGACCGACGCGGGGGTGCACGCACGAGGATCGGTGGCTCACCTCGATGTCGCGCCCGACCGCTGGGAGGCGCTACCCGCCCATAGACCTCGTCGCCCCGAAGAATCAGCATGGGCCCGGCTCTCCGGTGTCCTGCCTGACGACATCGTGGTCCGTAGGGTGCGTGTGGCACCTCCTGGCTTCGACGCTCGCTTCTCCGCGCTGCATCGCCGATATACCTATCGCATCTGCGACCGGCCCAGCACTGCGGACCCGCTCCGGCGTTTCGACACCGTGGTGCTCACACAGACCCTGGATGTGGACGCGATGAACGCTGCCTCCGCGACGGTGCTCGGCTTTCATGATTTCGCGTCGTTTTGTCGTCGACGCGTTGGTGCGACCACGGTGCGGACACTGCAGCGCTTCGACTGGACCCGCCAAGCCGACGGCATCGTCGTGGGAACGCTGATCGCCGACGCTTTCTGCCACAGCATGGTCCGTGCGTTGGTGGGCGTGGTGATTCCCGTGGCGACCGGGCGCGAGCAGCTCAGCTTCCCGGTCGAGGTCTTGCACGCACGAGCTCGTCATCCAGCGGTGACGGTGATGCCAGCCCAAGGGTTATGTCTGGAAGAGATCGTCTATCCCGATGACGACCAGGTCGCGGCACGCGCCGAACTGGCCCGCGCGCGCCGCGACGAGTTCGACCCCGAGGAAGTGACTCAGCCGCACGACCCTTAGCGGGATAGTGCCTAGCGGGAGCTGGTCCGAGCGAACTGCCTGATGCACAACGGCACGAAGATCGCCAGCAGCACGGCAATGCCAATGAAGACCGTGATGACTGGATGTTGGATGCCGAAGGTGTCGCGGATCATCCCCTCTTGGGTGTTGCCGAAGAGGTCGCGCGCCGCCTGAACGAGCGCCGACACAGGATTCCAGTTGGCAAAGATCTCTAACGGTCGCGGCAGGCTCTCGGCGGGCACGAAGGCGTTGGAGATGAACGTGATGGGGAAAAGGATCATGAATGACGCGTTGTTGATCGTCTCCGGTGTCTTCACGACCATGCCGAGCAGGGCCATCACCCAACTGAACGCGTAGGAGAACAGCAGCAGGAGAGCCACTCCGGCCAGGAAGGACGGAATGCCGTTGGTGAAGCGCCAACCCACGACGAAGCCGGTGAGGATCATGATCACCATAGAGATGCCGTTGAGGCACAGGTCGGAGTTGGTGCGTCCGATCAGCACCGCTGATGGGTTCATCGGCAAGGTCCGGAAGCGGTCGATCAGTCCCTCTTTGAGGTCCTGGGCCATCGCGGCACCAGAGAAGGTCGAGCCGAAGACCACGGTCTGCGCGAAGATCCCGGCCATCAAGAAGTTGGTGTAGTCGGTGCCGGGGATATCGATGATCCCGCCGTAGACCTGACTGAAGAGCAGCACGAACATAATCGGCTGGAGCACTGCGAAGATCAGCATGTCGGGGGACCGCTTGATCTTGCTCAGGTTGCGCCAGGTCACCGTCCAGCCGTCGGCGACCCAGGTGGCGAACGCACCGGTCACCTCCGGCTGGAAGGGCTCGTGGGTGGCCCGCTGGGGCCTGGTGGTGGTGCTCATGCCGAGATCTCCTGATCTTGCGTGGTCTCTGCTTCGCCCTCGGCCTCTTCGGCGCGGTGGCCGGTCAAGGTGAGGAACACGTCATCGAGGGTCGGGCGGCGCATGCCCGCGTCGTGCAAAGCGACTCCGTCGGAGTCCAAGTCGGCGAGGATGCGCTGCAAGGCCAGCGGGCCCTCCTCGACCGTGACGTCGAGTTGTCGCCGGTCATCGCTCACGTTGGGCTCGCCCGTGCCGTGCCGACTCAAGATCGCTCCGGCCGTATCGCTGTCGCTGTCGCGCACGAGCGAGACCACGACGCGGTGGCCGCCGATTTGGGCTTTGAGTTCATCCGAGGTGCCCGAGGCGATCACCTTGCCGGCGTCGATCACTGAGATGTGGTCGGCCAGATAGTCGGCTTCTTCAAGGTATTGCGTGGTCAACAGCACCGTCGTGCCTCCCTTGACCAGGTCGTTGATGGTCTCCCACAGGCCAATCCGGCTGCGTGGGTCCAACCCGGTGGTCGGCTCGTCGAGGAACAGGATGCGCGGGTTGTTGACCAAGGCTCCAGCCAGGTCGATCCGGCGCCGCATACCCCCAGAGAAGCCTTTGACCGGGCGGTCGCCCGCCTCGGCCAGGCCGAAGGCTTCGATAAGCTCACGGGCTCGGGAACGCGACTTCCGGATGCCCAGGTGATAGAGGCGCCCGACCATCTCGAGGTTTTCCAGCCCAGTCAGGTTTTCATCGACCGCTGCATATTGACCAGAGGCCCCGATCATCCGCCGAACCTTTTGCGGATCTGCCAGCACGTCGACGCCGTCGACGGTGGCGCTGCCGGAGTCTGGGCGGATCAACGTGTTGAGCACCTTGACCGTGGTCGTCTTGCCGGCACCGTTCGGCCCCAATAGCCCTTTGACCGTGCCTTCGGGCACGCTGAGGTCGAGCCCAGCCAGGGCATGGACGGTGCCGGACCTCGACGAATACGTCTTGGTCAGGCCGTGGGCTTCAATGATGGGCACGCGGGTAGTTCCCTTCGTGGTGCACGGGCGAGATCAGAGAAGTCATGGTATGCCGAAGCACCGACATACCCTTTGTGCGTGCAGGCGACGTGACATGCTTGGCTGATGAACGAGCAGGAGGTGCGGGCGGTCCTGGAGGCCAAGCGAGACGAACTGGTCGAGCAGCGGTCGGTGCTGACCCGCCCGCAGCCAGATCAGGGCAGCATCAGTTTCGGCAAGCGCGTCGGGGATGGAACGGCGATGGCGGTGGACCGACTCAGCGCGGTCACCGCCCACGACAGCCTGGGTCGAAGCCTCACACAGGTGCAGCGCGCGCAGGACAAGCTCGCTGAGGGGACTTACGGACTCTGCGATGAGTGCCAGGTGCCTATTGGGGCTGGGCGGCTTGAGGCTCGTCCTTCGTCGACTCGGTGCGTGCAGCACAGCTGAGCCGCAGCGAAAGCTCCACTACCAAGCGAATGTCCCTCCACTTGTGGTGATCCCGGCCGATCTGACATACCTTCTTCACAGCGGCACATCGGGGTGCCCTCTGAGATCACTGGAGTCACCATGGGTCGATTCGTTGCCGCCTTGTCCACCACTGCGGCGTTGGTCGGCCTCCTGGCTGCTCCGGCCGCCGGAGTCGGGGGCCTAGTGTCCGGGGCTTCACCCATGCCAACGCGTGTGTCCATTCCCCTCCAGGACGATGCTGCGACAGTCACCTTGGTCGGCAGCCTGCAAAGCGAACTGGGTTGCGAGTCCGATTGGGACCCAGCGTGCACCGCGACGGTCCTGACCCCGCCAACGACGGGCACCACCTCATACACCGGGACCTTCGACGTGCCCGCTGGCGACTACGAATACAAGATGGCGCTGAACGGCACCTTTGACGAGGCATATCCGACGGACAACGTGCCACTGGTCATCGAGGGGCCGACCACCCTGCAGTTCTCCTTCCATCCTGAGTCGCAGGCCATCGCTGTGATGCCCACCGAGCTCTCGGGTCCGGTGACCGACGAGGACACGGCATACGCGTCTGACAGCCTTCGTGAGCCCGTCACCGGCGAGCAGTTCTATTTCGTCATGGCGGATCGTTTTGCCAATGGTGATGCCACCAATGACCTGGGCGGCTTGGAAGGCGACCGGCTCGCTACTGGCTTCGATCCCGAAGACAAGGGGTTCTACCACGGTGGAGACCTCGCCGGAATCTTGGATGAGATGGACTACATCCAAGGTCTCGGAACGACCGCGATCTGGCTGACCCCATCCTTCAAGAACCGGCCCGTTCAAGGCACCGGCGACGACGTCAGCGCGGGATATCATGGCTACTGGATCACTGATTTCACCCAGATCGACCCGCATCTGGGCAGCAACGATGAGATGGAAGCGCTGATCGAAGAGGCGCACTCACGTGGGATGAAGGTCTACTTCGACATCATCACCAATCACACGGCTAACGTCATCGACTACGAAGAGGGCGAGTACTCCTACATTGACAAGGAGACCTCTCCCTACACCGATGCCGACGGGAACGTCTTCGACGACAAAGACTTCGCGGGCACCGACGACTTCCCCGAGATCGACCCCGCCACGTCCTTCCCCTACACGCCGTTCTTCAACTCCGAGGCAGACGAAACCGTCAAGGTGCCCGAGTGGCTGAACGACCCCCGGCTGTATCACAACAGGGGTGACTCCACGTTTGCTGGCGAATCCAGTGAATACGGTGACTTCGTCGGTCTCGATGACCTGTGGACCGAGCGGGCCGAGGTCACCGACGGCATGATCGACATCTATTCGACGTGGGCGCAATTCGGCATCGACGGCTTCCGGATCGACACGGTCAAGCACGTCAACACCGAGTTCTGGCAGAAGTTCAGCCCCGAGGTGTTGGCGGCGGCGCGCGAGAAGAACGAGGACTTCTTCATGTTCGGGGAGGTCTATGACGCTGACCCCACGTATCTGTCCACGTTCACGACCGAGGCCAAGATCCAGGCGGTCATCGACTTCGGCTTCCAAGCCCGCAGCATCGACTTCGCCAAGGGCGAAGCAACGACGCTCCTGCGAGATTTTTATGCTCAAGACGACTACTACACCGATACCGATTCCAACGCCTACCAATTGCCCACGTTCACCGGCAATCACGACATGGGCCGCGCCGCGATGATGCTGTCTGGTCAGGGCTTCAGCAGCGATGAGCTGCTCGACCGCGTCGAGTTGTCCAACGAGCTGATGTTCCTTACCCGAGGTCAGCCGGTGGTCTATTACGGCGACGAGCAGGGTTTCATCGGCTCCGGCGGCGACAAAGACGCCCGGCAAGACATGTTCGCCACCCAAACGCCGCAGTATGCCGACGAGCCGGTCCTCGGCGGGCCGTCCGGGAGGCTGGAGCGCTACAACACCGACCACCCGCTCTATACCCAGATCGCCGATCTTGCCGCGTTGCGCGCAGAGCATCCCGCGCTGGTCGACGGCGCGCAGATCCACCGCTACGCATCATCGTCTGAGGGGATCTTCGCGTTCAGCCGCATTGATCCGGCCAAGAAGGTCGAGTACGTCGTGGTGGCCAACAACTCGACGTCGGCCAAGACTGCTTCGATCCCGACTTACCGGGCGCGCGGGACCTACACCGGCAGCTACGGCGACGACGCTGTTGTGAAGACCGACCGGGATTCCCGTTTGAGCGTCACTGTGGATCCGTTGTCCGTGCAGGTCTACCGGGCCAAGGGCAAGATCCCCAAGCGCGACGAGGCACCCGCAGTGTTCATGACCTCCCCCTCAGCTGGAGGCGTGGTGGGTGGCCGAGCGCAGATCGCGGCGGCCGTCCCGGCGAACGCCTTTGCCCAGGCCAGCTTCCTCTATCGGCCGGTCGGCACCTCCGACTGGAACGCGCTCGGCACGGACGACAACGCTCCGTACCGAGTGTTCCACGACGTGAGCGGGGTCGCGGACGGCACGTTGTTGGAATACCGCACCGTGCTCAAGGACCTCGACGGGAATCTCTCGGCCGCCAGCACATACGGGGTCGTGGGCGATCCCGCTCCCAGCATTGGCGGTGGCGGTCCGGTGGAGCAGCCGGAGGCGGTGTCGGTGCCCGGCGACCACAACTCGGAGATGGGCTGCCCGGGAGACTGGCAGCCTGACTGCGAGCAGGCCCAGTTGAGTCTGGACGCCAAGGACATGATCTGGAAGGGAACCCACGACATACCCACTGGAAACTACGCGTTCAAAGCGGCGATCAACCGGTCATGGGACGAAAACTACGGCGCGGGCGGGGTGTCCGACGGTGGTGACATCAGCTACGCAGCCCCGGGCGGACCGGTGAGTTACTACTACGACCACGCCACGCACTACGCGACCAACGACGCCATCGGGCCGATCCTCACTGCTCCGGGCAGTTTCCAAGAGGAGCTGGGTTGCGGCGGCGACTGGATGCCGGACTGCATGCGGCCGTGGTTGCAAGACCTCGATGGTGACGGCATTTTCAGCTGGTCGAGCACCCAAATCCCCGCCGGGAACTATGAGTTCAAGGTGGCCCACGGGTTGTCCTGGGACGAGAGCTACGGGCAGGACGGCGCAGGCGGCAACGTCGCGCTCTCGGTGCCCGCGGATGGCATCGTGGTGACCATCACCTACGACCCGGCCACCCACGACATCAGCACCAGCACGTCTCAAGCCGGCGTGGCACCAGACCTGACTACCGCCAAGGCCTACTGGCTGGCTCCGGATGTGATCGCCGTGCCTGACGTCGATGACCCGGAGCTGACCTCGTGGCGGTTGCACACCTCGCCCGAGGGTGACCTCGCCGTGGATGCAGAGACGCTGAGCGGGGGAGACTCCGTGTCACTAACGCTCGATCCGGCGGGCATCCCGGATGAGGTGGCTCAGCAGTATCCGCGCGTCGAGGGGTACCTCGCGCTGAGGCTGGACACTAAGGACGCCCGGGGTGCCAAAACGGCGTTGCGCGGTCAGGTTGCGGTGGCCTCCTACGACGAGTTGGGACGCTTGAGCAACGCGACCGGTGTGCAGATCCCCGGTGTGCTGGATGCGCTGTATGCCGACAAGGCCGCCGACACGCCACTCGGAGTGAGTTGGAAGGGGCACAAGCCGCGATTGCAGGTCTGGGCGCCAACCGCCCAGGAGGTGCAACTCGTCTTGTGGGATACCGACGCCGCCGATGATGCGCCGGTCGAGGACGGAACGCTGGTCGAGATGAAGCGTCGCGGCGACGGCTCCTGGCGACTCCTAGGAGACCGGGACTGGAAGGACAAGCGTTATGTGTATGCCGTGACCGTGTTCGCCCCATCGACCGGTCAGGTGGAGACGAACTACGTCACCGACCCGTACTCGACGGCGCTCACGCTGAACTCCACGAAGTCGGTCATCGTCGATATGGACGACTCGGCATATCAACCTCATGTCTGGCAGGACGCCCAGGCCCCAGCGCTGGAGCGCGAGGTCGATCAGAGCATCTACGAGGTGCACGTCAGGGACTTCTCGCGCGATGACCCCGACGTGCCACAGCAGCTGCGCGGTTCCTACGTGGCCTTCAACGAAGACGGATACGGCCGTCGGCACCTGAAGGAGCTTGCGGACGCCGGACTGAACACGGTGCACCTGCTGCCGACGTTCGACATCGCCTCGATCGAGGAGGACCCCGCGCAGCAGAGTGAGCCCGAGTGCGATCTCTCATCGTTTGCGTCGGACAGCACGGAGCAGCAGGAATGCGTGAAGGCGACTTCAGGAGACGACGCCTTCAACTGGGGATACGACCCATGGCACTTCTTTGCTCCCGAGGGCTCGTACGCCTCGACCGCAGCCAACGCCGACGGTGGGGAGCGCGTGGCCGAGTTCCGCACGATGGTCGGCGGTCTGCACGACATCGGACTGCGGGTGGTGCTGGATAAGGTGTTCAACCACACGGCAGCGTCCGGCCAGGGTGACCAGTCGGTGCTGGACCGGATCGTGCCCGGCTACTACCACCGGCTCAACGAGGTCGGTGCCGTCGAGACCTCTACGTGCTGTCAGAACATTGCCACTGAGCATGCGATGGCGCAGAAGTTGATGGTGGACTCGGTCGTCGTGTGGGCTCGGGATTACAAGGTCGACGGTTTCCGATTCGACCTGATGGGGCACCACAGCCAGGCCAATATGCAAGCCATCCGGGACGCCCTGGACGAGTTGAGCGTGAGCGAGGATGGCGTGGACGGCGAGGCGGTGACGCTCTACGGCGAGGGGTGGAACTTCGGCGAAGTGGCCGATAACGCGCTGTTCCCCCAGGCCACGCAGGGTCAACTCGACGGGACTGCCATAGGCACCTTCAACGACCGTATGCGCGACGCCGTGCGTGGCGGTGGGCCCTTCGACGAAGATCCGGGCACGACCGGATTCGGCTCGACCGGTGACAATCCGCACGACACCGACCTCGTGCAGCTCGGCCTCATCGGCAACCTGCGCGACTTCACCTTCACCAGCGCGGAGACAAACAATGAAGTCACCGGGGCCGAGGTCGACTACAACGGCTCGCCCGCGGGGTATGCCGAGCAGCCTTGGCACGTTGTCAACTACGTCGATGCGCACGACAACGAGACGCTCTTCGATTCGTTGACGCTGAAGGTGCCGCAGGACCTGGCGATGTCTGATCGGGTGCGGCTCAACACCCTGTCGATGGCGACGGTCTCGCTGAGCCAGGGGGTCTCGTTTTGGCACGCGGGCTCGGACCTGTTGCGCAGCAAGAGCCTGGACCGCAACTCCTACGACAGCGGCGACAGGTTCAACCTGCTCGACTTCACCAAGACCGACAACGGCTTCGGCCGGGGCCTGCCGCCCGCCGCGGACAACGAAGACAAGTGGCCCTTTATGCAGCCACTGCTCGCTGACCCGGCCCTGAAGCCGGCACCGGAAGATATC
>JBGTGC010000192.1:0-3096 GCA_041746935.1 Dermatophilaceae bacterium
GGGTCAGAGAATACGAGGCTGCCGTCACCAGGTTGATGCGCGTCGCGGCCAACAAAGATCTCACTGACAAGGACCTGCGGCGGGCCACGGACCGGATGACCTCCGCTGCTTTGCCGGAGAAGGATCACGAGGCCAAAGAGCG
Source organism: Dermatophilaceae bacterium (assembly GCA_041746935.1). Taxonomy (GTDB): domain Bacteria; phylum Actinomycetota; class Actinomycetes; order Actinomycetales; family Dermatophilaceae; genus Ornithinicoccus. The sequence goes on from JBGTGC010000192.1 coordinate 143, forward strand.
AGCGATCAACGAACTGCGCGGGGTCAACGAATCCTCGTTGGCTAACGGGTCATTGGTGCGGTTGATCGTGACCGCCGGACCCGCGGACCGCGACCCAACGCAGATTCGACGCGCTGATCACCGTGATGAAACGTGGCATCGCCGGCGGCGACAGTGCACCCACGACCCCCAAAGCCACTGTCAACGTCACCATCAAGTGGGACCTCTTCCAGCAGGCGTTCACCGGCACCGGGACCACCGACACCGGCCAGACCCTCTCCCCCAAAACCGCCCGGCGGATGGCCTGTGACGCCGACATCATCCCCACGGTCCTGGGCACCGACGGCGCAATCCTGAACCAAGGCCGCACCAAACGCCTCGTCACCCCCGGACAAAGACGCGCGCTACACCACCGCGACACACACTGCACCTTCCCGGGTTGCACGACCCCCGCACCCTGGTGCGACGCCCACGACGTCGTCCACTGGTCACGCGGCGGACGCTCAGACATCTCCAACTACGCGCTGCTCTGCGGGCGACACCACACCATCGTCCACGACAAAGACCTCACCGCCACCACCCACCCCACCGGCCTCACCTGGCACACCTAACCGCCCAGCCCCACACCCGGCCAGTGACGGCCGGGTCACAGGCATGTCAAGAGTTCTCCGTGTGGTGCACGGGGGCCTGGGGAGGCCGAGGAGGGGTCGGTTTAACTCTGGAGGTCTTCCCACACGAAGGTCGTGGTCTTCCCTGTTTCCCAGTCACGCCCCAGGATGGCGTAGGCCACGGACGCTACGGGCTCACTTCCCTCAACTGGCCATCCCTGCCGATAATGCGCCTCCTTGATCCAGCCGCAACGCAGAAAGACCTTGCGCATGGCGATGTTGTCTTTGCGGATCTGCCCTTCGAACCGATTGACGGTCATCGTGGTGAACACATGAAGAGCGGCCGCCCGCAAGACCTCGACCCCCAAACCACGACCGTGGAACTGCGTGTCGAGGCGTAGGTCGAAGAGTGGTGCCCCCTCGCTGAGGTCTTCTAAACGAAGGAAACCGATGCGTCCGAACCCGTCATGCCCAGAAGCAGTCGTTGTCTCCGTCTCGGTAGGCACCTGCTGCCATCGCGGCCTCGACGTCAGCGCGGGTGGGATGCGCGCGCACCTGGAACGGGAAGCGATTGCTCGTCATGAACGCCACGAGGGCGTCGTGGTCGCTTCCTGTTGGATCGAGTCGAGCGAAAGTGACACCATGACGACAGAGCGATAAGCCGAATTCCGCGCAGCCAAATGGTGGCGCTGGGGGTGGCCTTTCGCCTGGGCTGGGTGTGGCCTTTCGCCTGGGCTGGGGGTGGTCTGTCCCTAGGTGAGGTCGCCGCGCTCCCACAACCCCGCGCACGCGTGCAGGTCTCGGGCCATGTCCTGCATACGGCGGGCTCTTCGCACTTGATCCGGACTGATGTCGTCGACCCCCGCAGACGGATCAGCGAGCCCGATCGCCGCAACGTGGGCAAAGGCCGCACCACGCTCGAGGGCGACACCCAGGTCCCCGGTGAAGACTCCGCTCAAGATTGCCGAGGTGAGTTCGCGCAGGTCAGCAGGCTGCGGGGGCTCGGTCAACCCGGCAATAACGCGATAGACGTCGGCATGGGCGGCCCCAGCGGTGTAGGCCCGCGCCACCTCGATCGGCGCTCGCTGGACCCACTCATGCAGCAGATATACCCGCCACAAGGCCCCCGGGAGGGATCGAGCCGGCCGGTCGGCCCACAACTCGGCCAACGTGGCCAAGCCCACCTCCGGCACCAACTCGATCAGTCGCGCGCTCACGTCCGGGTCTTCACTATTCCGGCCACAGCCGACCAAGACGGCCGCGGTGCGATGGGCTGCCTCCACCAGATCGGCCGGATCTTGCCCAGGCAACGTGTCGAAGACAACCGGGTCCGTCAGCGCTGGTTTGTGGTGCTTGGCCGGTGGGCGCGGGCTCACGCGTCGTCCTGAGATCCCAGCAAAGTGTCGGGTCCCAACACGATGACGTCGTGACCGCCGATGGTCAACGTGGGCCCGTCCACAGCGGCGCTGTCCCAGACCGCGAGAATATGCCGACCCACCGACTCCTCAGTGAGTTCCACTTGGTGTGCCTGCTCGCTGAAGTTCGCCACGATCAGCACGTCCCCGCGGCGGATGGACCACAGTGAGGTTTCCGCATCGACGCTCACCGAGGATCCACCCAGGGGCGTGTCGCGCAGAGCCGGGATCGTGCGTCTCAGCCGCAACAGCAGGCGATACCACTCCAGCATGCGGGCGTGCGCCGGCGTGTCCCGCTCGGCCCAGTCCAATCGCGAGTCGACCACGGTCTGCTTGGCTTGCGGATCTGGCACGCTCTGGGACCACCCATGGGCCGCGAACTCGGCGTTGCGCCCGTCGCGGATCGACTGCGCCAGCCATTCCTCTTGGTGGTCGGTGAAGTACTGCCACTTGGTGCTTGCGGCCCACTCCTCACCCATGAAGAGCATCGGCGTGTAGGGCGAGGTCAGCAACAGGGCTGCACCAATCGCGGCGAGGCCGTCACTGGTGAGGTGGCACAACCGATCGCCAGCGGCGCGGTTTCCCACTTGGTCGTGTGTCTGCAGGGAGGCGACGAACCGCCAGCCAGGTGTGACGTCGGGGTCGACCGCGCGGCCGTGGTGCTGACCGCGGAAGGTGGACAGCGTGCCATCATGGAGGAACGGTGTGTGCTCGAGCACCTTGACCAAGGCACCGGGGTCGGCGAAGTCCGCGTAGTAACCCTGGGTCTCCCCGGTCAGGGCGACGTGCAGCGCGTGATGAACGTCATCGGCCCACTGTCCGTGCAACCCCAACCCCCCGGCACCCCCGGAACGGCGCGGTGCCACTGTCGATGGGTCGTTGCGGTCTGACTCCGCGATGAGGACTCGGGGTATGCCGGTCTGCTCGGTGATCTCGTCGGCCAGCGCCGACA
>JBGTGC010000193.1:0-12696 GCA_041746935.1 Dermatophilaceae bacterium
TCTGCTGGGCTTGGCGGCCCGACAGCGCTCGCGGGTGGTCGCCGGCACCATCCGTGCCCTGCCCCCGTTCCGATCACGCAAACACCTGCCCTCGCGGTTAGCCCGGCTGCGCCAACTCGATGGCCGCTCAGCCGTCCGCACCCGCGGTCAGGGCACCGAGTTCGACTCGTTGCGGGACTACGTCGAGGGCGACGACGTCCGCAGCATCGACTGGAGGGCCACCGCTCGCCGCCAGTCGGTGGTGGTCCGTACGTGGCAGCCCGAACGGGATCGCCGCGTCATCATCGTGTTGGACACTTCAAGGACCAGTGCGGCTCGGGTCGGCGACGAACCGAGGCTGGACGCAGCGATGGACGCCTCGCTGCTCCTGGCCGCGTTGGCCTCGCGGGCCGGCGACCGAATCGACCTCATCGCTGGCGACCGCACCATCCGGGGTCGGGTTCGCCCTGACCCGGCCAGCCCCACCCTGTTGAGCTCGATCGTGACGATGCTGGCCCCGATCGACCCGGTGCTGGTCGAGGCGGATTGGTCGCTGCTGGCCGGGGCCATCAACGCCACCAGCCGCCGTCGCGCGCTCGTGGTGTTGCTGACCTCGTTGGACCCGGCTGCGCTGGAGGAAGGTCTGCTGCCGGTGCTCGGCTCGCTGACTGCATACCACCAAGTCGTGCTGGCCTCGGTGGCCGACCCACGGTTGAAAGAGATGGCCAACGACCTGCACAACCTGTCCGCCGTCTACGGGGCGGCCGCCGCCGAGCGCACGATCTCCTTGCGCAATCGCACGGCTGCGGCCATGGAACGCCTCGGGGTGCACGTGTTGGATGCCGACCCGGATGAGTTGCCCGTCGTGCTGGCGGATCACTACCTGTCGCTGAAGGCGCGCGGTCTTTTGTAGGCAGGTCTGCTTCAGACCGAGATGGGAGCCTCGGCTGAAAACATCGAGTCCTCGACGTCGCCGGTCTTGCCGCGCTGCACGGCCCATCGGCCGAGGATGAAGACGTAGAGGAAGAAGAGCCCCAGAGCGACGACGCCGATGCTGACCCTGGCCCAGGTCGGCAGGGGTGAGGGCGTCACGAAGGCCTCGATCAGCCCCGAGATCAGCAAGACCACGACCAACCCCAAACTGACACCTGCCGCGCTGCGACCCTCATGGGCCAAGGACGACATCCGGGTGCGCGGCCCGGGCTCGACCCAAGACCAGAAGAGTTTGAGGCCCACCCCGGCGGCGACGAAGATGGCCATGAGTTCCAGTAGCCCGTGCGGGGTGATCAGGCCCCAGAACAAGGAACCCCGGCCCTCGGCATGCATCAGCGACCCGACGATGGCGACGTTGGAGATGTTTTGCCACAGCACCCACAGCACCGGCAGCCCGAGCACCCCGAACGCGATGCACTGGGCGGCCACCCACGCGTTGTTGATCCAGACCTGGGCGGCAAAACTGCTGGCCGGGTTCTCGGAGTAATAACTCTCGAAGTCGGTGTCCACCAACTGCTGGATCTCAGCGCTGGAGATCAGCGTGTTCTCGATGACCGGGTTCTGCACCAACCAGGCGCCCAAGGCCAGCCCGATGACGACGTTCAGCAGCGCGGTGATCCCCCACCACCAGCGCATGCGATACAACGCCGCCGGGAAGTCCTCGGTGAAGAATCGTCCGATACTGGACCACCCGAGCGTCCGGCTACTGCTCGAGCGCACCCGCGCTCGCGTCAGCAACAACGACAAGTAGCTGACCAGCGCCGGGTCCGGAGCCGTCGAGCGGACCACGGACAGGTCGGTGGCGGTCCGGCCGTACTCATCCAAGAGTTCGTCGACCTCGGAGCCGCTCAACCGTCGAGACTTCGACAACTGAGCCAACCGGCTCCAAGCCCGCTGGCGGCGCTCAATCAGGGCATCGACATCCACGAGGTGCACTGTAGTCACCGCCCCTGCAACGCCGATTAGGCTGTCGCCATCATGGCAACGACCGGGATCATGGACACACAGGGCTTCGTCACGCCCGAAGCCGTCGAGCTCGATCTCCCGGCCGCCAACATCGGCCTGCGCATCTGCTCGGCCCTGATCGACCTGGCCATCACCGTGGGTGTGCTCTTTGCCGGTATCTGGCTGGTGTCGGGCACCGCGGTTTTCGCTGACGTCGCCCTGCTTCAGGCGCTGATCACGATCGCGCTCATCGGTGCCTTGGTCGGCATACCCATCACACTGGAGACCTGGCTGCGCGGGCGCACGATCGGCAAATTGGCTCTCGGGTTGCGCACCGTGCGAGACGACGCCGGGCCGATCGGCTTCCGCCATGCGGTCATCCGCGGGCTGCTGATGTTCGTCGAAGTCTGGCTCACCCTCGGGGTCCTAGCCGCGATTGTGTCCGTGGCCAACGCCAAGGGCAAACGGCTCGGCGACTATCTGGCCGGCACCTACGTGGTCCGCGACCGCATCAAGCTGAAATTGGCCCCAGCCCCTGCGCCCGACCCCCTCCTGGATCAGTGGGCTCGCGGTGCCGACATCTCTGGCCTCCCGGATGCGCTGACGGTTGCCGTGCGGCAGATCCTGACCCGCGCCGCCACGATGACTCCCGCCGCCCACGCAGCAATGACGTCTCGACTCTACAGCAACGTGATGGAGCACGTGTCGCCTCCCCCGCCGATAGGCGCTCCTCCGTTGGCCGTCATGTCGACGGTCCTCGCCGAGCGACGTCGCCGCGATGTCTTGCGCACCCAGCGACACGACCAGATCCGCGCAGGCGTGCTCGGTCCGGACCCACTCAGCCAGCACCCTGTTATCCCAAAGCCGCCGCATACCCCGGCAGGATGACCTGGTCGATCAGGACCCGCCGTTCGTCGTAGGGCAAGAACGCTGACTTCATCGCGTCAATCGTGACCCGCCGCAGGTCGTTGATTTCCCAGCCTGATTCATCGACCAGCAACTGCATCTCGCGCGTCATAGTGGTGCCGCTCATCAGCCGGTTGTCCGTGTTGACGGTGATCCGGAATCGCAGTCGAGCGAGCAGCGTGATCGGGTGCTCGGCGATGCTGTCCGCCGCCCCGGTCTGCAGGTTGCTGCTCGGGCACATCTCGAGCGGGATGCGCCGATCGCGGACGTATGCCGCCAGTTTGCCAAGTTGGACCGCGCCCACCTCATCGCTCGTCCACTCCCCGTAGCGCCGGTTGGTCTTCGACAGTGGCGCACCGTCCACGCTCAGATCATCGACGATCCGCACCCCATGACCCAGCCGCTCGGTGCCGCAATACTGAATGGCCTCCCAGATGCTGGGCAGACCGAAGGCTTCGCCCGCGTGGATCGTGAAGTGCGCGTTCTCCCGGCGCAGATACTCGAACGCGTCGAGGTGGCGGGTGGGCGGAAACCCGATCTCGGCCCCCGCGATGTCGAAGCCGGCCACCCCGGCGTCTCGGTGCCGCACGGTGAGTTCGGCGATTTCGCGCGAGCGAGCGGCGTGCCGCATCGCCCCCAGCAGCGAGCGCGCCACGATGGGGTTTCCTTCATCGGCGGCCTGCGCCATGCCTTCGGACAGGCCCTGCGAGACGGCCGTGACAACCTCGTCGAGGTCTAAGCGGCCCACCAGGTGCTGCTCCGGGGCGTAGCGGATCTCGGCGTAGACCACGCCGTCACCGGCCAGGTCGAGCACGCACTCGCGGGCGACTCGCCTCAATGACGAGGGCGTTTGCATCAGCGCGACGGTGTGCGCGAACGTCTCGAGGTATCGCTCCAAAGACCCAGAGTCGGCGCTGTCGCGAAACCATGCGGTGAGCGACTCGGCGTCGTCGGCGGGCAGCTCGGCATACCCGAGTTCGTCAGCCAACTCCAGCATCGTTTCGGCGCGCAGACCACCATCGAGATGGTCGTGCAGGACGACCTTGGGCAGTGCGCGGATGTCGTCAGTCATCACGGTGGCAGGCCTCCAAATCAAACGCGGGTATGCAGATGGCGAGGTATTCAGCGCCCTCGTCGCCTGCGCTGTAGCGCACCCAGTCGCCAGAGCGGGACAAGGCTGCCTGCCCCGCCTCCACCGTCAGCGAACCCTCGCGATGGGCCAACTCCACGGATCCGGCGATCACGTAGGTCACTTCGTCGAACTCCGGCGCTTGCCCCGGCTCAGACCAGCCGGGCTCGGCCTTGCTGTGCGCGACGGACAGGTTGGCATGGCCGCTGCTGATGCGGCCGACCATCTCGTGGATAGCCTTGCCACCGGGGAGGGGAAAGGGGGTTGCTTGCAGAATCTCGGCCATCGCAGCAGTCTAAAGTGGCGGCCATGACAGCACGCATCGACACCGGGACCACCCTGACTACCCAGGACATCGCCGACCTCATCGACCACGCCCTTCTCAAACCCGATCTGACCCCGGCCATTGTCGAGCAAAGCGTCATCGAGCTCGCCGGGCAGCGCATCTGGTCCGTGTGCGTCCGCCCTAGCGATGTGGCGCTGGCGGTCGCCGCCATCGAGACCGTCGAGGGCTCGCCTACCCGGGTTTGCACCGTGATCGGCTTCCCGCACGGTACGACGTCGACGCAGGCCAAAGTGGCCGAGTCGACCCAAGCCCTCGCCGACGGTGCCACCGAACTGGACATGGTGCTCAACATCGGGCGTCTGATCGGTGGGCAGACTGACGATGTCCGGGCCGACATCGCCGCCGTCGTGCAGATCGGGCACGACGCGGGTGCCCTGGTCAAGGTCATCCTCGAGACCGCATTGCTCGATGAGGACCAGAAGATCGCGGCGTGCCAGGCCAGTGAGGCCGCGGGAGCCGACTTCGTCAAGACCAGCACGGGGTTCGCCGGGGGCGGCGCGACGATTGAGGATGTCGCTCTGATGCGCGAGCACTGCGGGGATCACGTGCAGATCAAGGCCTCCGGGGGGGTGCGCGACATCGACACGGCGCTCGCGATGGTCGCCGAGGGCGTGACCCGGTTGGGCACCTCCAGCACCTCGGCACTGCTGGCCGAGGCCGAGCAGCGGGAAGGGGAAGGCGGCATGGTGGTGCCGGCCGCACGGGTCAAGGACGACCGGAACGACACGCCCAGCGGGTCGCGCCACCCGGTCAGCGATACCTACTGAGCGCAGCGATACCTACCCAGCAGCGATGCGATCAAAGATGACCTCCCGCGCATAGTCATCGCTGCTCGCGCCATCCCCCTCAACAATCTCCCACGCTCCCTCCAAGGCTTGGGTAGCTCGGGCAAAACGGTCTGGCGTGTCGGTATGCAGGGTCACGATCGGTTGGCCTTTGCGCACGACCTCCCCCGGCTTGGCGTGGATCGTGACTCCGGCCGCCGCCTGCACGACGTCTTCCTTGCGGGCTCGCCCGGCTCCGAGGCGCCAGGCCGCCACACCGACGGCGAGGGCATCGAGGCTGGCGAGCACTCCGTCGGACTTTGCGGTGAGCTCCTGGGTTTCTTTGGCCTGCGGCATCGCGGCATCAGGGTCGCCGCCTTGCGCGGAGATCATCGAGCGCCACACGTCCATCGCCCGACCGTCCTGCAGTGCCTCACCGGGGTCGACGTCGGCATACTCCGTGCCCGCGCCAGCGAGCATCTCGCGGGCCAGGGCCAGCGTGAGCTCTACAACATCACGCGGACCGCCCCCAGCCAGGACCTCGACGCTCTCGGCGACCTCGAGGCCATTGCCTGCGGTCAACCCCAACGGCACCTCCATCTGCGTCAGCAAGGCCACGGTGTGAACTCCGGCTTTCGTGCCCAGGTCGACCATCGTGTCGGCCAGCTCACGAGCGGAGTCCAGGTCCTTCATGAACGCACCTGAGCCCACCTTGACGTCCAACACCAGCGTGCCGGTCCCCTCGGCAATCTTCTTGGACATGATCGAGGAGGCGATGAGCGGGATCGCCTCGACCGTGCCGGTGACGTCTCGCAGCGCGTAAAGCCGCTTGTCGGCGGGGGCGAGCCCTGAGCCTGCAGCACAGATCATCGCGCCGACGTCCTCGAGTTGCTGGGTCATCTGCTCGTTTGACAAGGACGCCTGCCACCCGGGAATGGCCTCCAGCTTGTCCAGCGTGCCGCCGGTGTGGCCCAGACCGCGGCCCGACAGTTGCGGGACGGCCACACCACATGCCGCGACTAAAGGAGCCAGCGGCAGCGTGATCTTGTCGCCGACTCCGCCGGTGGAGTGCTTGTCGGCCGTCGGACGTGACAGACCCGAGAAGTCCAAGCGCTCGCCCGAGGCGATCATCGCCGCCGTCCAGTCACCGATCTCGCGCCGGTTCATCCCGTTCAGCAGGATCGCCATGGCCAGAGCAGACATCTGCTCGTCGGCTACGACCTCGCGGGTATAGGCGTCGATCACCCACTGGATCTGGGCGGTGTCCAACTCCGCTCGGTCGCGCTTGGTGCGGATGATGTCGACGGCGTCGAAGTCTTCACTCATGTGGGGTCTCCAGGGTCAGGTGTGACATCGTGATTGGGTGAATCTTGCTGATGCTATGGCCCTCATCGTGCCACCCGTCAACGACCTCAAGCGGCGGGCGCTGCAGCGCGCCAACGGTGAGACCACGATGTTTCCCACCCTCGTGGTGCTGCGCGGCGACCGTGTCCTTGCGGCCATCACCACCCCTCGCGCCGAGGCGACCCTGGGGTGCGCCCACACGGTCGCCGTCGGGCTCGCTCCGCAGATGTTGGCCTTCGCCGCCCAAGTCAGCCTTCCCGACGGCTCCGAGGGCATCGCCTACACCACGATGACCAGCGATCACCAAGCCGCCCTAGCGGTGCAGCCCTACACAGTCACGGCACCGAGCGCGCAGGGCACCACCCCGGAGATCGCGTTTAAGATCCCAGAGCGTGGCAATCCCGAAGATCGAGCAATCATGGAAGAGTTCGCCAAGGCCATGACGCACGCGCCGCTGGACCCCACCAAAGTCTCGGCTGGCACCGCCTCCGACCACACGTCAGCCGGCGAGGCAGGGCCCACCTTCATCTCCCGAGAGCGTGGCCGGATGGTCTTGGACTCCGGCACCTGCGCCTCGATCGAGCGCTCCGTCTCCCCCATCGGTGGCACGGTGCTCTACATCGCCGCCTCAGGTGAGCATGCCGTTGCCTTAACCGCCCACGGTATGCCGACCAGCGTGCTGCTCACCGGCTCGGCGGAGCCACCCCGAGCAACAGAGGCCTAGGACGCCCCGAGGTAGTCCGCCAGGTGCTTGCCGGTGAGCGTAGAACGGTCCGCGATCAACGCCGCGGGTGTGCCCTCGAACACCACTGACCCACCCTCGTGCCCAGCCCCTGGTCCGAGGTCGATGATCCAGTCGGCGCGGGCCATCACCGCCTGGTGGTGTTCGATCACGATGACGGACTTCCCTGCCTCGACGAGCCGATCCAGCAGGCCTAGGAGTTGCTCGACGTCCGCCAAGTGCAGGCCGGTGGTGGGTTCATCGAGGACATAGGCCCCACCGCTCTCGCCCAGGTGAGTCGCCAACTTCAGCCGCTGACGCTCACCGCCAGACAGGGTGGTCAACGGCTGCCCGAGGCGCAGATAGCCCAGACCGACGTCGACCAACCTCTGCAACACCTTGTGGGCGGCGGGCGTCCGCGCCTCCCCGGCACCGAAGAACTCCTCGGCCTCGGTGACCGACATCGCCAACACCTCGCTGATGTCGCGACCGCCGAGGTGGTAATCCAAGACTGAGGCTTCGAAGCGTTTGCCTTCACATTCCTCACACGTCGAGGCGATCCCGGCCATCATCGCGAGGTCGGTGTAGATGACGCCCGCCCCCTTGCATACCGGGCAGGCCCCCTCGGAGTTGGCGCTGAACAACGCGGGTTTCACCCCGTTGGCCTTCGCAAACGCCTTCCGGATCGGCTCGAGCAAACCCGAGTATGTCGCGGGGTTGCTGCGCCGTGACCCCTTGATCGCCCCTTGGTCGATCGAGACCACCCCCTCGCGGCCCACAACCGAGCCCTGGATCAGCGAGCTCTTGCCCGAGCCCGCCACCCCGGTGATCACGACCAACACACCGAGCGGGATGTCGACGTCGACCTTGCGCAGGTTGTGGGTGTCGGCACCACGGACCTGGATCGAGTCGCTCGACTCGCGGAAGTGCTCCTTGAGTGCCGTGCGGTCGAACAAGTGCTTGCCAGTCATGGTGCCACTGTCCGAAAGCCCCTCGACCGACCCTTGATAGACCAGTTGACCGCCGTTGACACCGGCGCCGGGACCGAGGTCCACGACGTGGTCGGCGATGGCGATGACCTCCGGCTTGTGCTCCACGACCAACACGGTGTTGCCCTTGTCGCGCAGGCGCAGCAGAAGGTTATTCATCCGCTGGATGTCGTGCGGGTGCAGGCCGATCGTGGGCTCGTCGAACACGTAGGTGACGTCGGTCAGCGCGGATCCGAGGTGGCGGATCATCTTGACCCGTTGACCCTCGCCGCCCGAGAGCGTGCCCGATGCCCGGTCCAGAGACAGATAGCCCAAACCGATGTCAGTGAAGGAGTCCAACGTCTCGCCCAACGCGGTGAGCAAGGGTGCCGTCGAAGAGTCCTCGATGCCGGCAACCCATTGCGCCAAGTCGCTGATCTGCATGGCGCTGGCCTCAGCGATGTTGATCCCGGAGATTTTGGAGGACCGGGCCACGTCGCTGAGCCGGGTGCCCACGCAGTCCGGGCAGTCGGTGAACGTCACGGCGCGCTCAACGAAGGCGCGCACGTGCGGCTGCAGCGAATCAACGTCTTTGGACAGCATCGACTTCTGGATCCGCGGAATCAGCCCCTCGTAGGTCAGGTTGATGCCCTCGACCTTGATCCGGCGCGCCTGTCCATACAGGAACTCTTCGCGCTGTTTGGCGGTGAACGACCCCACGGCCTTGTGCCCCGGCACCACGGCGCTGAAGATGCGGCCATACCACCCATCGGCGCTGTAACCGGGGACGGTGATTGCCCCTTCGGTCAGCGACTTGGACTCATCCACGATGGCCGAGATATCGATGTCGGTCACCGAGCCTCGGCCCTCGCAGCGCACGCACATGCCGCCCGTCACGCTGAAGCTGCGCCGCTCTTTGACGGTCTTGCCCCCCTTTTCCATCGTCACGGCCCCGGAGCCGGAGATCGAGGCCACGTTGAACGAGAAGGCATTCGAGGAGCCGATGTGCGGCTGCCCCAGTCGGCTGAACAGGATGCGCAACATCGCCCCGGTGTCCGTCGCGGTCCCCACGGTCGAGCGGACGTTGGCCCCCATCCGCTGTTGATCCACGATAATCGCCGTGGTCAGGCCCTCGAGTACGTCCACCTCGGGTCGAGATTGCGAGGTCATGAAGCCTTGCAGATAGGCACTGTAGGTCTCGTTGATCAGACGCTGCGACTCCGCCGCGATCGTGCCGAAGACCAGTGAGCTCTTCCCCGAGCCAGAGACGCCGGTGAAGGCGGTCAGACGACGTTTGGGCAGGTCGAGGTCGATGCCGGTGAGGTTGTTTTCCCGAGCGCCTCGGACCCGGATCCGGTCGTGGCTATCGGCGCTTGCGACTACAGAGCTCTCGGGAGTCACGCAGGTCAGTGTGCCGTTTCGGGTAGAAACCGGCAAGATCAATGCCCGGCGAGATCCCCTGGGCCAAAGGCTAACGGGAGCACCTCGGCCATCGTCCTGACGCCCAACGGGGTCATGATCTCGGCGTCGTCGCTGGCGTGCTCACAGATCAGTTGTCGGCACCGGCCGCAGGGCATAATCACAGCCTCCTCGGAGTCCACACAGATGGCCGCCCGCAGACGCCCGCCACCAGTGGCGATGAGCTGCGAGATCATCCCGCACTCAGCACACAGCGTGAGGCCATAACTGGCGTTCTCGACATTGCAGCCAGTGACAATGCGCCCATCATCAGTCACAGCCGCCGCCCCCACCGGATAACCGGAATACGGCGCGTAAGCATGCCGCATCGCGGCCACCGCCGCCGCCTGCAGGGCGGCCCAGTCAGGAGAGTCAGCCATCAGCTCTTGGTGTAGGGCGTGCCCTCGGCCGCCGGCGGACGCACTCGTCCCACGAAGCCAGCGACAGCGAAGATCGTGATCAGGTACGGCAACATCAGCAAGACCTCGGACGGCACACCACTGCCGATGGTCGAGATGACGTTGCCGAGGTTCTTGGAGAAGCCGAACAGCAACGCCGCCAACACCGCCAGCTTGGGGTTCCATTTGCCGAGGATCATGGCGGCGAGCGCGATATAGCCCTGTCCGGCAGACATCTCCCGTCCGAAAGCAAGCCCAGAGCCGATGGTGAAGAAGGCACCGCCCATGCCTGCAATCGCTCCGCCCAGGATGACGTTCCACACCCGTCGGACGTTGACCTTGATGCCGACCGTATCCGCTGCGCGCGGATGCTCGCCGACCGCCCGGGTCCGCAGACCCCAACGGCTGCGAAAGAGCATGAACTGCAGACCGATCACCAGCGCATACATCAGATAGACCAAGACCGTCTGGTCGAACAGCACCGGACCGAGCACCGGTATGTCGCCTAGCACTGGAATCTTGATCGGCTGCAACGACGGAGGCGAGTTCCAATTGGCCTTGTCGTCGGCCAAAACGGTGGAAAAGAGGAAACCGGTCAGCCCGATGATCAAGGTGTTGAGCACGACCCCGACGATGATCTGATTGACCCGGAAACTGACCGCGAACCACGCCAGGAGCGCCCCCACCAGCGCACCGGCGATCGGAGCGGCGACGAGACCCGCGTAGCCGCTGGCCAGTTGCGACGCGACCACTGCCGCCGCGAAGGCACCGAAGAGCAACTGCCCTTCAATGGCGATGTTGATCACACCCGAGCGCTCGCACACGACGCCGGACATGGCACCGAAGATCAACGGCACGGACAACGCCAAGGCCCCGGCCAGCAGTGACGTCACTGGGATGACCGCAGCCTTGCCGGCCCCCACCCACACCAAGAAGCTCAACACGAACGCCAACCCCACGACCGCATGGAGCCACACCGACACGGTGTCGCGTCGCCGCGAGACCACGAACGCGTAGGCCGCGGCCCCGGCCATCACGACCACGAGCAGGGCGATCGAGGCGAACGTGGGCACCGCGAACGTCGGGATGGTGAGCCAGTCCGTGCCCGATCGGATCTGGAACTTGGTCTCGACGCCGGATTCTGTGCGAAAGAGGAAGAAGAGGCCGATAAGCGCGGCGACCGCATACATGATCGGCGCGCGGTAGCCGATCCGTTTATGGACCTCCTCGTCGACGAGGTCTTCGGGGGATGTACTGAGCGTTGCCTGGGTCGAGATGCTCACGCGGCCACCTCCTGCCGGTCGGTTTTCGGCGCTGCGCGTCGGGGTCGGTCCGGATCGGGCAGGCGGAAGATCGCCCGGATCAACGGTGGTGCCGCGATCAGCAACACGATGATCGACTGGACGACCAGGATGATGTCGATTGGTGTCTGTGTCTCAGCCTGCATCAGGAAGCCGCCGGACTTCAACGCCCCGAAGAGCAATCCAGCGAGCAGGGTGCCGACCGGTTTGGATCGTCCCAACAGGGCCACGGTGATGGCATCGAAGCCATAGGACGCGGCTACTCCGGCGGTCAGGGACCCTTCGGTGCCCAGCACTTGAGCAGTGGCGGCCAGCCCAGCTAGGCCGCCGGCGATGCACATGGTGATCACGGTGACCTTGCCGACCGACATACCCGCAGTCCGGGCCGCGTGTGGGTTGGCCCCCGCAGCACGCAACTCGAAGCCGATGGTCGACCGCTCCAAGAGCCACCACACGGCAGCGACCGCGATCAGGGCGACGATGAAGCCCCAGTGCAGGCGGAAGCTGTTGCCCGGGACCAGCCAATCCGGGATCAGCAGCGGATACGTCGCGCTGTCGGCAATCGCTGGGCTGCGCTGCCCCGATCGTCCCGGATTGAAGACCGGCTGGCTCAGGGTGTAACTGATCGTGTAGACGGCGATGTAGTTGAGCATGATCGTGACGATTACTTCGTTGGCCCCGAAGCGTGCCTTCAGCGCGCCCGGGATCGCTCCCCACAGCGCACCACCGATGGCACCGCCCATGATGGCCAGCAGCAGGTGCAGACCGGCGGGCAGGTCCCACGCAAAGCCGATGTATGAGGCGAAGATCGCGCCAATGATGATCTGACCCTGGGCGCCGATGTTGAACAGTCCGGCGCGGAAGGCCACGGCGATCCCGAGGCCGGCCAGGATCAGCGGCGTGGCGAAGACCATCGAGTTGGTCAGCGGCCGCACCTGTGCAGCGAACGTGTCTTGCCGCCAGTCGAAGATCGAGCCACGGAACAGCGCACTGTATGCCGCGCGCACGGCCTCGAAGGCCTCGCCGATCATGTCGCCGGGCCTGGAGAAGAAGTAGGTCGAGGCTTCGCGGACGTTTTCGTTGGCGAAGGCGATCAGCACCCCGCCAATGGCCAGCGAAAGCACGATGGCCAAGAACGAGATGGAAGCGTTGCCCCCGACGATCTGTCGGACGATGTCGCTGCGGGAGTCGGCGTCGCTGCGCGAATCGGTGTCGTCCGGCTGCTTGGCCTTCGGTTCATCGCTCATCGTGAAGCCTCCTTGTCTGCCCTGGATTTCGCTTGCTTGCCGCGAGCCTCATCAAGGGGCACTCCGGCCATCATGAGTCCGAGCACGTCACGGCTGATCCCATCTGGCGATTCGGCAGCGTCGACGATGCCGACCACCTTCCCGCGGTACATCACCGCGACGCGGTCGGCGAGCGCGATCACTTCGTCCAACTCCGT
>JBGTGC010000194.1:0-3322 GCA_041746935.1 Dermatophilaceae bacterium
GCGCTCGGCTGCGAGAACTTGAACGAGTCGGTGTCATCACCATCGAGCCCAACCCCGGCGGCCGGGGTCACGTCTACCGCCCGACCGCGGCTGGGCTGGCGTTGCGCCCGGTGCTCGTGGCCATGGGCGATTGGGCGCAGGAGTGGTTCGAGCTGAATCCTGAGGACAGCGATCCCGGCTTTCTCCTGCACAACTGGTGTCACCAGTACCTCGCCGTCGATCGCCTTCCTGCGCACCGAGTGGTGGCCCGGTTCGAGTTCACCGACCAACCCGTGAAGCAGCGTCAGATGTGGGTGATCTTCGACCGTGTGGAGTCCGAAGTGTGCCTGAGCGACCCGGGGATGGACGTGGATCTCGTGGTCACCGCAGAGTCCACCGCGCTGGCCTCGTGGCATCTTGGAAATCTTGAATGGCCGCAAGCGTTGCGCTCCGGTGCGATCAGGGTGACCGGGCCCCGTGACCTAGCCCGCGCACTACCGACCTGGAACCAGCGCAGCGCCTGGGCCCCCTGAGAAGAGGCTCTGGCGACCGCGACGTTCCTGCCCTACATTGACTGAAGACCCACCGCCCACTCTGGAGGTACGCCATGTCAGCCAGGCCCGATGTCACCTTTCACGCCTCACCGCGCCTGGCGATGGAAGCGCCCGTCGAGACTCTTGCCTACACGCTGATGCTGAGCCCTGACGGCTCGCAACCCGACGGGTTGGCCGTTGTTGACGTTGACCCCGAATCAGCGACCTTCGGCACGATCGTCCATCAGGTCCTCATGCCTAATACGGGTGATGAATTCCACCACTTCGGCTGGAATGCGTGCTCATCTGCGCTGTCCCCCTTGACGGGTCACGCCTTCCTGGAGCGGCGGTACCTCATCATCCCGGGCATCCGGTCATCCCGGATCTACGTCATCGACGTTTTGGGTGGCCCGACCGCAGCTAAGTTGCACAAGGTCATCGAGCCCGAAGAGATCTTCGCGAAGACGGGCTACTCCAGACCGCACACGATCCACTGCGGTCCGGAGGGGATCTACGTCTCGACGCTCGGCGGCGGCGGGGTGGATGGCACCGAAGGACCTCCCGGGATCTTCATCATGGACTGCGAGACCTTCGAGGTGCTCGGGCGCTGGGAGATTGACCGTGGCGTGCAAGACAAGCACTACGACTTCTGGTGGAATCTGCCGCGCGACTACATGGTCTCGAGCGAATGGGGCCTGCCGCCGCAGTTTGAGAACGGCATCGTTCCCGAAGACTTGCTCGCCAACAAGTACGGCCACAGCCTCCATTTCTGGGATCTGCGTGGTCGGCGCAACGTGCAGACCATCGACCTCGGCGCGAACCACCAGATGGCCCTGGAGGTCCGCCCAGCCCACGACCCCTCCCGTGAATACGGCTTCTGCGGCGTCGTCGTCGACACCACGAACCTCGAGGGGTCGATCTGGACGTGGTGGCGCGAGGACGGGGAGTTTCACGCCAAGAAGACCGCGACGATTCCGGCCGAGCCGGCCGAAGCTGACGATCTGCCACCACTGCTCAAGGGATTCGGGGCCGTGCCGCCGCTGGTCACCGACATCGACCTGTCGTTGGACGACCGGTTCCTCTACGTGGCCTGTTGGGGCACGGGGGAGATGCGTCAGTATGACGTCAGCGACCCGATGAATCCCACGCTCGTCGGATCGGTCCATATCGGTGGGATCACCCGCAAGACGGAGCACCCCAGCGGCGCGGCATACCAGGGCGGGCCTCAGATGGTTGAGATCAGCCGAGACGGCAAGCGGGTCTACTGGACCAACTCGCTGTATTCCACGTGGGACGACCAGTTCTATCCCGATGGAGTGCCCGCCGCCATGGTGAAGGCGGACGTCGGCGTCGAAGGTGGGCTGGCCTTGGACGAGAATTTCTTCGTTGAGTTCCCGGACGGGTACCGCTCGCACCAGATTCGTCTGGAGGGTGGCGACTGCTCCACCGACAGTTTCTGTTATCCCTCCGCCTGAGGAAGTTCTCCGACCGTGGACCTGGGTGAGGCCTCGACCGCCGCGCTCTGGTTGGCGGTCGCAGTCGCGGGCATCTATCACGGGCTGAACCCTGGGATGGGTTGGCCGCTGGCTGTGTCTGCCGCGCTGATGGAACGCCGTCCGAGCGCCCTCGTGAGGGCCCTGGCCATGCTTGGGCTTGGCCACTTCCTGGCCATGGCGGTGATCTTGCTGCCGTTCTCCATGATCGGCGCGCTCGTGGAGTGGCAGACACCCATCAGGCTGGCAGCGTCCGGCGTGGCCGTGGGTTTCGGCGGATATCTCCTGGTGTCGCGTTCGCATCACCCGAAGTATCTGGCTCGAGTGGCACCGCACCGCCTCGTCTGGTGGTCCTTTCTTGCCGCGACGGCGCACGGAGCCGGTTTGATGTTGCTGCCCATCTTCTTGGCTATGGAGATGGGCGACATGGACACGGGTGAGATGGGTGGGGAGCACGTCGCCATGAGTCAACTGGTGACCGACCACGCGGCCCCGGCGTTGCTGGTCGCCGCCGCCCATACGCTCGCGATGGTGAGCGCCGGGGCGCTTCTGGCCGTGCTGGTCTACCGCTACCTCGGCTTGCGAGCGGTGTCGCGCACCTGGTTCAACCTCGACACCGTCTGGGCGCTCAGCCTGCTGCTGTTGGGTCTGCTGAGCGCGGCGACGACTCTGTGGTGGTGAGCCCACGAGCACGTCTTGACCAGGAGCGCGCCGATCTTCGTGAGCGCCTGTTGCGGCTGGACGAAGACATGGCCACGTTCTTCGACGCGTCGCGCGACTCTAACGCCGATGACGAGCACGATCCCGAGGGCCAGACGATTGCTTTCGAGCGCGCTCAACTGGCGGCGTTGACGAGGCAAGTCCAGGCGCACCTCGGGGAGATCGATGCTGCTCTCCAGCGCGTGGCGGCCGGAACGTATGGGTTGTGTGACGTCTGCGGCGAGCCGATCAATCCGCTGCGGATGGAGGCTCGGCCGACTGCTCTCACCTGCGTCGAGCACGTTCCTACCTAAGGCCACGTCCAGGGTGAACCCACCCTGGTCGCCTTCCACGCGAGATAATTGCCCGGTGCGCGAGATGGAATTGGGGGGGTGGAATATCGCGCTTAAGTGCCCGTCGTGGTGCGAATCAGCGAAACGGAGTTCATGACCTCGCTCTTCCCCAAGGGCGGTCGCTACCTCGTGCCGTTGAAGGCCGCAGTGCGTAAGTCGGCGGGGATCGACATACATCAGGTGCTGACGGTGATGTTGGCTATCAGACGCCAGTAGGCCGGGTGGGCTGAGGCAGGATGCTGTCATGGCACCAGAGGACTGGCCA
>JBGTGC010000195.1:0-1794 GCA_041746935.1 Dermatophilaceae bacterium
CCTGGCCTGGCTGCGGCGGCGGATCGGGACGACGGTGCATGACATCGCCCCTATCCGCGTATGCCGTCGCCAAGCACTGCTTGATCTCGACGTCCAGGATCGACGCTTCGGCTACCCGGTGGAGTTGCTGCAGAAGGCCACCGTCGCGGGGTGGCGGCTCGTGGAGAGTGACGTCGCCTACGGCCCGCGCGCCGAGGGCACCAAGTCGAAGGTCTCCGGATCGGTGATCGGCACAGCGCGAGCAGCCCGCGACTTCTGGAAGGTCCTGGCATGAAGGTCTCAGCATGAAGGTCTTAGTGATGGCCAAGGCCCCGGTGCCGGGGCTGGCCAAGACCCGGCTCGGTGCGGTGATCGGCCACGATGCTGCGGCCGATCTTGCGGCGGCCGGACTTCTCGACACTCTGGCGGTATGCCGTGAGGCCGGCGCCGACGGCGTCATTGCGTTGACCGGTGATCTCGACGCGGCCAAACGTGCCGATGAGATCCGGACGGCGCTCGCCGACTGGACGATCATCTGGCAGCGCGGCGACGGATTCGCTGAGCGCCTGGCCAATGCCCACTTCGATGCGGGACCTGGCCGGCTGGTTCAGGTCGGCATGGACACCCCGCAACTGACCGCGGCGAACCTGCAGTCGGCCTCTCGAGCCCTTGATGATTACGACACCGTCCTCGGCCCAGCGCACGACGGTGGATGGTGGGGTCTGGGTCTGCGCGACCCGGCTGACGCCCAGGCGCTGAGGGGTGTGCCGATGTCGACTCCGCAGACCTGCGAAGATACGCGGAAGGCACTGATCGATCGCGGAGTCAGTGTCGGCCTGGTCGAGACCCTGCGGGACGTCGACACGGTCGAAGATGCGGAGATCGTGGCCGCTGCTGCACCGCATACTCGATTCGCCCGCACCTGGGCCAGCAAGGGGGTTCACCCATGACGCAGACCCAGACGTCGTTCACGGACCTCTTCTCGCGAGCGCTCCAGGGCTTCCCGGTGCACATCGTGGGTTTGGAAGACAACCCGCGGCACCTTCCGGTGCAGGACTGGACGCGCGACGCCGACCAGGCTGACCTAGCCCTGCTCGACCTGTGTCCCACCTGCTGTATCGACATCGGCTGCGGTCCAGGACGGTTGACTTCGGCATTGGCTGCTCGGGGTCAGATCGTCCTCGGCATCGACATCGTCACCGAAGCCGTCGGCCAGACACGCTCACGTGGCGCCTCAGCCCTGGTGCGTGACGTCTTCAAGCCGATGCCGGGGGAAGGCCGGTGGCGGTCGGCGCTGCTCGCCGACGGCAATATCGGGATCGGCGGCGACCCGGTGGCGCTGCTGGCTCGGGCGCGGGAGCTCATCAGTGCTGAGGGCAGGATTGTCGTGGAAGTCAAAGAGTCTGGGGTGGAGATGAAGACGCTCTGGGCGACCCTGGAGTGCGGTGAGGCAACGAGTCGACCCTTCCGGTGGGCCGTTGTCGGGCTCGACGACATCGAGCACGTCGCGGTCCGAGCAGGCCTCGTCGTCGCATCGCGGCATCCCATCGGCGACCGATGGGCTGTTGTTCTCGAGATTCCTGACGTTCCATTTTCGTAAGGGCCGGGGCGTGCGAGGATCCGTAGAATCGCAGTGCATCGACGCGTCACTATGGTCTTTGTGGCGTCTTTAACCCCGACAGTTTGAGGATTCATGAAACCTCCCATCCCCACGCCAGAGATGTTTACTTCTCGGCTGCGTAGCCCGTATGTGGCGGCGCGCGTCGGGGTGTGGCTGGGAATCTGTTTCGGCATCTGCTTCGTGACCGGCCTGAT
>JBGTGC010000196.1:0-10324 GCA_041746935.1 Dermatophilaceae bacterium
GGCCCCGGTGTCGCGGAGGCCACCTGTCGCAGCGCAGGCTGCAATCCGGCGCCCCCGCGCAAGGCCAGGGCGATGTGATCCAGGACTTCGGGCAGGTCCGGGGACCTGGTCGGCCGTGCGCGACTCCTCCTCGCTCCCGCCAGCCCACGCCGATCATGGTGACGCAAGCGCCACCGTGCCGGGGACTGGGGCCAGAGCAACACCGCCGCTGCACCCAAGGCCGCGGCGAGCCAGGGCACCGACGAGATGCTGGCCATCAATGGGAAGAGTCCAGCGCTCACCCTGTGCCCTCCCGGGGACCGACGCGCCCGATCATGTGGCTCACCATCCAGCGCCCGCCCACCAACAGGAACAGGCCAACGAGCGCGGAAGCGAGCGACAGCGGGTTTCCGTACAGGGTGAGCGGGTCGATGCCCAACATCAGTGCGATGCCGATGCCCCCGATCGGCAGCACGCTCAGCAAGGCGCACGTGGCCCTAGCTCCAGCGGTGGCCGAGCCGAGCCTTTGGTCCATCGTGGTTCGCGACCGCGAGGTGCTCGCCGTCGTGGCCACCGCATCGGACAGCGGGCAGCCCAGCCGTTCACTGATCAGCCACGCCCGAGCCAAGGATGACAGATCAGGATGATCGTGCTCACGGGCGAGGCGTTGCCAGGGCACCCCGAGGGGCCGCCCTTCCTGGGCGGCTTCAAGCACCGGGATCAGCATCGCCTGGACATCTCTATCGGTTGATGTCTGCGATGCCATTCGCAACGATTCTTCTGGCGTGAGACCGGCCGCCAGGCTGGCCGAAAGACCGTCCAGCAGCGGCAGGATGTCTAGCGGTCTGGCCCTCCTGGCCCGCCATGACCTCAGCCATTGTGTAGGGCTGGCCCAATCCCGAACCGAGGGAACGGCGAGCATGGCTTGGGCTGCCTGCGCCCCAAGCCCGGAGCGAGTTGGCCACAACAGGACGGCGCCGAGAGCGCACGCGGCCGCCAACCAGCCCACCCATCCGCCGACATCACTCATGGACGCCACGAGCGGCGATCAACTGCTCGAGTCGACCCCACCCTGGGCCGGTGACGTAGAGTTCGCCGACCCGTTCTAGCGCGGTGCTCGCCCCAACCCGATCCCCCGCAACTCCGAGCACAGCGATCTCGGCGAGTTTGCGCGTGCTGCCCGATCGGTCGAGGTGGAGGACGACCTGCACGGCTGAGGCCAACTGGGTATGCACGGCGGCAGACCCCAAACCAGCAAGTGCCCCGAGTGCTTCAAAACGGGAGATCACGTCATGGGCGGAGTTGGCGTGAATCGTGCCGCACCCTCCTTCGTGCCCGGTGTTCATCGCGGTCAAGAGATCGCGAACCTCGGGACCACGTGCCTCGCCCAACACCACCCGGTCGGGCCGCATGCGCAGCGACTGTCTGATCAACGTGGTCAGCGCGATCTCGCCGCGGCCCTCGACGTTGGCCGCACGTCCTTGCAGGTGGATGACGTGTGGGTGGGCAATCACCAACTCCCGGACATCTTCGACGATGACCATGCGTTCACCGTGCGGCACCTGGGCCAGCAGGGCCGAGAGCAGCGTGGTCTTGCCACTGCCGGTGCCTCCCCCCACCACAAAAGCAAGCTTGTTGGCCACAATCTGCCGCAGCACCGCCTCGACACGCTCGTCGAACATGCCCCATCGGCGTAGCACCTCCAAAGAAGGAGGAACCCGTCGAGGAATGCGCAGACTGATGTGGGCTGCGCCGTCGACCAGCGGCGGCAGGACTGCGTGCAGGCGGATACCACCCGGAAGGAGGCCATCGACGTATGGCGCGGCATCGTCGAGTCGCTGTCCGGCCAACGCAGCCAGCCGGACCGCCAAGCGTCGCAGTGCCGCATCGTCACTCAGATGCACCGCGGCCTCCTCGAGGCCGCGGCCTCGATCGATCCAGACCCCCGCAGCACCGTTGACCAGGATGTCGGTGACCTGCTCGTCAGTGGTCAGGACGTGCAACGGGCCCAACCCCAGGACGGCGCTCCCAAGGGCCCGCTCCGCCTCGGCCGCTCCGTCAGCGCCGAGTCGGAGCCGTTGCGCCTGGGAGATCCTGGACACACGCTCGACTGTCGGTGCCTGTCCACGGTCGATTTCTTCTTGGACGAGAGGATCGACTGCGCTCATGCCGCCTTCCGCCTGGACGGCAAGGTGTCGGCCAGGACAGCATCAGCCACCACCGCAACCGGGCTGTTCTTCACCCCGACCGGCTCCCCTCGGAGAAGCGCAGTCACTACTTTGGGGTCATCGCGTATCGCTGCAACGAACGGCAGTCCGAGCATCGCTGACACGTCGTCGCGATCGGTCGTGCCGGACCGTTGCTGACGGAGCACGCCGAGCACGCTCGCGCCCGTACTCCTGCTCCGCCGGTGTGCGCCACTGGGCGGAGCCGGCTCGACCGCAGCATTCAGGCACTCCACCGCGATGGCTGCCGCCGCGACCTGCTGCACTCCGCCGCCACACAGAAGCACCACGTGCTCACACAGTCGCCACCACTCGTGAGCCTCGTAGGCCTCGGGCCCAGGAAGATCAATGACGGTGACGATCGATTCTTGGGCCAGGGTGCGTGCGAGCCCTACCCCGCCACCGTCGAGACGAACACCAGGTCTGCGATCCCACGACAGCACTCGACATCCCTGGACTGAGGGGAGCCCAGAGAGCACAGCGGCCGCCTCGATCTGCCCTCTCACGGCAGCCAGGTCCGTCCAGCGCAAACCATCCTCGCTGTCCACCCCGAGGTGCACGTCGAGTCCACCGCCGCGAGGGTGACCATCGATCAACAGGGACGGACCGCGAGCCAACGCGCTGCGCATCGCCAACGCCGTGGCCAGGGTGCTGACACCCAGGCCACCGCTGGCCCCGAGCACTCCGATGACGCATCCCCTAGGGGTGACCGCGTCGGCATACTGATCGCTCATAAAGACCAAACCTGCCCCGCCGCGCTCCTACTCAACGCGCCATCCCCCGTACCTGTGGACACAGCCGCAAGCCTCGTCGAGATGTGGAAAACCGCGACCTGCGAGGGGGCATAGGACGGCCCCCGCTGGGGGGGGTCGCGGGGGCCGTCGACGTTCCAGACCTTGGGGGTTGGGCCGGAACGCCCGCGCTCAACCCCGAAGGGGAGCGCTACGAAGTAATTGTGCCTTCAATAACTCACGGTTGCAACTATCCAAACGGGCAGCGCAGCCCGGCCGGTCCTCGTGGAAGTGTCGAGACCGCTGACATAGGAAGACGCCCCTGCGGGAGGGGCGTCTCCTAGGCGTAGGCGTCCAGTGATCAGAGCGTGCAACGCAACATCGGGACGGGACAAGCCGGCCACGACAAGTCCATCAGTGGACTGCCCGCACGTGGGTGCTGGTGTCGTCTGCGCCGAAGCACTCAGCCTACGAATGCTCCATCCCCTAGGTCTACACCCGCAATCCCGCCTGCACAACCCCAACCACACATAGACGCAGCTCACAGCCCGATCTCGCCTCGCGAAGGCGCTCAGGTCAGCCGGCCCGCCATCACGGCATCGGCGATGTGGCTCCCCACGGTGGCGGCTTCGACCACCGCCTCAGCGCAGTGCACCAACCACAGCCCGACCCCCGGCGGACCACCCTGGACGTATGCGGTCATGGCCCCTCGGTAGGCCGTGCCGCCACCGGCCGCATGTCCGGCTTCGATAACGGCGACCCCCGTAGGGTCCAGCCCTCCTTGGTGGAGCACCACACGTTCCAGACTGCGAGCCACCAAGGCATTTCCCGCTACGAAGGGTCGCGTCGCCACCAGTTCGGCGTGGATCAACGCGGCGAGCACGAGTGCGGGAGCCTCACCCCCGCGCACGGCCTTGAGCAAATCAGCGATGCCGGCCAACCGCTGCCGCATCTCGGCCTCGGACGGAGCACTCCCGAGCTCCACCCACTCCTGACAAGGCTCATGGGCCAGCCGCGGACGACCGACCTGTGCCGCCGGCAGAAGCGGCGCTCCGGCAGCGACGTGCAACCGGGACAGCACCTGAATGGGTGCCGCCATCGCGCGTGTGGTCACCTCTTCGCCCGCCGCCGTGACTTGCACCGCAGCACGCAACATGCGCCATACCGGGTCGGGCTGCTCGGGGGCCTTCTGCGCTCCGCGCATCACGTCGCGCACCAGCGGCAGGCTCAACCGAGTCCCCGCCACTTCCGCTCCCTCCAGGACGGCACTGGCCGCAGCCCCCCTTACGCGCGACTCGGCCGCGGCTTCGGGAATCCTTCGCCGCAGGACCGGGTGCCAGCGCAATTCCTCACACGACGTGCGAGCTGCAGCCACCGCCTCAGCTACCCCTGGCAGGGCCATCAGATCGCTCACCCGGTCCGGCCCGGCACTGGAAATCACCGACCCATCCTCCCCCCTTGCTGAAACCCTCGACACGAGGTTGGGTGTAATGGTCGATCCGTATTCCGATCAGGAGGCACTGTGACCGAGGAAACGCTGTCCAATCTGTCCCACGAAGAACGACTCTTCACCCCCAGCGATGATTTCGTGGCCCAAGCCAACGGCACGCAGGAACTCTATGACGCGGCGCAGAAAGATCGGGTGGGCTTTTGGGCAGATCAGGCACGTGACCTGCTCGCCTGGGACACCGACTTCGGGGAAACCCTCGACTGGTCGCAGGCACCGGTGGCCTCCTGGTTCACCGGTGGCAAGCTCAACGCAAGCGTGAACTGCGTGGACCGGCACGTCGAGGCAGGTCACGGGGATCGGGTGGCTGTGCACTTCGTCGGGGAGCCGGGCGACACCCAAGACATCACGTATGCCGAGTTGCACGAGCAGGTCCAGCGCGCGGCTAATGCGCTGATCGGGGCCGGCGTCGAGACCGGCGACCGGGTGGCCATCTATTTGCCGATGGTGCCCGAGGCTGCGGTCGCCATGTTGGCTTGTGCTCGGATCGGGGCTGCTCATTCGGTGATCTTCGGCGGCTTCTCGGCCTCAGCCTTGCGGGCCCGGATCGCCGATGCCGAAGCCAAGGTGGTGATCACCGCCGACGGCGGATACCGCAAGGGCAAGGCTTCGGCTCTCAAGCCGGCCGTGGACGCGGCGATCGATGCCCAGAGCACCGTCGAGACCGTGTTCGTGGTCAGACGTACCGAAGGTGACGTCGAGTGGCACGAGGGGCGGGATGTGTGGTGGCACGAGGCCCTGGAAGCAGCGGAGCCGACCCATCAGGCGCAGGCCTTCGACTCCGAGCACCCGTTGTTCATCCTCTACACCTCAGGCACGACTGGAAAGCCAAAAGGCATCTTCCACACCACCGGCGGCTACCTCACGCAGGCCGCCTTCACCAGCAAGTACGTGCACGACATACACCCCGAGAGCGACGTGTACTGGTGCACGGCCGACGTCGGTTGGGTCACCGGGCACTCCTACATCGTCTACGGCCCGATGGCTCTGGGTGCCACCCAGGTGATGTACGAGGGCACGCCCGACACCCCGCATAAGGGTCGTTGGTGGGAGATCGCGCAAGACCTCGGCGTGACGATCTTCTACACCGCCCCAACCGCGATCCGGGCGTGTATGAAGTGGGGCGAGCAGATCCCCGCCGAGTTCGACCTGTCGTCGCTGAAGCTGCTCGGATCGGTCGGCGAACCGATCAATCCAGAGGCCTGGATGTGGTATCGCCGCGTGATCGGCGGCGACACCTGCCCGATCGTTGACACCTGGTGGCAAACCGAGACGGGCGCGATCATGATCAGCCCGCTTCCCGGCGTCACACCGACCCGCCCCGGCTCGGCGCAACTCGCCATACCGGGGATCAGTGTCGACGTGGTCAATGACGCCGGCGAGTCAGTGCCCGATGGCTCGGGGGGCTACCTGGTGGTCAAGGAACCATGGCCTTCGATGCTGCGTGGCATCTGGGGGGATCAGGAGCGGTATGCCGACACGTACTGGTCCCGCTTCCCCGACACCTACTTTGCCGGTGACGGAGCCAAGAAGGACCAGGAGGGCAACATCTGGGTGCTGGGCCGGGTCGATGACGTGATGAACGTCAGTGGCCACCGATTGTCCACCACCGAAATTGAATCAGCCCTGGTCTCTCACCCCTCGGTGGCCGAGGCAGCGGTCGTCGGCGCGGCCGACGACATGACCGGTCAGGCCGTGTGCGCCTTCGTGATCCTGCGTTCCGAAGCCGCGAGCGCCAGCGCGGACAAGGATGATGACCACGCGGACATCGTTGCCGAGTTGCGAGCCCACGTCGCCAACGAGATCGGCGCGATCGCTCGACCCCGCCAGATCATGATCGTCGCCGAGCTGCCGAAGACCCGTTCGGGCAAGATCATGCGTCGTTTGCTCAAGGACGTTGCCGAAGATCGAGAGGTCGGCGACGTCACGACATTGGCCGATTCGACGGTGATGGACAAGATAAAGCAGGGTCTCTCAGCCGAGTAGACAAAGAATTTGCCAAATCTTGACTGAATCCAGAGACACTCCTCAACGATGACCAGGCATCATTGAGGAGTCGACGCGGCTACGCGTTATAACGCGCCTGCCCCTGGCTGTCACGGGACCGGGTAGTCGGCAGGTGCCCACCCGGCACTAACAGGGGGTGCCGGGTGGGCACCAATACGTCGGGCGTACGTCGGGCGCTCCGAGGGCGCGAGGTCCGGGTGCTCCGCTCGGGAGGCACCCGCGACCTCACCCGACATCTAGAGGTTGCTCTGCGTGTGATGAGTCAACGAGATACAGTTCTGGACATGTCTACAACGCAGGAGCCCACCACTCACGACGAGCGCACCATCGGCCAACTTGTGGCCGATGCCTCCGCTGACTTGTCCGCAATCGTGCGCAGCGAGGTCGAGCTCGCCAAGGTCGAGATCAAGAACGACGTCACCCACGCCGGCAAGGGTGCCGGAATGTTTGTCGGGGCCGGAGTCCTGGGTGCCTACGGCTTCGGGATGCTACTGCTCGGGCTGGCGTGGGTCATCGCTATCTGGCTGCCAGTATGGGCTGGATTGCTCATCGTGGCCGGAGTCCTCTTCCTCATTGCGGGAATCTTGGCGCTCCTCGGTAAGGGCCTGATCGGCAAGGTGAAGGGCAAGCCGGAAAAGGCCATTGACAACGCCCAAAAGACCGTGGCCGCCGTGAAGGCTTCCGCCTAAGCAGCCGACCTCTTCAGTTAACCTCCCGCACCACGCTGGCATCCCACGGTTGAGCCAATCCCGCTAAGTCGAGGATGCGGTCGAGCAATCCAGCGGTGAATCCCCACACCACCACGGAGTGGACACCGAACGCTGGTCCGGTGTAGCCGCTGGGGTGGCGCACCCGGAAGCGCTGGTCCGGGTCGATCAGATGCGCTACCGGCACTCGAAGCACCTGCTTTACCTCGTCGGGTTCCCGGACCCGGATGACACCCGGTTGGTGCCACCACGCGAGGACCGGCGTCACGTCATACCCACTCACAGCGAGGTGCAGGGCGGGCAGTTCAGCCAGCACCCTCACCTCAGCCGGGTCGAGGTCTATCTCTTCCTGCGCTTCACGCAGTGCGGTCGCGCTGGGGCTTGCATCGCCCGGCTCCTGACCCCCGCCCGGAAAAGACACCTGCCCCGCATGGGAACGCATGGTGTGGGCGCGTTCGGTCAGCACGACCTCGGAGCCGTACGGCCCTGGCCCGAACATGATGAGCACCGCCGACTGGCGCCCGCCCTCCCCAGGTGGTGGTAGGAGTCGGCTGAACCACTCGATCGGCTTCCCCTCGATGCGCTGCACCAGGTCGGTGAGCCACTGCGGAGGCGCAGTCGCATGAGTCACCGTGGGGGGCCGGTCTTTACCAGCGCCGCAGCCCGAATGGGATCGGTCTCCCCCGCCCCGTAGGAGGGACACATCGACGCCACCGGGCATACCCCGCATGCAGGTTTGCGGGAGTGGCAGATCCGCCGGCCGTGGAAGATGAGCACGTGTGAGAGTTGCGTCCACTCCTTCTTCGGTACCAAGGCCCCCACCGCGTGCTCAACCTTCACGGGGTCCCCCAACTGGGTCCAGCCGAAACGTCGCACCAAGCGGCCGAAGTGCGTGTCCACGGTGATGCCGGGCACGTCGAACGCGTTGCCCAACACCACATTGGCGGTTTTGCGGCCCACACCCGGCAGCGTGGTGAGGTCGGCGAGCCGGGGCGGCACCTCACCGTCGAAGCGTTCCGCGAGGTCGCCTGCCAGGTTGAGCAACGACGTCGACTTGGCTCGGAAGAAGCCGGTGGGCTTGACGATGGCCTCGAGGTCGTCGCGGTCGGCCCCGGCCAACGCACGGGCATCCGGATATTTCTCAAAGAGGATCGGCGTGATCGAGTTGACCCGCACATCCGTCGTTTGGGCGGACAGCACAGTGGCCACCAGCAGTTCGTAGGGGTTGCGGAAGTCGAGCTCGCAGTGCGCATCGGGGTATCGCACACTCAGCGTGCGATACATCCTTCGTGCTCGACGGGTCTTGGCCAGCTGAGTCTCAGTGCGCTCCGGCGCAGGCGTATTCACCTGCGAAAGCCTACGTGCCGACGCTTCTCCCCTGCCGCAACAGCCACATTGGTGGCAAGATGACCGACGTGGACAAACAGGTCGTGATGCAAGCGCCGTTGTTCGCTGCTCTGGATCTGGCGGCGGCCGAGCGGCTCATCGATTCCATGTCGGAAAGACACCACCAGAAGGGCCGGCTGATCTTCCACGAGGGAGATCGCGGAGATTCCCTTTACGTGATCACCAGCGGGAAGGTGAAGTTAGGGCGCACCAGCCCGGACGGGAGGGAGTCCCTCCTCTCGGTGCTGGGCCCAGGCGAGATGTTCGGCGAGTTGAGCTTGTTTGACCCCGGCCCACGTTTGACCAGCGCGACTGCCGTCAACGACACCGACCTCATCGGCCTGCACAACAAGGACCTGCGCACCTTCATCGCCGATCACCCAGAGGTCGCCATGCAGATGCTGGCTGGTCTGGCTCGGCGCCTGCGGCGGACTAACGAGGGCTTGTCCGATCTCGTCTTCACCGACGTGCCCGGACGGGTGGCCAAAGCACTGTTGGACCTGTCGGGTCGCTTTGGTCAGCCCAGCGACGAGGGAGTCCGGGTGCGGCACGACCTCACGCAGGAGGAGTTGGCGCAGTTGGTCGGCGCTTCCCGCGAGACGGTCAACAAGGCGCTGGCTGACTTTGCCGCGCGAGGCTGGCTGGTCCTGGGAGCCAAATCGGTGACGCTGGTCGACATCTACCGGCTCACCCGCCGCGCTCGGTGACCACGTTTCGGCGATCAGGCCAGTCCCAGATACTCGAGTTGAGCTAGCACACTGAGCCGTGCGGCCGGCCACAGGTCTTGTGGCACGTCGGCATAGACCGTGGCCACCACCGCATCGGCCAATTCTGATGCGGCCACCGATCCATCACTTCGCCCGCTGCGGTGCCCGTCGACCGCAGCCCGGACCTGATCCAGGCGTTGCGCCCGATGCTCGATGTATCGCTCCACCGCCGCTTCGGCATCCGGGACCAGTGGGCCATGCCCCGGCGCCAGCGAGGTCGCCTGCCCGGATTCGGTGAACCGTCGCAAACGCTCCAACGACTCCAGGTATGCCGACAGATGGCCGTCCGGGTGAGCCACCACCGTGCTCCCCCGCCCCAGGATCGTGTCGCCCGTCAGCAACGTCTCCTCGGCAGGCACAAGGAAGCTGATCGAGTCACCGGTGTGGCCCGGAGTGCTGACTACGACCATCTCAAGTCCGCCAATGCTCAGCCGATCCCCGTCGGTGAGGTCGTCGTGACCTGGGCCGATCGCCCGCACCGGGGCATCGGTCAGTTGCCGGAACCGGTCGGCGCCCTGCGCGTGGTCGTCGTGTCGGTGGGTCAGCAGCGTCAGGGCAACGCGCGAGCCGATGCTCTCGACGTGGGCCACGACCCGTTGCAGGTGGGCCTCATCGAGCGGCCCGGGGTCGACGACGATCGAGAGTTGCGAGCCCGGCTCGGTGAGGATCCAGGTGTTGGTGCCCTCGAGCGTCATCGGAGAAGGGTTGGGGCACAACTGACACCACGCTCGCTCGCCCATCTGCCCACCCACCCAGGGCGGGTCGTGTGCGGAACGAGCAGCCTGCATACTGCTCAGTCTGTCCCTGGTCGGCGCTTTGGGCCAGCACCGACGGACGACCCATGCTCATCGATCAGGGCACGCATCACGATGCGCTCGCCATGTTCATCGCGCGTCAGCACCGGCTCTGGCATGACCGCCGCCATCGTGCGCGGGGTCGCCAGGTAGTCCGCCACGCTCTGGCAGCGGGCGACCTGCTCGGCGAGGACCTGGGTCGGCGGCATCAACGTGCCCGG
>JBGTGC010000197.1:0-4011 GCA_041746935.1 Dermatophilaceae bacterium
CGGGCTTCGCGCACGAGCGCCGAACCGCTGGCGTACTGCTCCCAACAGCCACGGTTGCCGCAACCACAACGATGACCCTCGGGCACGACTCGCAGGTGGCCGATCTCGGCCGCCATGCCGTGGGCACCGCGCACCAGTTGGTGCCGGTCGATCACGCCACCGCCCACTCCCGTGCCCAGGGTGATCATGATCATGTGGTCAGCCTTACGTGCTGCTCCGAAGCGAAACTCTCCCCACGCCGCTGCGTTGGCATCGTTCTCCAACACCACCGGTATGCCAGCTCGCTCGTGTACCCGCTGCGCTAAAGGTTCGTTGCGCCAGGCGAGGTTGGGGGCGAACACCACGGTGGTGCCTTCGGCGTCCACGAAGCCTGCGCAGGCCACCCCGACCCCCGCGACGTCCTGACCCTCGGCCTCAGCCTTCCCCCTCAGTTCTTGCACCACCTCGACCACGGCACCGGCGATCGCGTCGACGTCTTGGGCTGGGGTCTCCCGTCGTGCGCGGGCAGCGATCTCCCCGTGCTCGTTGACCGAGCTGGCGGCGATCTTGGTGCCGCCGACGTCTACACCGATGTTCAAGGTCATCTCTGATCTCCCGCGTGCTCAGGTGTCTATGGACTGGCAGACACGCAGCGTATCGGCCACCAGCCGCGGCCCCGCCAAACGCTGACTGAGCAGGTCGTCGCGGTAGCATGTCGCTCGACCTCGACCGAGGATCCCGCCCCCAGGAGGCCCGATCGTGCAGGACATCGCCGTCCCACCGTTAGTTCCACAGGCCGTCGACGGCAATCTGTCTGACGTCGCCGCATACTGGGCCGGGGTCGATCCGGCCAAGGTTCTGGTCCGGATCGCCGAGGGTGAAACCTGGCGTGACGTCAGCGCAGCCGAGTTCTGGGCCCAGGTGCAGGCCTTGGCCAAGGGCTTCGCAGCTGCGGGTGTCGCCACCGGAGCCCGGGTAGCCATCATGAGCCGCACCCGCTATGAGTGGACGCTGTGCGACTTCGCGTTGTGGACCGCTGGCGCAGTCCCCGTGCCGGTCTACGAAACGTCATCTGCCGAGCAAGTGCAGTGGATTTGTTCGGACTCCCAAGCAGTGGCCATCGTCGTGGAGGACAGCACGCACGCCGCCACCGTTGCCCGGGTGCGGGATTCCCTTGAGCACCTCACCGATGTGTGGCAGATCGACTCTGGAGCCTTGGATGAGTTGGTCAGTGCGGGGGCAGAGGTCAGCGATGAAGACATCGCCGAGCGCAGAGCGGTGATCAAGCGCGCCGACCTAGCAACGA
This sequence comes from Dermatophilaceae bacterium, assembly GCA_041746935.1. Taxonomy (GTDB): domain Bacteria; phylum Actinomycetota; class Actinomycetes; order Actinomycetales; family Dermatophilaceae; genus Ornithinicoccus. The sequence continues at coordinate 1,286 of JBGTGC010000197.1, forward strand.
TCATCTACACCTCGGGCACGACCGGTCCGCCCAAGGGATGCGAGCTGAGCCACGACAACTTCATGGCGTTGACTGAAAACACCGTGGAGCGGCTCAAAGATGTCGTGGCCGAGCCCGGGGCCAGCACCCTGGTCTTCCTACCTTTGGCCCACGTCTTCGCGCGTTTCATCGAAGTGTTGGCGATGCAGGCCGGGTCGATCATGGGTCACACCCCCGACCCCAAGACAGTGTTGGCCGACCTCGCAACCTTCCAACCGACCTACCTACTGTCCGTTCCGCGCGTCTTCGAGAAGATCTACAACTCCTCGGAGCAGAAGGCCGAAGCCGGCGGCAAAGGCAAGATCTTCCGTTGGGCGGCCTCGGTGGCTCATCGCTGGAGTGTGGCCCAAGACAACGGTGGCCCGGGTCCGATCCTGGCGGCCCAGCACAAGGTCGCGGACATCTTGGTCTTCGGCAAACTGCGTCAAGCGCTCGGCGGGCGCTGCAAGTATGCAGTCTCGGGGGGAGCCGCGCTGGGCGATCGCCTGGGGCACTTCTACCGTGGCGTGGGCCTGGTCGTCCTCGAGGGATACGGGTTGACCGAGACCACCGCCCCAGCCACCGTCAACACCCCTGATCTGATCAAGATCGGTGCCGTGGGCCGTCCCCTGCCCGGGGTTGCCGTCAAGATCGACACCGACGGCGAGATCCTCATCAAAGGCAACAACGTGTTCGGCGCTTATCACAACAACCCCGATGCCACCGCCGAAGCCATCCGTGACGGCTGGTTCCACACCGGAGACATCGGTGAACTGGACAGCGACGGCTTCCTGAAGGTCACGGGTCGAAAGAAGGAAATCTTGGTCACCGCGGCCGGCAAGAACGTCTCCCCCGCAGGCTTGGAAGATCGACTTCGGGCCAACCCACTGATCTCCCAGTGCATCGTGGTCGGCGACGCTCGCCCCTTCATCGCAGCGTTGATCACCCTCGATGAGGAAATGCTGCCGATCTGGGCCAAGAATCACGACCTAGAAGGCATCTCCCTGGAGGAGGCGCGCACACATGATGCCGTGGTTGCCGAAGTCCAGCGAGCGGTCGATCACGCTAACGACGCCGTGAGCCGCGCCGAGGGCATCCGCAAATTCAAGATTCTCGAAGGCGACTTCACCGAAGAGAACGGCTACCTCACGCCCTCGATCAAGCTGCGCCGAGGCCGAGTCTTGTCCGAGATGAAGGACCAGGTCGAAGCCCTGTACGTCGACGAGCGGTGAGTGCGGGCGCAGCGCTCACTGCTGACGCTGCAGCCAACTGACCCAGGCGGCATGGACGTCGTCACTACGTTCGCCCAGGATCGATTGCATCCACATCGGTGTTGATTGGCCTGCTGCGGCGGCGGCGAACGCTTCCGGCAAGACCGATTCACCATGGCGCTCGGCTATGAAGACACAGGCAAGCCAGGCCCGTGCATAGCCTTGCCAGGCATCACCCTGCGCACTCGGCTCCGGCCATGACTTCCCAGGCTCACGTGCAGCCTGCTTTAGCGCGGAGCCCGCGATGTCGGCGATCGACGTAACGCCATTGCGATGGGCGGTGAATTCCGCGACTCCCTCCTCCACCCACCAGGGGGCTGAGCCGCCACGTCCCATGGCTAGATGCGCGACCTCATGGGTCACGACGGCCTCGCGACCGGCAGGACTGAGCTCGTCCCAGGCGTCGGGATGCATCACGATCCGCACCGGGCGTGCATCCGCGTCGTCCTGGCCTGCCCCCTCCTCGTTCCGAGCGTTGATGCGGACGGTGCTGGCGGCATACCCGCGCTGATCGGGTCGGTGACCGGTCGCGGCAGCCCATCCGACGATGGTCGACGGCAAGTCGATGTGCACCGGCAATGCCACTGCCCCGGAGCCCCACAGTTCCTCGACCCTCGGGATTGCGTCGAGAACCATGTCTCGGTACGCCGACGCGCGCTCGGCCGAGACCCCGCCGGTCACCACGACATCCGGGGCGTCGGCGCACCCCGCCAGGTGCGGCACGACGACTGCACCGATGCCCCCTACACCGACCCACGTGAGCAGCCACCGGCGCGTCAGAACCACCTGCTCCCAGGATGAGTCGTCGGGCGCAGGCACGAAACCAGATTACGGTGCAATGCTCCGGCACCACTGGATTTGATTGCTTGCTGTTCGCCGACCGAACCGTCCGCATCTCCTCTATCGCTTCCGTCATGCTCGGGATCGCGGTGTTCGGTGGGCTGGCAACGTTGCCGCTGTATTTGCAGATCGTCAAGGGAGCTACCCCACGCAGGCCGGTCTGATGCTGCTGCCCATGACACTCGGCATCATGACGGGCTCGATCTTGTCCGGACAGCTCATCGCCCGCACCGGTCGCTACCGCATCTTCCCGATCATCGGCTCAGCCACGCTCACCCTGGCCATGCTGGCGATGTCGCTTGTCGGGGCCGACACCCCGCTAGCTTTGACAATGTCATCATGGCCTTCTTCGGATTCGGTCTGGGATCGAACATGCGGCTGCTGACGCTGGCCGTTCAAAACGCTGTTTCGCCGCGGATGATCGGTGTGGCCACCGCCTCGGCCACCTTCACCCGCCAGATGGGCGGCACCATCGGCACTGCTGTCTTCTTGTCGTTGCTGTGTGCTCAGGCACCGCTGAGGATCGGTGAGTCCATGCGGCAACTGGCACCGACCGCGGCATTCCACAACGCTCTGCAGGATCCGGCCAACTCTGAT
>JBGTGC010000198.1:0-4896 GCA_041746935.1 Dermatophilaceae bacterium
TGCAAACTCGTGCCGCGCACCGCGCCGTCCACGCTCAGGGCACCCTCCGGCATACCGCCCAAGTCCAACCACGGCCGAGCAGCGCCGCAGGGCCGACCCCAACGGATCTGATACCCCGCCACGGGCGTCCCGCGCGCATGACCGCTGGCCCGGGACACGATCTTGGGTGCACTGAAAGTCGTCTCGACATCGAGGAGGCCAAGCCCGTCGACACTGCCTGCGCAGGATTCGACGGCGTCATGAATGCGCCGACCGAGCATCTGATAGCCCGCACACAGACCCATGATGCGGGCAGTCGTGTGCCGCAGAACGCGGTCGAGTCCGCGGTCCCGCAGCCATTGCAGGTCCGCGACGGTGGCACGGCTCCCGGGCAGGATGATCAGGTCGACGTCGGTCAGGTCGCCGGGACGAGTGGCCCAGCGCAGGTCAACGTCCGGCTCCATCACCAACGGGTCGAAGTCCGAGGTGTTTGACAGGTGCGGCACCCGGATCACCGCAACCCGCACCGGGCTGGCCGCATCGCCGTGAGCCTGTGGGACGTGGCCGATGTCCAGAGAGTCTTCGACTCCGAGCATCGGGTGGTCGCCCAGGTGCGGCAACACACCGAGCACGGGCACGCCGGTGCGCCGCTGAAGGTCGGCGATGCCGCTGTCCAACAGGGATGGGTCGCCGCGGAACTGGTTGAACACGATGCCCACCACTGCTCGTCGCAGCCGCTGCGGCAAGAGGTCGATGGTGCCGTGAGCGGTGGCAAAGGCCCCCCCGCGGTCGATGTCCACCACCAGCAGCGCCGGTATGCCGGCTGCCGCGGCGAGCGGCAGGTTGACCAAGTCGCGGTCGAAAAGGTTGATTTCCGCCGCCCCGCCTGCCCCCTCAGCGATCAGCCAGTCGTGGTCGCGGCGGAGGCTGTCGAGGGCTTCAAGCACCACAGGCTTGAGGTCTTGAGCCCGCTGGGCGTAGCTCCGGGCATCGGTCGTGCCCACCTCATCGCCGAGCACGACGACGTGACTGGTGGACGCTCTCGTGGGTTTGAGGAGGACGGGGTTCATCCGACGGTCGGTGTCGACCTGCGCGGCCAGCGCCTGCATGGCTTGGGCTCGACCGATCTCGCCGCCATCCGGGGTGACGGCCGAGTGGTTCGACATGTTCTGCGCTTTGAAGGGCGCGACATCACGCCCGTTCCGGGACCACGAACGACACAGCGCCGCAGTCACCGTCGACTTGCCGGCACCACTGTTGCCGCCCACGACGAGCAAAGCCCCACCCGTGGGTGGGGCACCATCACCGATCACACTTGGCCTCCCAATCTCGATGCTGCCGGTTGGCGCGCTGGCAGCATACGCGCCGTCAAGTTGCCGGGTGCGCGGCCGCGACCCACCGTTCTCGTGCTTGACAAGACGGCCGAACCGCGGGCCCTGGCCACTGCCCTGGTCGACCCGATGGATCCGCCGGGCCACAGTGGAGCGTGGTGCACGACCGCGGGGGGCCGTATGCCGTCAAGTCCGAAATGGCGCTGATGCGGGCCCCACGGCGTCAATGCGCCCTCAGTTAGCTCGCCCTCCAGAAACTGGCCTTCGGCGACCTCCGCGCCTGGGCAAGGTCATGCATCAGAACGGGCTGCGATCTCCCCCGATCCACTCCATAACCTTGCCCAGGGAGCCGACGGCAGGTCTCACGCCAGCGGGTGTGCCCTGCGACGGGTGTCAGTGTTTGCTCTAGACGCTCGAGGTGGGGTCCGAGTTCGTGAGGTCACACCAGGCGCCCGGCACGATCGGCGTGAACGAGACCTCCGGCGTGAGCGAACCGCCCAACCGTGACGCCCATACGTTGATGTCCTCGAGAAGGGTGGCAACGCCAAGAGCGATATGTTCCTGCGCGAAGCCCCGGTCGGCCAACTGCTGGACCGCACTGAGCGCGAAAACCCGGCTGGCTATCGCACCCATCTTGACCAGACGTCGCTGGGCGGGACGCTCTTCGACGTTAATCTCCAAGGCCACCCCAGCGAGTTCTGACCCAGCCGCTGTGCTCTCGTCCCGCGACAGTTGCTCACGCAGACTCGACGTCCCGGACCGGCGCATATTGTCAGCCACCTCCGAGCCCATCTGCGCATACAACACGTCGTTCGATCCCTCAAATATTTGGTAGGGCCTGCTGTCGACCACACCCCGTCCGGCGATGTGGTTCAGCGCGTACCCTTTGGCGCCGACCAGCTGCAGTAAGGACTGCGATGCCTCTTGCTGGTAGTCCGAGGCCACTGTCTTGACCGAGCTAGCGGACTGTCCGACCCGAGACAGGTCAGTCGATTGCCCGGCATTTTCCGAGGTCCACAGGCTCAGCGCGCTCGCACAGACCCACTGTCCTTGCAGCCGAGCCACGCGAGCCTGCACCTGGTCGTAATCCAACAGTTTTCGGCCAGAGACAACGCGGTCGGTGCAATGCTGGACCGCCTCATCGACCATTCGGTGAATGAAACCCACCGCACTACCGGCGAAGGTTGATCGCGAACGGTGCAACAAATCCATCATCATCCTCAAGCCCCCACGGCCCCCATCGAGGCGATGCGTGGAGGGCAGGCGCACGTCGACACTGTTGCGACCATACGGAATCCCGTACAACCCGAGTGAGGGATACTGCTCGATCATCTTGATGTGCTGGTCGGGTTCGTTCTGTTCACAGATGAACAAGTCGATCCCATTGCCCAGGGCCCCGTCATCCTTGCCAGGGCGTGCCATCACCAGGAAGTAGTCCGCCCATCCGGACAACCCAGCCCAATGCTTGGTCCCGACGACGCGGTATTGCTCACCATCGCGTCGCCAGGCGGTTTTCATCGACAGAGCATCGGTGCCGTAATCCGGCTCTGTGATCATCAGACCACCAAGACTTCCGCCGGTGACCAGCTTCGGCAGTATCCGCCTGGCCACGTCCGCGTCGCCGTACTTCGCGACGGGTTGCGCGAACAGGCTGCCACTGATGCCCATCGTCAAACCCAACGACAAAGAGTGATACGACGCCGCCTCCATCACAGCCTGACTGGGTGCCAAGCTTTCACCGAACCCACCGAAACGAGTCGGCATGAAGGCCCGCATCGGTTCCGCGGAGAGCACCTCGCGCAAGACGTATGGCGGCAACCCCCGGCCTTGCCCGATGACGTCAAGGTCAGCTCGGTGGCCGAACGTCCGTGACAGCACTTCGCGGAAGTTCTTGATGTGCTGCTCAGCGCCCTCCGCAGCCCCGATTGAGGGGCCCTCCGTGGGGGTACGCCGCGCCGGGTATGGGTCCACCTCGGATTGGGTCCGTTCTAACTGCGTCGTCATATCAAGAGCCTCCACACTGTTGGCCACATCCATCGAAGCGATCGTTACCTACGGTTACGTTACCGTAGGTAACAGCATGGGCGCCGTCACAATGTTCCCGGCGGAAAGGGGGTGGGGACAAAGTGGGCTTAGGCATTCGGCGGCTGCGCGGTGAAGCCTAGGGCCCAGACGCGGCCGGTGCGCTGACCTTGGCGGTAGATGCGCCGATGATGACCACGTAGCGTACGTCCATGCTCTCGGGGTCGAGGGCACCGGCCTGGCCCATGTCGGAGTTCCTTGACGAGGAGCAGCGCCATGAGCCCTCGCCTTGGACTGACTGATGACGCGGTGACCTTGGCGCTTGCAGGGGTTTGGCACCAACCCTCCCCACGACCGAGACGCGCCGCGGCGTACCAAAACCTCACAACCCTGAACAGACATAACGTGGCGCGTTATGGTCGACGCGTTGCGTGCACGCGCCAAGACAGGCTCTAGGTCGCGGACAAGTTGGCCTGCCACTGCCACAGTGAGCCAGCGGCTGCGACGGTCTGCGCGGTTCGTCCGCGTCGTGCGATGCAGTGCCTCCTCTACATCAGCCCTACGAAGACGACGATGCGTTCCGACAGTGAGGTACGCCAGGTCGCCTGACTCGCAGAGGGCGACTACGTGTTGACGAGAGCAACCAAGAAGCCGAGCCGCCTCGCCCGTGGTCAGGCGCTCCTCTCCTGTCGACGCAAGATCCGGCTCCTTCCCGGCAAGTTCTGTCGACGCAAACTGGCCGTCGAGCACCACGACGACGCCGCCTAACTCTGCCGACCACTCGTCCAGTAGACGCCGGCCCGTGGTCACGTGGATCGGCATACCGACGTAATGCAGCACGATGCGGTGCGCGGCGGCGAGGGCCCGAAACGCCGAGATACCGGGGATGACGGTGACCGAAAGGTCTTGGAGTTCAGCGATCGCATCGACCACTCGGATGGTGCTGTCATAGAACGCCGGCTCTCCCCACACCAGGAAGCCCACGGTTGCGCCAACGGGAAGGTCGGCCATGATCTGGCCGTAGCACCGAGCGCGCTCAGCATGCCAACCGAGCACTACACACTCGTATGTCGACGCGCCGGTGCTCACTCCGCTCGGGCCACGCTGAGGGTCGGGCACCAGAATGATCTGCGGCGGCCAGCCAGTGATGAACTGGTCGCAAATGGCCTCGCGGGCACCGACCAGGTCGGCTTTCGACTCCCCCTTATCGGCGATCAGCACGACGTTGATCTCGTTCAGCGCCTCGATGGCTTCGAGGCTGAGGTGCTTGGGCGAGACCGCACCGATACCGATGATGAAGACGCGACGGGCTGCTTGGCTCACGGTGGCGGAGTCTATGCCAGCGCCCGTCCTAGCCCTTCACGATGGTGGGGCGCTCACTCGCTGGGCCGTAACCCTTGAGCCGACCACGCACGGACGAAACCACGAACTGCGGTTGGAACAGCAAGATGGGCGAGCCCATCAGGTGGTAGACCCGCGACATGGCAGCCTGCGCGCGCTGATCCCCATGCCCCGCCAACCGGCCCAGTTCCCCGGTCCAGCAGGCCAGCAACGCCTCGTGCGC
>JBGTGC010000199.1:0-9097 GCA_041746935.1 Dermatophilaceae bacterium
TCATCGATCGTGACGTGTGCGGCCAGCAGGCGTTGAGCGCCGACGGGCTGCAGGATTTGGGCCATGCGGACGCTGTAGAACGCGTTGCGCACACCGAGAAAGTCGAGGCCGCCACCGCCGCGCTGGTCGAGCCCCCGGCCCCGATGACTCCGAAGAAGGCGAACTGGGAGCCCCCGCTGAAGAGCAGCAGCGACGTGATCATCGTCTGTGGGATAGACAGGCCAGCCGCTACGGCCAACGCGCCGCAGCCGATGCCGTAAGCGCCAGTAGCCACGCCCACGCTCAGCCCCTGCCTGGTGGCGGGGCTCAGCCGGGTCGGCGGTCCCGCAGAGGTCACAGGCTGGCGACGAGGCGCACCTCGCGAGCGGTCTCGCCTTCTGGGCCCACCACGCGTTCGCGCCAAGCGCCATCTGGAGCCAGGCCGCTGACCGAGCAGAACGCCCGGGTGTCTTCGTCTGCGGCCAACACCCACGTCAGCACCGCGGCACAGTCGTTGGCGCGCAGGGTGTCACCGCTTGCGTTCAGCAGACGCGATCCGTGACCCGAACGTCGAGCATCGGCATGGATGGCAAACACCAGGATCTCTCCGCACCGATCGGGCACGGCGTCATCGGTGTCGTTCGTCGGGCCCAGCGCGGCAAAACCGACCACCTGCTCCCCGGCGCAGGCCACCATCACGCGGTGTGCGCCACTCGGCGGGTTGGTCATCGACCCTCGCCACGCCGACGCGAACTGGTCGGGGTCGAACTGCATACGCACGGAGTCCGGCACCACGCCTGCGTATGCCGACCGAAAGACCGTTGCCTGCACGGCACCAATGGCCGGGGCATCGTTGGGGTGCCCGGTGCGGACGCTGGCGTCGGCCATCGGGCGATGGTCATGGGTGTGGTCGTGCGGTTCGCTCACCCAAGCAGTCTCTCGCACTCATGTGAGATGCGGTGATGCAGGTTGGTCGACCCCGGCACCTTACGGTCTGCGCTGGCTCTCTAGCCTGGAGCCCACTGCCGAGGAAGGATCCTGTCCGTGAGCTCGTCCCTGATCGTGCCGAATCGCCGCCGCTCGCGATGGCACGACTTGCGTATCGTTGACGTTGCGCGGCTCACGTGCGAGGCCGTCGCAGTCACTTTCGATGTGCCGCCGGACCTGCGGTCTGACTTTGCCTTCAAGCCCGGTCAGTATCTGACGCTGCGCGCACACATCGAAGGCCAGGACGTGCGCCGTTCCTATTCAATCTGTATGTCGAAGCGTGCGTTCTCCGAAACAGGTCAGGTGCGGGTGGCCAGCGCTCGCGTGGCGACTGGGGCCATGTCGAATTGGCTCAATGACTCCGCCGCTATCGGGCTCATGGTGTCCGTGATGGCTCCGATGGGTGACTTCACCGTGCCGACCGAGCCCGGGGCAACACGACACCACGTGGCCGTGGCCGCAGGTTCGGGCATTACCCCCATTCTCTCGCTCATCACCACAGCACTGGACGAAGAGCCACACAGCAAGGTCACATTGATCTTCGGCAACAAGAGGCCAGACTCGATCATGTTTCGGGAGGAGTTGACGGCCCTGGAGGGCGAGTATCCCGACCGGTTCACCCTCATCAATGTGCTCTCCCAGGAGGGCGCTGGCCAGGACGATCTAGCGGGCAGGATCGACCAGCCGCTGATGAGGACGTTGATCGGCGAACGCGTGCCGGTCGAGGACTTCGGTGAGTGGTATCTGTGTGGTCCGCAGCCGATGGTCATGGGGGTGGAGCAGGTGCTCGTTGAACGAGGGATAGAAGGTCAGCGGATGCACCGCGAGATTTTCCACGTCGAGCAGGATCCGGCAGATACATCGTGAGAAAGACTGGCGATGGCCTACGACAAACGCGGGGCGCGCTCCTGCGCGAATCGTCCCGCTGTTCAGCCGAGGTCGACGGGGTCGCCGATGCCGAGCCGACCGGAGGTGAGCACTCGACATACCGACCCTGCGCGGCCGGACAACGCTCGTCGGGCGCCCTCGCCGTTGATCTGGTCCATCAACAGGCACGGAGCAGCAACGCGGACCACCTCGACCAGGACGGTGCCAAGCATGAGTCGGGCCCCCGGCGCGTTGGGCACCTCACCGGCAGAAATAGTCACGGTCCGCCGGGTGTCACCAGCGGCTAGGTCCTTGCCCCACTGTGCCGATGCCTGGGCCAACGATGTAGCGGACTGCACCGAGATGTGCCGGTGCCTGCTGCCGTAGTAGCGATCGCCGACCACGCCCCTTCCCGCTTCGATGTCGACGTGGTCCACCGCGATCAGTTCGGTGCGACGCTCCGGGGCGAAGTGCAGCGCGATCACCTGTGCGAGCTCTGCGTCAGTCAAAGCGAGTCCGGTCCATGGCGAAGACGAACCGGCGGCCGGGATACTCCGATAGCGACCACAACTGGTCACGTGAGGGCCAGTAGGTGATGTCTTCCGGGCCGGGCGGGAGCACTTCACGGTGAGCGGTCAGGTCCCCGGGTTGGCCGACATACACGTGGCCGTTGCGGTTGCCGCCGCGACTGGCGGTGACGTAGTAGCGGTCGTTGACGACGGCTACCCCCTGCATGTGGCCCACCCCGCCGTCCAAGATGAACGGTCGAGACCGGCCATCGTCGCCGTAGTGCAGCAAGAGGGAATCCGGGTCGAGCGGATAGCGGGCGATGCGGGTGCTCATCTCATCCCGCCCGTATTCGCCGGCGATGAGTTCGGGTGGGCTGGAGGTGCGGTTGAGCGACAAAAACGAGTAGCGCAACTTCTCGACGTCAGCGGCGGCATGCGCGTCGTAGGCGAAGCGGACGGGGAGCACGTAGCGGTAGTCGAAGGAGTGATGACTCGGCGGAAGTTTGACGATGTCCTGAACGCGGCAAGTGAAGATGCCGCGTCGGGTGCCCGCCAGATGAAGGTAGTCCCCGGCCCACACCACTCCGCCGGCGTGGATATGCAGCGGCTTGAGCCGGGGCCGACCCCAGAGGTTCGTGCTGGCTTGGGCGATGAGGACGTGCCGATAGCGCAGGGTGTCCAGATCAACGAAGGTGACGCGGCTGCCCTGCCGCCGGTGCCCGAGCGCCTTGCAGTACCAACTGGTCACCAGCATTGAATGGCCATCGACGGTCTCGGTGTCATGGGCATCGGCGCTGGTGCTGATGCCCTGGGGCCACCACAGGCCGGAGTCGTTGTCTTGCCGGTTCCAGGTGAAACCCCAGTCGGCCGCGCTGCCCGGCACGTCCGCCTGCGTGGCCCGACGGTTCAGATCGTGCAGGATCCCGGGCACGCCGACGCGGTGTCCCACCTGCTGGGCCAGAGCTTCAATGGGGGTATCGCGCTCGCGGCTGCGTGCAAGATGGATGCCAGTGTTGAAGTCCATGGGTGGTCCATGATCGCCTACACCTCTCGATGCCACTAGCCTGGTTCCTACTATCGCCTGTCGTTGATTCTCAGATCAGAAGGGATAACATCATGAAGGTTGCCGTGTTGGGAGCGGGGAATGGTGGATGCGCGGTGGCCTTCGATTGGGCCGCCGCCGGCCACGAGGTGGCCTTGTATTCGCCGTCGGGGTTCCCGGGTGCGGTCAGCGACGTCGCCGACGGCGGGCAACTGCGTAGCACCGGTGACCTCAACGGCACCGTGGTGATCGGATACGCCGGCCACGACGCTCAGCGTGCTCTGGACGGGGCTGAGCTGGTCTTCGTTGTCGGACCGGCATACAGCACGGAGCCCCTGGCGCGCGCGGCAAAGGAGCACTTGACTGCGGGCCAAATCGTGATCGTATGTCCGAGTTCCGGTGGCGGAGCGATGGCCTTTCAGAACGTGATCGGCCGGGAGAACGACGTCGTCGTGAGCGAGACCAGCACGCTGCCGTATGCCGTCCGTCTGCTCGCTCCGGCCACGATGCACGTATATCTCAAGCTCAAAGGTGGGCTGTGGGTAGCGGCGATGGATCCGGAGCTGACGGACAGAGTGCGGCAAATTCTGCACGACGTCTATCCCGGGATCGAGTCTGCGAGCAGCGTCTGGCAGACCTCGCTGTACAACGCAAATCCGGTGATTCACCCCTCGATCAGTCTCTTGAATGCGGCCCGTATCGACGGGCCGGGCGACTTCAACTTCTACGAGGACGGGGTGACGCCGGGCGTCGGCCACCTGATCCGAGGCGTCGATGAAGAGCGGATTGCTTTGGGCAAGGCGATGGGGTTCACCGTGCTGTCCGACCCCGAGTTGAGCATGCTTCAGGGATACTTCACCGTCGAAACCTACGACACCGGCTACTCCACCGCCCCAGGATTTCAGGGGATCAAGGCCCAAGACCAACTGGACTACCGCTACTTCACCGAGGACGTCGGCTACGGTCTGGTCTTCCTCAGCGATCTGGGCGAGCACCTCGGTGTGCCGACGCCGCTGATGAACTCGATGATCACGATCGTTTCCACGGTGCTGGACCGTGACTTTCGGGGTGAGGCTGCGCGCACCTTGTCCGGTCTGGGTCTCTCCCCGGATGACCTGCCGGCTGACGGCGGAGATCAGCGCCGCAATTAGTTCCTGGGCGCCGTTTCCACTGACCGCAGACCCAACCACCCTGTGCCGACCCCGATCGCGATGCAACTCAGTGAACCCCACGGCCAGAAGATGTGCTCAGGCCGCAGGACGTAGGAACCGATGAGCAGCAGTGCGCACGGCGCGAGGGTATGCAGGGTCGCGCCGTGGCGGCGCACCGTGTCCACGGTGATCAGTAGCGCCGCGACGAACAACGCCCACGCGCCGATATCACCCAGTTGCGTCCCGATCCGGAAGGCCAAGGAGATCGCGCGGGGTCGGGGGACGGCGTCGTCCCCGAGCTCGGCCGTGACGTAGCCGTTGCCGATGCCGCTGATGACGTCGAGGGCGGTATAGAAGGTGGCGTAAACGTAGGAAGCCAGGACGATGCCGATGGCCATCAGGTCCCGTCGCCCGCGCATCAACCAAGCCAACGCCACCCCGACCAACGGGAAGACCAGGACTCCGGCGATGTGCATCCAGAACCAGTGCTCAGCCGTCTCGGGGTTCAGCCCGCTCGGGTGGGTCGCCCCGGTGAGTCCGAGCAAGACGCCTGGGGCGGCCAGCAGCAGAAACGTCCTCAGTCGCATAGTGCCGACGATAAATGTTCGTCGCGCTCGTGGCGTGGTCTATTCAACCGGCGTGGCCGCATTGTCGTGGTCACCGGCGGTGCCAGGTCACGAAGTCGAACCCGTCGTGCGTCTCACGCTCGACCTCTGACCACGTCTGCGGATCGATGGCGGGAAACGTGACGGAGGCATCAGGTTCTTGGTCGACCTCGGTGATCACGAGGCTCTGCGCGATGTCGATCGTTTGGGCGTAGATCTCACCACCACCGATCACGAAGATCTCACCATCGCCGGCGATCAGCAGCGCTTCGGCCATCGAGTGGGCCACCTCGACGCCGTCGGCGCGCCAGTCGGGGTCGCGAGTAATCACGATGCTGGTGCGTCCGGGCAGAGCCTTGCCGATGGACTCGAAGGTGCGGCGTCCCATGAGCACCGTGCCCCCGAGGGTGGCCCGCTTGAAGTGGCGCAGATCCTCCGGCAGATGCCACGGCATACCCTCCCCGTCGCCGATGACCCCGTTGCGGCCTACCGCCGCCACCAGGGTCAGGTGCTGATCGAACCCTCGCGTGAGCACGGCCAGCGGACGGACCTCGACCAGGACCGCCAGGGCTTGAGCCTCGTGCGGCACCAGTCGTGTGGGCAGCTGGTCCAGCGGCCACCAGGCGAGTTCGGCGGCCTTGTCCGGCTCAGCAATGACCGGATCCCTGTGCCACCTGGGCACCGCGAAGAACAGGTCGACCCGCTCCTCCATCGGGTCGTGGGACACGGTCGTGCGATGCAGGGTGGCGACTGGCTCAAGGTCGTAGGGGTCGACGTCGATCCCGAGCTCCTCAAGGGCTTCACGCGCAGCCGCATCGAGCGCCGATTCGCCTCGCTCCACGTGACCGGCCGCACCGCAGGCCCACCATCCGTCCATGTATGGGGTGCCTGCCCGCAGCTGCAGCAACACCTCCGGTCCGAACTCGCCCTCGCGAAGCAGGAACAGGTAGACGGACAGAACGACGCGGAACCGGTCCTGCGTCATACGGCGATGGGGGCCTTGATCGAGGGAGCCGCGACGTAGTCGCGGACCTCGATGTCAGGCAGGTCGAAGGCGTCGATGGCGGTGACCTCGGGATTGAGCCACAGTGTCGGCAGCCCGGTGGGGGTGCGAGTGAGCTGCAGATCCGCCTGCTCAACGTGGTTGAGGTAAAGGTGCGCGTCGCCGAGGGTGTGCACGAAGTCGCCGACGCGCAGCCCCGTCACCTGCGCCACCATGTGGGTCAGCAGAGCGTAGGAGGCAATGTTGAAGGGCACCCCGAGGAAGATGTCGGCGCTGCGCTGATACAGCTGGCACGACAGCCGACCCCTCTGGTCGAGGTCCTGCGAATCTGCAGGCGCGACGTAGAACTGGAACATCGTGTGGCACGGCGGCAGAGCCATCTGGGAGACCTCGGCGACGTTCCACGCCGAGACGATGTGTCGACGGGAGTCGGGGTTGGTCTGGATCGAGGTGATGACCGCGGCCAGTTGGTCGATCGAACCTCCATCGGGGGTAGGCCAGGAGCGCCACTGGTGGCCGTAGACCGGTCCTAGGTCACCGTTGGCGTTCGCCCACTCGTCCCAGATGCTGATCCCGCGCTCGTGCAGCCACGCAATGTTGGTCTCGCCGCGCAAGAACCACAGCAGCTCACCGATGATCGAGCGCAGGTGCACCTTCTTAGTGGTCAGTGCCGGGAAGCCCTCGCTGAGGTCGAAACGCATCTGATGGCCGAAGACCGACAGGGTGCCCGTGCCGGTGCGGTCGTCCTTGTTCACGCCGTCGTCACGGACCCGCTGCAACAGATCGAGGTATGCACGCATGCCCCACATCGTAGGCGTGCCGGGTGGGTGGATCGTAGGCGCGCCGAGCAGGGTGGCCCACGGCTAGGCTGGCGACCATGAGTCATCCGCACCCCGAACTGTCCGCACCCCCGACGTTGGCCAAGGGGGGAGTGCGGATCGTCGCCCTCGGCGGGTTGGGTGAGATCGGCCGCAACATGACGGTCATCGAGACGGGAGGCAAACTGCTGATCGTCGACTGCGGAGTGCTCTTTCCCGAGGACGATCACCCCGGCGTCGACTTGATCCTGCCGGACTTCTCCTACATCGAAAACCGGATGAACGACGTGGTGGCCATCGTGCTGACGCATGGCCACGAAGACCACATCGGTGCGGTTCCCTACCTGCTGCGCAGCAAGCCCGACATCCCGCTGATCGGCTCCACGCTGACCTTGGCGCTGATCGAGGCCAAGCTCAAAGAACACCGGATCAAGCCCTTCACCCTGGGGGTCAAAGAGGGCGACATCGAGCAGCTCGGCCCCTTCGGCTGCGAGTTCGTGGCCGTCAACCACTCCATTCCGGACGCACTCGCGGTCTGCATCCGGACTCCGGGCGGCACGCTGCTGCATACCGGGGACTTCAAGATGGACCAGGTGCCGCTGGACGGTCGGATCACCGATCTGCGCGCCTTTGCCCGTCTCGGTGAGGAAGGAGTCGACCTCTTCTTGGTCGACTCCACCAACGCGGAGATGCCCGGTTTCACCACAGCCGAGCGCAACATTGCGCCGGCGATCGACCGGGTCTTTCACCAAGCTCAGCGGCGGATCATCGTTGCCTGCTTCTCCTCGCACATCCACCGTGTTCAGCAGGTGCTGGATGCCGCGCACGCCAACGGGCGGAAGGTCGCGATGGTGGGTCGTTCCATGCTGCGCAATATGGGCATCGCCGCCGAGCTCGGCTACCTGAACGTGCCCGACGGCGTGCTCGTCGACCTGGGCAAACTGGCCCAACTGCCCGAGGACAAGCAGGTACTCGTCTGCACCGGGTCCCAAGGTGAGCCGATGGCGGCCCTGTCCCGGATGGCCAACCGAGACCACAAGATCGAGGTCGGCACCGACGACACCGTGCTGTTGGCCTCCTCCCTTATCCCCGGCAACGAAAACGCGGTCTATCGGGTCATCAACGGTTTGACCCGCCTCGGTGCCATCGTGGTTCACAAGGGCAACGCGATGGTGCACGTCTCAGGGCACGCCAGCGCGGGGGAGTTGCTCTACTGCTACAACATCGTGCGGCCGAAGAACGTCATGCCCGTGCACGGTGAATGGCGGCATCTGCAGGCCAACGCAGACTTGGCGGTGGCCACGGGGGTGCCGCGCGATCGAGTCGTGCTGCCCGAGGACGGCGTTGTGGTCGACCTCGTCGACGGAGTTGCTCGCATCGTGGGTGCCGTGGACTGCGGATACGTGTATGTCGACGGCTCGTCTGTCGGGGGCACCACCGAGACCCTGCTCAAGGACCGTCGGATCCTGCGCGATGAGGGCTTCGTGACGATCATCGTGGTGCGCGATTCTTCGACGGGCAAGATTGCCGCTGGGCCGGAGATCCAGACCCGCGGGTTCGCTGAGGACGAGCAGATCTTCGACAAGGTGCTGCCTCAGCTGAACGAGGCGCTGGAGAAGGCTCGCAAGAACGGGGTCTCCGACACCCGGCAGTTGCAACAAGTCATCCGCCGCACGGTCGGATCGTTCGTGGGTGGCAAGTTGCGCCGCCGGCCGATGATCATCCCCATCGTCATCGATTCCTAGAAACCCGCCTTCGGGGCGGGCAGATCAACTCAGCAACGCCACGGCCAAGGCTGTGAGTGCGACCAGCCAACTGACGAAACTGCCAATCAAGAAGTATTCGGTGACTTCGTAGACCTCGAGGGAGTCCTCAAGAGATTCATCACCCTGCCGCGAATGCTGCAACTCGGGAAACCGGATGAGTCCCTTCGCGGCGATGACCAGGCTCGCGGCCGTCACCTCGCCGGCGAGGCCCAAGCCCACGATGACCAGCCGCTCCATCGGGCCCAGCAGTCGACCGCCCCGCAGGCGGTCCGAAGGTTGCGGCACACCAGGGTCGCGGATGGCGCCCACCTGCACGAGCACGAGACGCACGATGACGTTGCCGGTCGCCAATTGAGTCAGCAGCAGCCCG
>JBGTGC010000200.1:0-4777 GCA_041746935.1 Dermatophilaceae bacterium
GAAGCCCAACAGCCGCAGCGAGTGCGGCTGCTCGGCGGCCCCAACGCACTGACCAGCGACGTGCTCAACCCGATCGCCGCCCTACTGAGCGGGGTCGCTCCGTTCGAGGCTGAGGTCCTGGCGCTGACCAATGCGGAGCGCCGCAAGGTCGGCTGTCCGGATCTGCGCGCCAACACGAAGCTGGCCACGGCCGCGCGCAACCACAGCGCCGACATGATCGCCCGGGACTACTTCTCGCACGTCTCCCCCGACGGCACGACCATGAGCGACCGGGTCAACGCCACGGGATACCTGTGGCGAGGTCTGGCGGAGAACATCGCCGCGGGGCACAGCACTCCCCAGCAGGTCGTCACCGCGTGGATGAACAGCTCGGGCCATCGAGCAAACATCGTCAACTGCGCCTACGTGGACCTGGGGGTCGGCCTGTCCTACGGAGCCCAGGGTGACGCGCGGCCGCACTGGACCCAGAATTTCGGCACTCCGCGCTGAGTCGCGAGGCTGTCTGCGTGACTAGGGTCTGCACTGAGGTGGTGGACATGCCACCCCAGAGAGGCACCATGCGCATCGGCATCCTGCTCTTCGACCAGGTCGACCTGCTCGACGTCGGCGGTCCGTATGAGGTGTTCCTGACTGCGAACCGGCTGGCCCAGCGCCGCAGCGGTCAAGCGCCCTTCGAGGTGCTGACCATCGGGCTGACGGCCGACCCGATGGAGGCCTACGGGGGGCTGGTGCTGCAGGCCAGCCACCACGTCGACTCCGTTGGCCACCTCGACGTCGTCATCGTGCCCGGCACCATCGACCTCGATGGCCCCGACCAGGCGCTCGCTCCCACCTTGCGCGCGCTGGCTGCCTCGACGTCGCTGCTGACCTCCGTGTGCACCGGGTCCGTCCTCTTGGCCCGGGCCGGCCTGCTCGACCACGTCCCGCAGGCAACCACCCACCACGAGGACGTTTCTCTGCTCGCTGAGGTCGTCGATGACCCTGCCGCCACGGCTCGTTGGGTCGACGCCGGCTCCATCGTCACGGCCGGCGGGCTGTCCAGTGGGTTGGCGATGGCCCTGCACCTGGTGGATCGTCTGGTCGACCGTAAGCTGGCCGTCACGACCGCCGCCCAGTTGGCCTACGACTGGGACCCCGCGGACGGCATACTCCTCGCTTCGGACTGAGCCGTCAGCGCTCGGTAGCGGTCGGAGCATCTGCTATCTGCCGGCGCACCGACTCGATGAGCTCGACCAGGTCCACTGGCTGATCTCCCTAGCCCCCCGTGGCGATCTTGAACGACGCCCATCGCCGTCCCAGCGGCCGTGGTCGGTCCGCAGGATCACCTCAGTCTTGTGCTGGTCGATGTGCTCGATGTCCTCCCACTGCACCCGGGTGTACGGGAATTGGGCGCGGCTGATGCAGTCGGCGTCCAGCCAGTAGACCGCACCGAGCGGTTCGCCCTTACGTCAATCCAGCGTTCAGTTTAACGGTGAGTCCATGCCTGCCTTGGCTCACGTGATCCCGTCGCAAGAGGCCGACTACTCACCGCTGATGACCGAAGTGCGCTCCCCCGGCACCTTTGCACCGTGCATCGGCGCGCACATCGGTCAGTGGGCTCGGCTCAGAAGACGGTTACCCCCACGTTGTTGCTCATGGCTTCCCTCCGGACGCTATTCATCCGGCGGAACTCATGGCGCACGGGCGTCCCCGGTCGGGTGTGGCACCCGGCCGGGGACGTGGTCTCGCGTGGGTCAGCGCACCTTCGCGTAGTTCCCGTTCGTCGGCTTCAGCAGCCGGCTGACGACGAGCCCGCCGACCGTGCGACCATGCGTGAGGCCGACCTCGGAGGCGTGGCGGAAGTGATAACCCACCCACACCCTGGAGTTCGCGTTCTCCTGCGCGGCCTGCCAGAACCCGCGGTAGTGACGCTGCGTCTCACCAGAGTCGCCACACCGTTGACCCTCCGGCAGCGTCAGGCTGCAGGTGCTGAAGGCGATCCGGTCCGTGCCGAAGAACGACCGCATGACCGCGGCCGCCGCCGCACCTTGCACGGCGTGTGCCGAGTCGTGATCGGGGATCGGCGGGGTCGTGTCCAGCGGCGTCCACGTCGGATCGGGCGAGGTGGCGCGGTTGCCGTCGCTGGCCGCCTCCGGGATCGCCGTGACCGGCCGCCAGAACAGGTCGTCATACTTCACCGCCCAGGACGCGACGTAGCCGTCGGCCAATGCCATGTTCAGCAACGCAAACAGGCGCGCCGACTCCCACTGGTCGAGGTGCTCACTCTGCGCGGCGGAGCGGGCGATCCGGTTCCACTGCAGCGGGCTGCTCTCAATCCAGAACCGTGCGGCCTGCGTCTGATCAGCGGTGCGAGCGCTCGGCGTGCCGACCCCGTCACCACCCAGCGCCTTCACCTCAGCGAAGTCCCGGGCGTAGGCCTTGCTGCGCAACGGATAGGGCGGCGCGGCCTTGAAGCCAGCGTTTCCCTTGAGCGCAAAAGGCTTGACATCAGCCCATCCCGGAGCGAACGCAAACGGACGATCGGGGGTAAACCGCCATTGGCCCGGCTTCGTGCCCTGCGGGTAGTCCTCGACCATCAGCGGGGTGTCCGAGCCATCGCCGACGCGCTTGGCGATGATCGCCTTCGCCGCGGCAACACCCGCCGCCACGCCTGCGTCTTCTGACGTCCCGTCCGGAATCTCGTCCAGCGACGCCGCATACGCATCCTCGGCCACCTGCACGGCAGCCGGGCGGCAATCGGCAAACCCGTCGGGCAAATCCTCGACGGTGGAGACCAGGACCGTCCGGGCCGCCGCAGCCACGGCAGCATCCGCCGAGGCACGCTTGGCTCCCTTGTATCGCGAGGCGTACGGCTTGTAACGCCGATCCACCGAATTGAGCGCGTCGTGGACGGCGAGCGAGGTCATCGCATACATTCGGCTCTCGTGCAGCGGGTTGTTGCCGGGCGAGATGCACGAGGCCAAGGCGACCTGGCCGGCCGTGTCGTTCCATTGCTGCACGCTGTTGACGTGCGTTGAGGTATGCCGACCTGCGGCTACCTGAGCCTCCGCTGGTGTCGGAGCGCTTGCGGACACCGCCGGCGGGCCGCCCGCGAGCAAGGCGGTGAGCGCCACCAGCCCGGCCAAGGAGCGACGGGCACGAATGTGAGTGGTCATGAGAGTCCCCTTCCAGGATCAGTTGTCTCCTCGAAGTTAGTGACGCCATTTCCCGCGCACATGACTCATTCCGGCCATTCCCGGAGCATCCGCGGAATAGTCAATATTGATCTGGTGGCCATCGGAGTGCCGCGCTAAATTGGTGAACTCACGTCAAAGGAGCCTGATGTGCCTCTCTTCATCATCGAGCGTCAGTTCGCCGAGCAACTCGATCCCACGCTCGCCGATATCCCCGAGATCACTCGGGTCAACGAGGACGAGGACGTGCAGTGGTTGATGTCCTTCCTGTCCGCTGACAAGCGAAAGACCTACTGCCTCTATTCGGCAGAATCGGCCGATGCCATTCGCCGAGCCGCCGAAAGACTCGGTATGCCGGCTGACGTCGTCACCGAGGTGACCGACAAGGTCCTGCCCGATGGCTCCCTGACCTCAGTCGTCTGAGTCAGTCAGGAGGCCACGGCGCCGCGCGTGGTGCACAGCGGCCGTGCGGTTGCTCGAGCCTGTCTTCATCAGGATGCTGCGGACGTGATTGGCCACAGTGTGTTCGCTGATGAACAGGTCACGCGCGATGTCTTTGTTGCTCCCGCCGAGACCGATCAGCCGCAGCACCTCGACTTCGCGAGCCGTCAGGTCACCCGTTGGCGGCCCCGAACCCACCCGCGAATCCGGCCCGAGGAGCCGAAGCAGCCGCACCAACCCGTGCCGCTGAGCCAACACCCCAGCGGGCACCGCCTGCTCCTCGATGCGCCCCATCGGCGCGTGCCCTCGCCGCAACCACGCAGCCCACTCCGCACGGGTGGTGGCCACGTGCAGCGGTGACCCCATCCGGGTGTCCATCTCCAGCGCGGCGGCAAAGTGGTCCTCCACCCCCGGTCGACCCAGCACGGATCGCAGGCCTGCCAGGAGCCGGTCGGCGCTGCCAAACGGGGCCAAAAACTCAGCCGCCATCAGGTTCAGACCGGTGAAGGGTTCGGTATCGGCCAGGAGAATCTCAGCGGCCTCCTGGTCCGCCAGGCTCACCGCGGCCTCACCCAGCAGCGCCAACGACGCCGGCCATGTCACGGACGCGCGCGGCCCGGGGAGGTCGTGCGCCACCGTGC
The DNA here is from genome assembly GCA_041746935.1 of Dermatophilaceae bacterium. Classification (GTDB taxonomy): domain Bacteria; phylum Actinomycetota; class Actinomycetes; order Actinomycetales; family Dermatophilaceae; genus Ornithinicoccus. The sequence continues at coordinate 4,256 of JBGTGC010000200.1, forward strand.
GCCGCAGCAGGGTTCGTCCGCGCTCGACCATCCCCAGCTCGCAATACAGACCGACCAGACCCGGAGCCCAGAGGTGATCGGGGACGTCACCGTGCTCGAGCACGTGGCGAGCGAACTCCAGTCGGCCGGTCTCACGACGGAACACGAAGGTGGGCAGGCTCAGCGGCCCGTCCACCTGTCCCCAGGCATGCCCGAACGAGCTCGCCATCCGGCTGCTCTGCGCCAGGGATTCGCCGAAACCAACGAACTCGCACCTCATCAGCTGCAGCGATAGCGAGAGCAGTCCGCTGCGCCATACCCAGAACGGCTCTTGGGTCTCCCGCCCCACGCGGACAAGGTCGGCCATGGCCTGGTCCAACTCTGCGGGGTCCCCGAGGATGTATGCGGCGTAGATCAGACCCTGAGAAGCAGACCCCAGCCGCCGCAGATCGCCAGCGACGCGGGCCAACGTGCCTGCCTCCGCCGCGCGTGCCCGCTGGTGCACGAAAGCGTCGAGCCCCTGGTCGATGCGCACGTTGACGA
>JBGTGC010000201.1:0-8202 GCA_041746935.1 Dermatophilaceae bacterium
CCCGCGCATCACGATCCGCCGGTCCGCCTCGCGCTCGGCCGCCACGATGTCCTCCAGCAGGTCTCGGCCGGTGGCCGCAAAGTGCTCGGATGCCCGAGCCACGTGCTGAGCCGTGCGCGGCGGCACGTACGGGTAGGCGTAGATCTGCCCGTGCGGGTGTGCCAACGTCACGCCGATCTCCTCGCCGCGATTCTCGAAACAGAAGACGTCCCGCACCGAGGGGATCGCCATCAGCTCTTGGGTGCGGTCGGCCCAGGCCTCGATGACCGTCCGTGCTCGGGTCGGGTCCAACGCCGAGAAGCTGGACTCGTGATCACTAGTGAAGCAGACCACCTCGCATCGGCCATCCGAGGCCCGCTCGGGCCACATCTCCTGCCCATCCACCGAAGACGGCGGCTGGGCTGCCCGCGCGTTCAGCGACGGGAAACGGTTCTCGAAGACCACGACGTGGTAGTCCTGCGCGGGGATCTCGCTCGGCGCGCTGCCCGGCTTGGTCGGACACAACGGACAGTCCGCGCGTGCCGGCAAGTGCGTGCGATTCATCCGATGGGAGGCCATCGGGATCCACTCGCCGGTGAGTGGGTCGCGGCGCATCCGGGCCGCCGCAGGCATAGGCGGAAGGTCACGGGTGTCCTGGGCGCAGCGGCCTTCTGGTGCCTGCGCATCCCCGTTGGCGTCGCCACCCTGCGGATCGTCGTAGTAAAAGAGGTCGCGGCCATCGGCCAGGGTGATCTGCGTCCGCTGCGCTTTCAACGTCATCCGATGTCCTCTAGCCGGGTGACCGGTTCTTCGTCCCCGGGGGCCACCAGTAGTTGCCCGACGTGCGTGCGCAACATCGCTTGGTCGTCTTCGGCAAGTCCTGCGTCGGTGATCAAGACGTCGATATCGTCCAGGCCCACGATGGTCGACAAGCCGATCAGCCGCAGCTTGGTGTGGTCAGCGACAACCACCGTGGAGGCGGCCGCTGCGATCAGTGCCTGATTGGTGGCGGCCTCCACCATGTTGGGGCTGGTGCAGCCGGTCCGTTCCCCGAAGCCGTGCACCCCCAAGAAGATCTGATCCACGTGGAGGTCACGCAAAGCCGTCACCGCGACGGGGCCCACCAGAGCGTCGGAGGGGGTTCGCGACCCGCCGGTCAAAATCACGACTCGATCTCGACGATCTGGGTCGTGCAGGGCGTTGGCCACGGGAATCGAGTTGGTCACGACGGTCAGGCCTGCCACCTCGCGCAGTTCGTGGGCCAGAGCCAGGGTCGTGGTGCCTGCAGATAGGGCCACCGATGACCCGGCCGGCACGAGCTCGGCAGCCGCGCGCGCAATCGCCAACTTCTCCTGCACCTGCTTGCCGAGCTTAGTGGTGAAGGCGGGTTCGTGGCTGGAGTGTGGAGCATCAGCCACCGTCGCCCCGCCGTGCACACGCACCAAGAGGCCGCGCTCAGCAAGTTGGGCGATGTCGCGACGAATCGTCATGTCCGAGACGTCGAGAACATCGACGAGATCGGCCACCCGCGCCGCTCCATCCCGCCGCACGCGGGCCAAGATCTCTTGGCGTCGTTGGCGTGCCAGTGCGGCCATCATCACTCCTCGTCTGGGACCAAAGTGGGCTCATCGTCAACCCGCCCGGTCGGTGCCGGGTCGGGTATTTCTTCAGCGTCCGACATGTGGACCACCGCGACACCACCAGGCTCCACGTGAAGTGGATCCGCGGTGGAGCAGACCCGCCCGGTGAGCAAATCTGTTCCGACGACCGGCAACTGCACCCCGTGACCGGCGCGATCGATGACGAACGTCCACACATCATGACCGCTTCGACGCTGTAGGACCTCAACGGCCTCGGGATGCTCGGCCAGGAATGGCCTCACGAGGGCGGCCTCCGTGACCGCGGACACCACGGTGTCGAGCCCGTCCGGGGAAAGACGGGTGGCTACATACCACGCTGATCCGCCACCGACCGGACGCCGGGTGATCGCAGGGCTGCCGACACTAGGTCCGTCCCCGAACGACGCCAGGACGGTCGTATCCTCCTGCGCCTGCCCTCGCTCGGTCCATATGCTGCCGCGGGCACCATCGATCTGTGGCAGTTCCCGAGCTGGCCCAGCGGCCAAGGTGACCTCCTCGCCAGGCAATAGCGGAGCAAACTCTTCCATCCGTATGCCGAGCAGCTCGCGGAAAGCGCCGGGGTAACCGCCGAGTCGTATGTGGTCGTGCTCATCGACCGTTCCGGAGAAGTAGGTGATGACCACGTGGGCTCCCGCGCTGGCTGCGGCCTCGATCCGCTGCCGGGTCTCCTCGGTCACCACGTGTAAGGACGGCACGATGATGAGGTCGTAGCCGCTGAGGTCGGCCGAAGGACCCACGCCATCGCAGGTTATGCCCGCTCGCCATAGCGCGTCGTACCACGCACGGACTTCCTCGACGTAGACGTGGCGATCAGAGGGTGTCGAGGGAGCATCCGTGCTCCACTGGGACTCCCAGTCGTAGAGGAACGCGCAGTTGGCCACCGTGCGACTGCCCGCCAACGGGCTCAGCCGTTGCAGCATTGCCCCCAACTCGCTGACCTCGCGGAACACGCGCGAGTCTTTCCCGGCGTGGCCCAACATCGCCGAGTGGTACTTCTCGGCACCGGCACGGGCGGCGCGCCACTGGAAGTACGCCACCGTGTCGGCCCCGCGGGCCACGTGCGAGAGCGCATCGCGGGCCAGCTGGCCGGAGGCCTTGGCCGTGTTGACGCTCTGCCAGTTCACCGCCGATGGTGAGTGTTCCATCAGGATCCACGGCGCACCCCCTGCCAAACCGCGAGTGATGTCGGCCGACATCGCCAACTCGGTGTGCGGATGCGGCAGATGGCTTCCCAGATAGTGGTCATTGGAGACGATGTCTTGCTCCGGGGCCCATCGGTGATAGTCCAGCCCCTCGAACGAGAATCCGACCATGAAGTTGGTGGTGATCGGAACGCCCGGAGACAGCTCGTGCAGGAGGTCACGCTCGGCGAGGTAGTGCTCGCGGTGAGCTTCGGAGGAGAACCGGCGCCAGTCCAGCTCGGCGGTCGGGTTCGGGATGGCTGTGGTGACCCGCGGCGGTATGACGTCCGCCCAGTCGGCATACCGCTGGGACCAGAAGGTCGTGCCCCATGCGTCGTTCAGCCGCTCCAGCGATCCGTATAGGGCCTGCAGCCAGGTCCGGAAGTGTTGCGCGGAGACGTCGCAAAAACACATCAAGTTGTGGCAACCGAACTCGTTTCCGACGTGCCACAGGGCCAGCGCCGGATGATCGGCATACCGGTGAGCGAATCGCTCGACCAGGCCCAGCGCCCGCGTCCGATAATGCGGACTCGAGGGGCACCACGTCTGCCGACTTCCGTGGGAAAGACGCACACTGCCGCGGTCCACCGGCATGGCCTCCGGGTGGACTCGGGCGAACCACGGTGGAGGAGAAGCCGTCGCGGTGGCGAGATCGACGACGATGTCAGCGTCGTGCAGCCGATCCAGGATGCGATCCAGCCAGCCGAACTCGTATCGGCCCGGCTCAGGCTCCAGAAGTGCCCAGCCGAAGACGCCCACCGTGGCCATGGTGAAGCCGGCTTCGGCCATCAACGCGATGTCTTCGTCCAGCGTCTCCGGGCTCCACTGTTCCGGATTGAAATCGCCTCCGAACAGCACACGATCTTTTGGCCACGGCCTCATACACGGACCCTGCCACCAGCCGCAGGTCAAGTCAACAGAAAAGGACATGGGTGACGACTTACCGCGAGTGTGTGTTGATTTTTGATGCTTTCTCTTGACAGAAGGCAAGCCCACCATAACTATATGAGTGTTTGCTGCTGTAGCGCATGTGAAAAATGTTGCGTTGGAGTTGTCGATCCCGACCCCACTCAGCGACGAGTGTGCCGAGGAGGCCCGCATGTCAGCCCGTTCTCACGTCACCCGCCCTCCGACTCCGACCCAGCTGGCGCGCCGGAATCAAGGCCTGCAAACTCCCTTCTCCCGGCGCTCCTTGTTGCACGGGCTGGCCGGTGCTGGAGCCCTGGCCACGCTGGGCGCGTGTGGCTCGACCGATCCGAACCAGATCACCATCGGATCGCGAGCAACTGAGGACGTGCCCCGAAAGGCCCTGGAAGCGACCCTGGCCCTCTACGAACAGAAGTCGGGGATCACAGTCGACATCAACGCCACGGATCCCAACACCTGGCAGGAACAGATCAACTCCTATCTGCAGGGCAAGCCCGACGATGTCTTCCAGTGGTTCGCTGGCTACCGCGGGCGCTTCTTCTACGAGAACGGCCTGGTCGGTGAGATCAGCGACGTCTGGGAGCAGGTCGGCAACGGGTTCAGCGATGCGTTCAAGAAGGCCTCCACCAACGATGCCGGCCAACAGATCTTCCTTCCGTTCTACTACTACCCCTGGGCCGTGTTCTACCGGCCGAGCGTCTTCGAAAAGGGCGGATACACCCCTCCGAAAACCATGGATGAGTTCGTGGCCCTGTGCCAGGACATGCAGAAGGACGGGCTGATCCCCATCGCCTTCGGGGCCTCCGACGGTTGGCCCCAGATGGGCACCTTCGACTACCTCAACATGCGCATGCACGGTTACCAGTTCCACGTCGAGCTGATGGATGGCGAGCGCCGCTGGGACAGCGAAGAGGTCCGGGCCGTTTTCGACACCTGGGCGGGTCTGTTGCCATACCACCAGGAGAGCCCGTTGGGGCGCACCTGGCAGACGGCCGCCCAGTCGATGCAGCAGGGCAAGAGCGGGATGATCCTGATGGGCCTGTTCATCAACCAACAGTTCGCCGAGGGAGAAGATCGCGAGGACCTGGACTTCTTCAACTTCCCGCAGATCGACCCTTCCGTCGGCGCAGACGCCATCGAAGCACCGATCGACGGTTTCATGATGCGTGCGGACCCCGTCAACGAGAGCAAAGCCAAGGACCTGTTGAAATTCCTGGGCACCGCGGAGGCGGCCAGCACCTACGTAGCGATCGACGCGCAGATCGCTGCCCACCAGGAGACCGACACCAGCAGCTACGACAAGCTGCAACGCAAGTCGGCCGCCCTGGTGACCAATGCCGCCAACATCTCGCAGTTCATGGATCGGGACACGCGCCCGGACTTCGCCGCGACGGTGATGATTCCCGAGCTCAAGCGGTTCCTGGCTGATCCGAAAAACATCTCCGAAGTGACGTCGTCCATCCAGGCGCAGGCCGACTCCATCTTTCCCCAGAACTGACCCTAGGAGTTCGCAATGGCTACCGCATCGCAACCCCGCACCGACACCGACGACCGCTCTTCGGCTGCTCCACCGGAGAACAAGAAGCTCCAGCTACTGACCGGCAAAGACCGCACCGTGCTGGGGCTCATGGTCGGCATACCGGCGATCTTCGTGCTTGGCCTGGTCTGGATCCCGGCGCTGATCAGTGTGCTGCTGTCCTTCACGAAGTGGAACGGGATCGGTCCGATCAGCGACATCCAGTGGGTCGGGCTGCAGAACTATACCGACCTCGTGACGATCTATCCGCCGTTCGTCCCCGCGATGACCAACAACCTGCTGTGGCTCGCCGTGTTCTTCTTCATCGCGACGCCACTGGGGATCTTCTTGGCCACGCTGTTGGACCGCGAGGTGCGGGGCACGGTGTTCTACCAGAGCGCGCTCTACCTTCCGGTGGTCCTGTCGCTGGCCCTGATCGGCTTCATCTGGCAGCTCATCTACAGCCGCGATCAGGGGTTGCTCAACGCCATGCTCGGCCTTGACGGGTCGGCCCGCATCGACTGGCTGGGCAACGCTGACATCAACATCTATGCGGTCCTCGTCGCTGCCTCGTGGCGACATGTCGGCTACATCATGCTGCTCTACTTAGCCGGCCTGAAGGGCATCGACCCCGCGTTGCGGGAAGCGGCCTCGATGGACGGTGCCGGTGAGGTGCGCACCTTCTTCAGCGTGATCCTGCCGGCTATGCGGCCGATCAACGTGGTGGTGCTGGTGATCACCGTCATCGAGGGGTTGCGAGCCTTCGACATTGTCTATGTGATCAACAAAGGGACCAACGGGCTGGAGCTGCTCAGCACCTTGGTGGTCTCCAACGTCATCGGTGAGGCCTCACGGGTCGGATTCGGCTCGGCCATCGCCACCATCCTGTTGGTCATCAGTCTCGTCTTCATCGTGGTCTACATGATCTCGATCTACCGTGAGGATGCCTCCGAATGAGCACCGACGCTGCCACCACTGCGAGCAACCCGGCCGAATCGTCCTCCTCGGGGACACCCGCGCACGCGGCCCCCAAGAAGCGGAGCATCACGCCCTCCCGGGTGGTGCTCTACGTCTTCCTGACCGTCATGGCGCTCAGCTGGCTGTTCCCGGTGGCCTGGGCTCTCTACAACTCGTTCCGGGACTACGACTACACCGCAGCCAACGGCTACGTCTCCTTCGGTGGGTTCACCACGTCGAACTACACCGAAGCCTGGACCAGCGGCGACTTCGGCCAACTCTTCCTGAACTCGGCGATCATCACCATCCCGGCAGTCATCTTCACTTTGTTCTTCTCCACCATGGCAGCCTTCGTGCTGGCGCGATTCAGCTTCTGGTTCAACCTACCGATGCTGATCCTGTTCACCGCGGCGAACCTGCTGCCTCAGCAGTCGTTGCTCATCCCGCTGTTCCGATTCTTCCGCGAGGTCAACCTGCTGGATAGTTATCTCTCGGTCATCCTGGTCCACGTGGCCTTCCAAACGGGCTTCTGCACATTCGTACTGAGCAATTTCATGAAAGCTCTGCCCCAGTCGCTGACCGACGCATCTCTCGTCGACGGAGCCAGCGTCTGGCGGCAGTACTGGCAGGTCGTGTTGCCGCTGTGTCGCCCACCGCTGGCCGCGCTAGCGGTGCTGCAGGTAACCTGGATCTACAACGACTTCTTCTGGGCGGTGGCTTTCCTGAACAGTGGTGAGAAGTTCCCGATCACCTCCGGTTTGCAGAATCTGCGCGGCCAGTTCTTCACCGACTACAACCTGCTCAGCGCAGGGTCGATCCTGGTCGCTGTTCCCACGATCGTCGTGTTTTTGGTGCTGCAGAAGCAGTTCGTTTCTGGGCTCACGCTGGGAGCCGACAAGGGATGACCGACGTGGATGCCGGTGCGCGGCGTCCCGACGGTCTCGTGGTCCTTCGGGGCGGTGGCAGCAGTGTGATTCTGCAGCGCCGCCCCGATGGGCTGCCCGAGGTCGTGCACTGGGGCGCAGACCTGGGCAACATCGCCCACGCGGCTGACTTGTTGCGCGCGGGTGATCCCGCCCTGCCGCAGAGCGGTCTGGACGAAGTCTGGCCCTTGACGCTGCTACCGAGTGAGACCGACGGTTTCTCGGGCCGACCGAGCCTCTCGGCGCACCGAGCGGGGCGATCGGTGGTCACCCGGTTTGCCGATGTCGACGTGAGCCTGACCGGCAGCAAGGCCGGCCCCAGCGAGTTGGCGGTGCGTGCCAGCGACGAGGTGGCCGGGATGGACTGGTCCTGCATGCTCGCGATCGACACCCACGGTGTGCTCACCCTGCGCCACACCATCACCAACACTGTGGAGGACGTGCTCGACGTCCACGAGTTGCTCGCGCTGATGCCCCTGCCCTCCACCGCGCGGGAGATCCTGGACCTCACCGGTCGGTGGTGTCGTGAACGGCACCCTCAACGACTTGCCTTGCAGCACGGTGGTCGGATCCGCGAGTCGCGCCGAGGCCGCACCGGGCACGACGCCACGTTGCTGATGATGGCCGGCGAGCAGAGTTTTTCGTTCCGCCACGGAGAGGTCTCTGCGGTTCACGTCGCCTGGAGCGGGGATCACGTCCATCTGGTCGACCAACTACCTGAAGGTGCCGGACGGCATACCGCCATCATCGGCGGTGGCGAGCTGTTGCGGGCCGGTGAGATCCGCTTGGCGCAAGGCGAGTCGTATGCCGCGCCGCCAGTGATCTTTGCCCGCTCCCGACGAGGCTTGGACGGGTTGAGCGAGGCCATCCACGGCTACGTCCGTCAGCGGCCGAGCCACCCGCATACCCCCAGGCCGGTCACGGTCAACTCGTGGGAGGCGCTGTATTTCGACCACGACCCCGACCGAGTCAACGCCCTCGTGGACGCGGCCGCCCGGATCGGGGCCGAGCGTCTGGTGCTGGACGACGGCTGGTTCACCGGACGCCGCGACGACTCCCGTGGCCTCGGCGACTGGCAG
>JBGTGC010000202.1:0-9797 GCA_041746935.1 Dermatophilaceae bacterium
ATAGTCGGTCATCAGTTGGATGGTGGCCACGGTGCCCACCCCGCCGGGATAGAGGGTGGAGGGGTGCACGTGTCGGCCCTCCATCAGGCAGAACATCTCCCGGGTCATCCGGCTGACCTGCAGGGCCTCGCGGTAGAACTCGCCGGTAAACGGGTTGAGCGAGCGCATGATGTCGCCGATGGTGCGGTAGCCGTGGTCGCCGGCGTGCGTTGCCTCGGTGTGGTTGGCCTGCTCCAGAACCCCCGGGTTGGTCTCGGCGACCATCCGCTCGCAGTAGTCCACCCCGACGAGATTCTCCTGGTAGATGTTGTGGTCGAACATGTATTCGGCGGCCTCACCGAGGTTGACGATCCACTCACCCAGGTGCGGGGGCTTGACGCCGTAGGCCATGTTCTGGGCGTAGCACGAGCAGGTGGCGTGGTTGTCCCCGCAGATCCCGCAGATCCGGCTGGTGATGAAGTGCGCGTCGCGCGGGTCCTTGCCCTTCATGAAGATCGAGTAGCCGCGGAAGATCGAACTCGTGCTGTGGCACTCGGCGACGACCTTCTGCTTGAAGTCGATCTTGGTGTAGATCCCGAGGCTGCCGACGATCCGGGTGATGGGGTCCCAGGCCATCTCCACAAGACCGTCCGAGTCTTCGAGCTTAGTGCTGGGCTTGGGGATCGAAGTCATGACGCCGCCTCTCTGTGTCGGGTCGGTCTAAGGGTTGGGTCCCTACCAGGTCCTGGTGGCACCGGTGGTGAGCTCGGCGCGAGAGTGGCGCCACTTCGGTTCCTTGTCCAGGGTGCGCGAGGTGATGCCGCGCAACTTGCGGATGGTCTTGCCGTATGGCCCGACGGCCGTGGTGGACAACTTGCCGCCGGGCGGCTCGTCCATGAACGGCATGAACTTGTCCGGGAAGCCTGGCATCGTGCAGCCGATGCAGATGCCGCCGACGTTGGGGCAGCCGCCGATGCCGTTCATCCAGCCGCGCTTGGGCACGTTGCACTTGACCACGGGCCCCCAGCAGCCGAGTTTGACGATGCACTTGGGGGAGCCGTACTCCTCTGCGAAGTCGGCCTGCTCGTAGTAGCCCGCGCGGTCGCACCCCTCGTGCACAGTTTGTCCAAACAGCCAGGTGGGCCGCAGCGCCTCGTCGAGGGGGATCATCGGCGCCTGGTCGGTGGCCATGTAGAGCAGGTAGGTCAGCGTCTCGGACAGGTTGTCCGGCTGGATCGGACACCCGGGAACGCACACGATCGGGATGTCGGCCTTGGAGGTCCAGTCCCAGCCGAGGTAGTCCGGCACCCCCATCGCGCCGGTGGGGTTGCCGGCCATGGCGTGGATCCCGCCGTAGGTCGCGCAGGTGCCGACGGCGACGATCGCCGTCGCCTTGGGGGCCAGCCGGTCCAGCCACTCACTTGTGGTGATGGGTTGGTCGGTGTCCGGGTCGTTGCCGAAGCCGGACCAGTAGCCCTCGTCGTGCAACTTCTCGTTGGGGATCGAGCCCTCGACGACAAGCACGAACGGCTCCAACTCCCCACGATCTGCTTTGCGGAACCACTCCAAGAAGTCATCGACCCCACCGGTCGGACCGCACTCGAAGTCGATCAGCGGCCAGTGCACGGCCACCTGGGGCAGGCCCGGCAGGGCACCGAGGGCGATCTCCTCGATGCTGGGCTGCGTCGCGGCGGTCAGTGCCACGGAATCCCCGTCGCAACTGAGTCCGGCGTTGATCCACAGCACGTGAATCAGGGAATCCTCGGCCTTCTTTGCCTCGGCTGTGGGCATCTTCGCCTCATTCCTGGCGAGACCGCACGCGTAGTCCCGCCGAATTCCGGGGGCCCGAGATGTTCGGCCCACTTACGCAAACCCAGACTCTTAACATGCTCCCGTTCGCCTCGGCTGTCAAGAGGCAAGACTTCCCTACTCAGAGAGTTTTGAGCCAGTCGTACCAGGTTTGAAGCCGAGAGCCGTCGCGGACGGACAGTGGCAGGACGGTCACGCCTGGGTTGAGCCTGCGCGCATCGGCGGTCAGCCGGTCGACGTCGAAGTCGACGTAGGGCAGCAGGTCGGTTTTATTGACGACGACCAGATCCGCAGCGGCGAACATGTGCGGATACTTCAGCGGCTTGTCGTCGCCCTCGGTGACCGAGATAATCACGACCTTGGCCTGCTCGCCGAGATCGAACAAGGCGGGGCAGACCAAGTTGCCGACGTTCTCCAGGACGACCAGGCTGCCCGGGTCCGGGGCCAGGACATTCAGCCCGTGCGCGACCATGGTCGCGTCGAGGTGACAGCCCGAGCCGGTGTTGATCTGGACGGCCCGGGCTCCTGCAGCACGGATTCGCTCGGCGTCGTAGGCAGTCTCCTGGTCGCCCTCGATCACACTGATGGGACGTCCGATGCGGTCGTCGCGCAGGGTGCGCTCCAGCAGTGAGGTCTTCCCGGCTCCCGGGGAGCTCATCAGGTTGACCGCAGCGATTCCCCGCTCGGCCAGCGTAAGGCGGTTGCGCTGCGCCAGCAGGTCATTCTTGGCCAGAATCCGCTCTTCGAGGTCCAGGGTGTGGGTTCGCAATTGGCGGTCGGCGTCGACCTGATGGGCGTCGTGCCGATCAAGAAGATGGGGACCGGGCTGGGGGTCTACGTGTGCGTGGTCGTGTTTATGATCATTTTCGACCCGGATCTCACCGGTCGCACAACCGCAGGAGGTGCACATCACTACTCCCGCATCCGCACTGAGGACACCGAGAGCTCTCGTCCCGTGATCACCTCGACATCTGCGCTTCCGCACGGGCAGAGCAGGATCAGGTCAATCAGCTCGAAGTCCTCGCTGCAGCTGCGGCAGTGGGCCGCTCCGGCCGGTTGGTCGATCAGCAAAGTAGCCCCTTCGAGCCGAGTCCCGGCCGTGGCGAGTTCGAAGCAGAACTCCAAGGACTCAGTGACCACCCCGGCGAGCCGGCCGACCCGGAGCCGCACCAAGGTAACCGATCGTCCACCGGTGCGCTCCAGCACCATGTCGACGACGGCCTCAGCGATGGACAACTCGTGCATCGACACATCCCGCCTTAAGCTCCCTTCACTGTAGGGACAGACCGGGTTGTCCGCCAGCGGTTGCTGATACTCACACCTCGCGTGCTGCCGTCCGGGCATGGATGCGATCAGTCAGGATCCTCGGGTTTCCAGGCGAGACCGGCGAGCACGATCAGATCGAGCCACGACACGCCACGACGGCATGTTCTGGACTTGTAACCCGTCGGCCGTGGGTTCAAAGGACCGCTGGGCCCATCGCGCTGGACGGCCATCCCGCGACCGTCCCAGTCGACCGTCCCAGTCGACCGTTGGCCACGGTTCCCGTGCCCAGTCCAGCCCTGCGCGGGCAGCTTCGACGATCTGCTCGCATGCCTCCTCAATCTCAAGGGCCGCCCGCCGGTGACGCCCCACGTCCGGCACCCCGGATTGCTTCAGGAGGACTTGGACCTCGTGGAGTCGACCGGACAACCAGCCCGCTGGGTCGGCGGACATCGAGGGATCGTAGGTACGCACCCCCGGTTCACCCGCTGCCATCACGGGGTGCCAGTGCATCCGATCCGCCGCTCCTGGGGCTGACTCGAGCAGGTCGATCCGGCACAAGCCCGGTGACATAGTGACGGCAGGGGAAGCGTAGATCGACCCCCCAGCGTCGGTCTCGAGCAGCCGGATCTCCAGCCTCACCCCCCTCACCCCCCTTGCGGGCGTGCGGGCCATCCGCCGCCGGGTCGAGGAAGTCGACCTGCGCCACGGTCACGGCCAGGGTGAACAACCAGCAACTCTCGATGAGATTCGTCATAACCGCCATTGTCCGCGGCTGTGACGTGACGAGCCCTCCCCACAGGCGTTTTTGCAGTCTTCCGTCCGCGAAGTCAGCAGAGCAGGCACCCCCAGCGGTCCTCTTGCCCATGACCCGGCGGCGATGCCGGGCAGCTCGACTCCCTGATCCTAGGATTTGCCGAAGTCCCCGTCGGGCAGGCTTGTGAGGGCCTGGTCACCAGGAGTCACCGGCGGTGCCCATGATTTCGCCGCCGCCCACGATCTGCCAGCCCCCATCGGCTCCACGGCCCGCGTCACATCGTGCGACCCCAGCCCCGATGCCTCCATGAGGACATCGACTCAGCGGTCGCCACCTGAGATGCTGGACACATGGTGGTGTTCAGTCGCAGACGTCTCATAGCTGCTGCCTCCGCCGCGCTGGTGCCTGCCCTGTCTCCGCACGTTGCATCCGGCCTACCTGCGCGCGACATCCCGCGGACGGATCTGGAGAGGAGCGATCGTGAGCATCTGCTGGCGGTGGTCACGAAGGAAGATCCACTGCGACCTGTGGATTATGCGCCACCGGACTTGGTTCAGTGGCGAGACTCGGCATACCAGTTGCGCGCCGAAGTCGTCGAGCAGCTCGAAGGCCTGTTTGCTGCCGCCGACCGGGATGACGTCCATCTGCGGGTGATCAGCGGCTTTCGTTCCTACGCCACCCAGGGCGACACCTATCGATCGTGGGTGCGCACCCTGGGGCGCTCGAAGGCGCGGGTCAGCAGCGCCCGCCCGGGGCACAGCGAGCATCAGACGGGATTGGCCGTCGACCTGGACGGCGCGGAGGGTGAGTGTTATCTCGATCGGTGCTTCGGCACGAGTGTTCCAGGACGGTGGGTCGCCGCGAACGCCTTCCGCTTCGGATTTGTGGTCTCGTATCCCAAAGGAGCTGAGGAGCAAACGGGCTATGTCTATGAACCGTGGCATATCCGCTATGTCGGTCCGTCAACCGCCCGGGCCATGCGCGAATCACGGGTGACCCTGTTGCAGGAATATCTGTCGCCGCCGTATGCCGCCGCTCGCCTCGGATGGCGCCTCGTTCATCAGCTGCCGACCGTGACACTCCCGGAGTGATCGGCCGTGTGGCCGCTCACCCCTCGACCTGCGAGCGGTCCCCGGACCAGAGGGTGTGGAACGAACCTTCGCGGTCGGTCCGCTTGTAGGTGTGTGCCCCGAAGAAGTCTCGTTGTCCTTGGATCAACGCGGCCGGCAGGCGCTCGGAGCGCAGCCCGTCGTAATAGCTGAGCGAAGAGGCGAACACAGGGGTCGGAACCCCGTTGAGGGCAGCCTGGGCCACGATCTTGCGCCATGCAGGCAAGCCTTCGTCCATCACGTCGGTGAAGAACGGGTCAGCCAGCAACAACGGCAAGTCAGGCTGACGCTCGTAGGCCTCGGTGATCCGGTTCAGGAAGACCGCGCGGATGATGCAGCCGCCGCGCCAGATTCGCGCCATGGCACCCCGGTCGATATCCCAGTCGTATTCGGCGCTCGCCGCGGCGATCTGATCGAAGCCTTGGGAGTAGGCGACCACCTTTGACGCATACAACGCCTGACGGACCCCCTCGATAAACGCGTCACGATCCTCGACGGCGAACGTGTCGGCCTGCGCCGGGAGGACCCCCAACGCCGCTTCGCGCTGCGGCCCCGAGCTGGACAGGGCGCGAGCAAAAGTGGCCTCCGCGATCCCGGTGATCGGCACCCCGAGGTCGAGGGCGTTTTGCACGGTCCAGCGTCCGGTGCCCTTCTGGCTCGCTTGGTCCACGAGCACGTCGACGAGAGGTTTGCCGGTGTCGGCATCGACCTGCGCCAACACCTCAGCGGTGATCTCAATCAGGAACGAGCCGAGGTCGCCTTCGTTCCAGTCCGCGAAGATCGCCCCGATCTCTGCTGGGCTGGCACCCAAACCCTCCCGGAGCAGGGCGTACGCCTCGGCGATCAACTGCATGTCGGCATACTCGATGCCGTTGTGCACCATCTTCACGAAGTGCCCCGCGCCGTCGGGCCCAACGTGGGTACAACACGGCACCCCGTCGACCTGGGCGGCGATGCTCTCCAGCATCGGGCCGAGGGCTTCGTAAGACTTGGCGGGGCCACCGGGCATGATCGACGGGCCCTTGAGCGCGCCTTCCTCACCGCCCGAGATACCCGCGCCCACGAAGAGGATGCCGACCTCCTTGAGTGCCGCTTCTCGCCTGCGCGTGTCGGGGAAGTGCGCGTTCCCGCCGTCGACGAGGATGTCGCCCTCCTCGAGGTGCGGCAGCAAGCTCTCGATCGTGGTGTCGGTCGGCCCGCCGGCCTGGACCATCATGACGATGCGGCGCGGCCTCTCCAGGCTGGCCACGAAGTCTTCGATCTCAGTGGCCGGGACGAACTTCCCGGTGTCGCCGAACTCTTCCATCATGGCGTCGGTGCGCGCAGTCGTGCGGTTGTAGAGCGCGACCGTGTAGTCACGACTGGCGAAGTTTCGGGCCAGGTTGAGCCCCATCACCGCCAGCCCGACCACGCCGACCTGGGCGGTGGGAGCGGTGGTGCCTGTTCCGGCGGTGGGGGACTGGGTGCTGGATTCGGTCATCGACATGCTCCTCGGGAGTTCGGCTGAAGTCGTCGTGCTGCGATCGCGCTGAGTCTGGGCCCGAGCCTAGTGGGTCGGACGCACGCCGTGAGGGGACGCTCAGGTGGTTGTGGTCGACTGCTCGGTATGTCGACGCTCACCGGATGGCCCCGCATCGCCGCAGCGCTCGCGACAGCGCTCACGATCGCGGTCCTGGCAGGCTGCTCGCAAGAGGCGACAACGACCGGTGCCAGTCCCAATGGCTCTGCCGCGCAAGGGGAGACGAACCAGGAAGAAACTGCGGCCGACGAAGGTGCCAGCGAAGAACTGTTCCCCGACATCGTGTCCGTGGACGTGACCCGCGAGGGCGATGAGTCGGCCTCGTTCGCCGTCACCGTGTCATCGCCCTACGACAGCCCGGAGCGGTATGCCGACGGGTGGCGGGTGCTGGACCAGGACGGCACGGTGTTGGGGGAGCACACATTGGCTCACGATCACGCCTCGGAGCAGCCGTTCACCAGGACCCAGAGCGGGGTTGAGATTCCTGAGGGAACCACCGAATTGACCATCGAAGGCCGCGATCAGATCAGCGGGTACGGCGGCGAGACGGTCACCGTCGAGTGGTGAAACTCTTGTGACTGCTGTGGCACGTGTGGCAAGGTATCGTCAAGCACGTTATATCTGAAGAGCAGTTGGTCCGCGCATAGCGTTGTCGGAGCCGCCACGAGGTCGTTGGGGAAGACGTCCCTCGTCATTAGGAGGCTCGGATGTCCGCTGTGATGCCGCGTGTCACAACCCGCGGGGTGGTGTTCATTCACTCCACCCCAACTGCTCTATGCCCGCACATCGGTTGGGCGCTCGAAGGTGTCCTCGACACCCGAGTCGCGCTCGACTGGACCCCGCAACCCGCGCAACCAGGGGCCATGCGCACCGAATTCTCCTGGACCGGCGACGCCGGCACGGGTGCTCATCTCGCCAGCGCGATGCGCGGTTGGGACGGCCTTCGTTATGAGGTTGTCGAGGAAGCCAGCCGAGGATCCGACGGCGCACGGTGGACGCACACCCCTGCCCTCGGCATACACCACGCTCGGCTCTCTGCTGACGGCGACATCGTCGTCAACGAGGACCGCCTGCGCACGATCGTCGCCGAGGCGGGTGGGGTCGCGGCCGTGTTTGTGGCCGAAGTCGACCGGTGCCTCGGTTCGGCCTGGGACACCGAGCTGGAGCACTTCCGGTATGCCGGTGAGGACGCTCCGGTGAAGTGGTTGCACAAGGTCAGTTGATCTCGAGACGGCCCTAGCGCGGTGGTTGGTGAACGACTCCCTGGTGGATGGCCAACATCCGATCCGCTGACGCGCCCCAGGTGAAGCGCTCGGCCTGCGCTCGGGCCAGGGCTCGTGCGTGCGGTCGCTCAATGAGAGCCTGAACGCCGTCGGCGAAGGCTTGAGGGGTCGAGGGCGCGACCACACCGCCGTCACCGATGACCTCACCTAAGGCTCCTTGCCCCGGACAGACTGTAGGCACGCCACAGGCCAAGGCTTCAAGCGCGGCGAGGCCAAAGGTCTCCACCGGCCCGGGGGCAATCGCCACGTCAGCGGTGTTCATCACCTCAGCCAACTCTCGGCGGCCGCTGATGTAGGGATAAAACGTCACGGGCAAACCGCGAGCCTTGGTCACCAACGCCTCGCGCATCGGTCCGTGGCCCAAGACCGTCATCTGGACGTCGAGGCCGCGAGAACGCAATGCGCGAAGGGTCTCGATAGACAGACCCGGGTTCTTCTCACTCGACAGCCGACCACAATGGATGACGTGAAGTGCGCGTCCAGGCAGCGGGTCCGGACTGCGGTGGGGAGCGAAGGTGTCCAGGTCGACCCCCAGAGGAACGACCTGAGCATCGATGCCGGCACGCTGGAACTCCTCCGCAGCGAAGCGGCTGGGGCACACGATCGCGTTGTAGGCGCGGGCCGAGCGGCGGTTGACGGCATCCGCGATGCTGTGGGCCGCCCGCGGCGGCAGGGGAGTACGACGATCCATGATCCCGCTCATGTGCTCGTGGCTGATCATGACCGACCCGATCCGTGGGTCGTGCCGCGAGGCCCAGCGACCAGTCCACCGCAGGGTTGATCGGTCGCTGACCTCGATGCTGTCGGGCCGGATCGAGGCCATCAGGGACGACAGGCCGACTCGACTCCAGATCAGCGAATATCCCGTCCGAGGCACCGCCCGCGCCGGCACTCGATAGACCATGCCCTGCGCCACTTGCGTGAGATAAGGGTTGATGCCGTCCTCGGGAATGATCAGTGATACCCGGTGGCCGCGGGCGACATACACCTCGCCCCACTCACGCAGCGCCGTCTTGATGCCGCCGGACGTGGGGCTGACGAAGTTCGCGATCCGCAAGATGTGCATCAGCGCGGGCTCCTATAGCGGGATGTTGCCGTGCCGCCCTCGACGCTGGGGGGCATCCAAGATCGCGTGCGCCAGAGCGATGCGCGTCTTCTTGGGCTCGACGACCTCATCGATCACCCCGATCTCCACGGCGCGGGACAACCCACCCGTCAACTGGGCGTGCTCGGCGGCAATCTCGTTTTCCACCCTGGCACGATCCTCAGCGGGCACCTCCGCCAGCTTGCGTCGGTGCAGGATGCGGATAGCGGCGACGTGGCCCATGACCGCGATTTCCGCTGTGGGCCAGGCGAACACTCGGGAAGCTCCCAGGGAGCGTGCATTCATCGCGATGTAGGCACCGCCGTAAGTTTTGCGGGTCACCAGCGTCACCCGAGGCACGACTGCTTCGGCGAAGGCGTGCAGCAGTTTGGCACCACGTCGAACGACGCCGTCCCACTCCTGACCGACCCCCGGCAGGTATCCGGGCACGTCCACAAGCACGATCAGCGGCACCCCGAAAGCGTCACACATCCGGACAAAGCGGGAGGCCTTCTCGGCGGAGATCGAATCCAAACATCCGCCCAGACGCATCGGGTTGTTTGCGATGACTCCCACGGTGCGATCGCCGAAGCGTCCCAGCGTGGTCACGATGTTGGGCGCCCAGCGGGGGAACAACTCCACCGAAGCGCTGTTCTTGTCGAGCACGTTGGTGATCAGCGGGTGCACGTCGTAGGCCCGCTTGGCTGACTCCGGGAAAGTCGAGGCCAGGTCACGGTTCTTGACCTTCTTCAGCAGCAACTCGCCCTGATCGGCCAGCAGCGAGCACAATAGGCGGCCCTGCTCGTAGGCATCATCGGTGGTTTCCGTCACGACGTGCACCACGCCAGATCGGCGGCCGTGCGGCTCGGGACCGCCAAGACGAAGTGCGTCGACGTTTTCACCGGTGACCGAGCGCACCACGTCGGGGCCGGTCACGAACACGCGACCGTCCGGGCCGAGCACGACCACGTCGGTCAGCGCGGGGCCGTATGCC
>JBGTGC010000203.1:0-4445 GCA_041746935.1 Dermatophilaceae bacterium
GGCTGGTTCACCGGCGCAGGACGCCCCGGCGGCTACGGCCCGACGGTCCTGGCCGGTCACGTCGACTCCGACACCGGTCCCGCCGTGTTCTTCCGGCTGACCGAACTGCGACCCGGCGACACGGTCGACGTCGAGCGCGACGACGGTGTCGTGGTCACCTACGAGGTCACGGAGGTCGCCGACTACCCCAAGGGGGACTTCCCGACCCCCCAGATGTTCGGCGCCACCGCACAGGACAGCCTTCGCCTGATCACCTGTACCGGCCCGTGGGACTCCCTCGCCCAGTCCTACGAGGACAACCGCGTCGTCTACGCCTCGACTACGGGGCAGCAGCCACCAGCTGCAGCTGGTTGACCCGGGCGGTCACCAGCTCAGGGTCCAGATCCACGTAGCTCGGCGACCTCACGCGTCCTCACACGTCCTCACGCGCGCTGACGCTGGTCTCGACAGCCTCCCGCAGCCCCTCGACTTCGAGGCCTGTGACCAGCGCGTCGCCGCTGCGCTCCCTCACCAGCTTCATGTCCGTCCAAACCCCGACCGGGCGGCCAGGAGTTCACGGGATTGCTCCTGATATGGTGATTGCGCGGACACCATCACGGGAGCCACCAACTCCCCGAAGAAGTACCGAACTCGAAGAACCGTGTGCGAACCACGGTGGACCCCAATAGTCCACGACACGCACACTCGTGTTGACCGAGCCCGGGCCAACGCCTCTGGAGTACGCCCACCGCATGCTGCGACAGCTCGACTCCGCCCTCGATGAGGCGAGGACCGCCACAGTCCTGGCGCTGCCCTCGGCCCGCTATCGGGCACCACAGATTGCGAATTGAGTGAGCGCAAGGGGGCCAGCACGCTGCGGCATACCCCAATGACTTTGCATGGGACTAGACGTCGCTCGACAGGCTCCGGTCGCGCTGCTGCAGGGCGAGGGGGCCGTAGGGATACTCCCCGGCCCCGGGATTGCTGGCCCGGTCCAGCGAGTCGACCTCTGCGTCGTCCAGATGCACGTCTGCGGCCGCCAGGTTGCCGGTCAGCTGCTCCAGCGTGCGGGCCCCGAGGATGACCGAGGTGACGGCCGGCCGGTCGACCAACCAGGCCAGGGCGACCTGGGCCATCGGTATGCCGCGCGCGTCGGCCACCTCCCGCAGCGCGTCCACCACATCCCAGGTGCGCTGCGAAGACGAGCGGCGATCGTAGGCCTCCATCCCGCGGTCCGGGTCCTCCCCGAGACGGGTGATGCCAGTGGGTCGTTGCTCTTGTGCATACTTCCCCGTCAACCAGCCACCGGCCAGGGGCGACCAGGTCAACAACCCCAGACCCGCGTCGAGACAGGAGGGCACGACCTCCCACTCCAGCTCACGAGTCAGCAGGTTGTACTGCGGCTGCAGCGTAGCCGGCGACTGCAACCCACGCTCGCGGGTCATCGCCACGACCTTTTGCACCTGCCAACCGGTGCAATTGGACAAGCCGACATAGCGGACCGTACCGGCCCGGACGAAACCGTCCAGAGTGTCCAGAGTCTCCTCCAGCGGGGTCATCGGATCCCAAGCGTGAACCTGGTACAGGTCAATGCAGTCGACCCCGAGCCGGCACAGCGAGTCCTCCAAGGCCCGCTGCAGGTGCCGCCGAGACAGGCCTACGTCGTTGACGTCCTCGCCCATTGGGAACCGGCCCTTAGTGGCCAGCACCACCCGGTCACGCACCTCGGGCGAGGCTTGGGCCAGCCATCGCCCGATGATCTCCTCGGAGACACCGCTGCTATACACGTCCGCGGTGTCGACCAGGTTGCCGCCCGCCTCGAGGAAGCCGTCCAGCTGAGCATGCGACCCCGCCTCATCGGTCTCGCTGCCGAAGGTCATGGTGCCAAGCGTGAAGGTGGAGACGGCACATCCGCTGCGCCCCAGGGTTCGATAGTCCATGAGCTCATCCTTGCTGTGCCACGAACCCATGTCACTTCGAGGATGTCTCGTGTCCATGAACGCCCGGCAAGCCCTGCCCTACAGACAATGCGGTGATGGCGCGGCTTGCCCCATGCGGAGCCTTCGCATTCAAGCGCGGGTTGGCCGCCATTCGTTGATGGCGTTCTTGACCACGGCACCAAGGACCCTTGGCGGAACTCTTCACTGGCAACGCCGGGACCATCACAGGTCGGGTATCCCCCGCCCAGGGCCGGACGTTCAGTCACCCAGTGGGTTCAGGATGCGGTCCAGGAATCGCCGGGTCCGCTCGGGACGCGGGTTGCTGAACATGTCCCGAGGCGCCGAGCGTTCCACGACCACGCCGCCATCCATGAAAACGACCTCGTCGGCGACGGCCCGCGCGAAGCTGACCTGGTGGGTGACGACCACCATCGTCCACCCCTCGTCGGCTAGTTCCTTGATGACGCCGAGCACCTCCCTGACGAGCTCGGGATCCAGACAGAGCTGGGCTCGTCGAAGAGCAGCAGGCTGGGGCGCAGCGCCAATGCAAGGACGATGCCGATCCGCTGCTGCTGGCCGCCGGAGAGCCGGAACGGGTGGACGTCCCGCTTGTCCGACAGACCCACCCGGGCCAGGAGCCCTTCGGCCTGGGCCGGGCATCGACCTTCGGCACCCGCTGCACCTGGACGGGACCTCGATGACGTTCTCAGCACCGTGCGGTGGGGGCAGAGGTTGTGTTGCTGGAAGACCATCGCCGATCGGTCCGCAGGGTCAGCCGCTCGGCCTTCTTCAGCGGTCGGGAGAAGTCCACGCGGCGCCCCCGACGAAGTCGATGGTCCCGCCGCCCGGGGTCTCCAGACCGTTGAGGGAGCGCAGGACCGTCGTCTTGCCGGAGCCACTGGGCACCATGAGGACGGTGACCTGTCCCCTTGCGCACGGTCAGGTCGATCGAACGCAACACCTGCAGGTCGCCGAAGCTCTTGCTCAGACTCCGTGCCTCGAACAGCACGCCACCTGGGGCGGACCCCTGCGGTCGCGCGGACTCAGCGTGCGACATACCGGTCCAGCCTCCTCTCCACGATGTTCTGGCGACTGGACAGCACGAGACAGAAGACCCAGTAGACCACCGCAGCCTCGGTGTAGAGCAGCATGAACTCCTGGCTGAAAACCGCAATCTGCTGGGCTTCGCGGAACAGCTCGGTAACCAAGATCAGGGAGGCCAGGGACGTGTCCTTCACCAAGGAAATAACGGTGTTCGAGAGAGGTGGCACCGACACCCGTGCCGCCTGCGGCAGGATCACCCGCGACAGCGCCCGATGATCCGAAATACCAATCGTGTATGGCGCTTCCCACTCCCCGCGCGGGACGGACAGGATGGCGGCCCGGATGATCCCCGCCGCATACCCCCCGAAGTTGAGCGAGAAGGCGATCACGGCGCTGGGCCACGGGTCGATCACCGGCAGATGCTGGAGGGCATTTGCTGGCGGTACCGTACCGGGTCGCCGTGGCGGGATGTGCCCGAGGAGTTCGGGCCCTGGAAGACCGTGTGGAAGCGGCATTTTCGGTGGTCAACGGATGGCACTTACCGGCAGATGATGGACGCGGTGCAGGATGCTGGTCTGGCGGATGAGGGCACGCAGGACGCTGTCGAGCGGTTGCTAGCGGTGGACTCGACGGTGGTGCGGGCACATCAGCACGCGGCCTGTGCCCGCCACGACTCGGCCACTGCGCAAGGCGCCGCCAGCCTGAGGGCCACAAAGGGGGCTTTATCGAACTACACGAATCCGCCGCCCGAGCCGGCTGATCATGGTCTGGGCCGCTCACGTGGTGGGTTCTCAACGAAGATCCACACCCTCGCAGATCGGGTCACGGCCACGGTTCAAGTCCGGTTGACCGGCGGTCAGGCCGGGGACAACCCACAGCTAATGCCACTGCTGGATCACTAACCGGAACTGTGGCGGCGTGGCAATTTCGATTACTCGCCGACAAGGCGTACTCCCACCCCTCGACCCGAAACCAGCTGCGATCCCGCAGGATCTCCCACACCATCCCGCAACGCTCGGACCAGATCGCCCAGCGTCAAGCCAAAGGCAGCCGAGGCGGCAGACCACCGGGCTTCGACGCCGAGACGTACAAAAAGCGCAACACGGTCGAACGTAGCTACCTACGGCTGAAGCAATGGCGCGGGATCGCTACCCGGTACGACACCACGACCGCACCTTCCTCGGCGGCGTCCTGTTGGCAGCGACCATCATCCACATCAAAACCCACTAGTAGCGTGTCGCACCTAATTTTGTTGGTATTTCTGGTGGCTCTTCCTGATCAATACTTGATCGGGAGGAGTGAGGGTGATGCCCAGGCCGAAGGAACACGTCGTCACGTTGTCGCCGCTGACCGTGCGGGGTTGACCAAGGTGGTGACCAGCGGGAGGCGTCCGGCGCGGATGATCACGCGGTCCAGGATCCTGCTGGAGCTGGATGAGACCGATGGTCCGGCATCGGACCGGGCGGTGGTCGCCGAGCGGGT
>JBGTGC010000204.1:0-6105 GCA_041746935.1 Dermatophilaceae bacterium
CCGCGCCACCAGCCAGCCCGCCGGCCGCCATGCGCGCCGCGGCACCTGTTGCGGTGCCGAGCGCTTGGGCCAAAGTTTTCGTGGCTGCGCTGCTGATCGGTCGTCCAGCCCGGGCCGCCATCAGGTCGTCGCGGAACTCGGCGGCGCTCTGATATCGACCTTCGGGCGTCTTGGCCAGAGCGTGCAGGGCGATGGCATCGAACGCTTCGGGCAGATCGCTTTGGTGCGTCGAGGGAGGCTTGGGCGGCTCGCCCAAGTGCTGATAGACCAGGGACACCGGGTCGCCTTGGAACGGCGTGCGTCCGCTGAGCAGTTCGTAGAGCAGGCAACCGGTCGAATACAGGTCCGAGCGTGCATCCACGGGGTTGCCTTGGGCTTGCTCGGGCGACAGATAGCGCGCCGTGCCCAAGACAGACTGGGTCTGGGTCATCGTGGCCGCCGTGTCGGCCAGGGCGCGGGCGATGCCGAAGTCCATCACCTTGACCGCTCCGCCACGACTGACCATCACGTTGGCGGGCTTGATGTCCCGGTGGACGATGCCTTTTTCGTGGGCGTAGTCCAGACCAGCCAAAACGGCACCGGTGACCCGAGCGGCCTCATCGGGATCCAGCACCGACTCGTCGTTGAGCACCTCGCGCAGCGTTCGACCCTCGACACGCTCCATCACGATGTACGGCACCTGCAGCGGTGCCCCGCCGGACTCGCGGACCTCCTGCTCGCCGGAGTCGTAGACCGACACGATGGCCGGGTGATTCAGCCCCGCCGCGGACTGGGCCTCGCGGCGGAAGCGGGCCAAGAATGAGGTGTCCCGGGCCAATTCGTTGCGCAGAATCTTGATTGCGACGGCTCGGCCGAGGCGCAGGTCGTGTCCCTGATGGACCTCGGCCATCCCGCCGCGGCCAATCAGCTCGCCGACCTCATACCGTCCGCCCAGCACGCGAGGTGCCGAGAAGTCCTCCTCGGTGCTCGGTCGAGAAATCTCGCCCTGACCTGAGTCACTCGCGCGGGTTTGGTCTGCACTCGCTCCGCTGGCTCGGGTCTCGTCATCGCCGGAGGAGGAGTCAGTGGTCTCGTCGTCGCTCATCGGTTTATCCCTGCTTCCAACACGGCCCGTCCGATCGGAGCGGCAACCCGCCCGCCGCTCTCACCTGTCCAGTCCCCGCTGGCGCTCTCCACGACAACGGCCATCGCGATCTGGGGGTCGTCGGCCGGTGCGAATCCGGTGAACCAGGCGTGCGCAGCACCCTCGGTGCCGAATTCCGCGGTGCCTGTCTTGCCGGCAACTTGCACCCCGGGGATGGCTGCCGCGCTGCCGGAGCCATCGCTGACGACGTTGACCATCATGTCCGAGAGTTCGCTGGCCGTGTCCTGCGAGATCGGAGTGGCGAACTCCTCCGGGTCGGTTTCGTCGATGACGTCGAGGTCGCTGTCGCGGGCACTTTCGACCAGGAAAGGGTTCATCTGGACGCCTTCGTTGGCGATCGCGGCCGAGATCATCGCGACCTGCATGGGAGTCACTCGCACCTCGAACTGGCCGATCCCGGTCAGCGCCAGCTGCGCGGGGTCCGGTTCGCTCGGATATACGCTCGGAGTCACCGGCATCGGCACCTCGACGGACTGCCCGAAGCCGAAGGCGCCCGCTTGGTCGTTCAAGGCAGCCGCCCCGAGGCGCCCGGCCAGCCACGCCATCGAGGTGTTGCAGGAGACTCGGATCGAATCGGCCAGCGAGACTTCGTCGCTCGGCCCGCACGTGCCGCCTTCGAAGTTCGGCAGCTCGGTCTCCGTCCCCGGCAGGGTGTATCGCTGCGGCCCCTCCAGCAGTGAGTCCGGGCCGTATTCGCCAGATTCCAGCGCGGTCGCGGCCACCACGAGTTTGAAGACGGAGCCGGGCGGATAGAGATCGCCGGCGATGGCTCGATTGATCAGCGGTTGGCCGGAGTCGGCGTTGAGCGCCTCGTAGGACTCTTGGACCGCGCCGAGTCGGTGCGAGGCCAGTTCGTTGGGGTCGTATGCCGGGTGGCTGACCAACGCGAGGATGGCACCCGTTTCGGGGTCCAGGGCCACCACCGCGCCACGCCGATCGCCCAGCGCGTTCTCGGCGGCCTGCTGGACCTGCGGGTCGATGGTCAACTCCATCGCCGCCCCCTTGGGTGCGGTGCCGGTGACCAGGTCCACGATCCGCCGATAGAACAACGAATCGTCGGTGCCGGAGAGCAGCGCGTTTTTTGACCGCTCGAGCCCGCCATTGGCCCCGTAGATGAACGAGAAATATCCGGTGACGTGCGAATACAACCGCCCTTGCGGATAGGCGCGGATCCACTTCAACTCGTCGTCGGTCTGCTCCGAGCGGGCGATGGCCGTGCCGTCGATCAGGATTGCCCCGCGGTCGCGGCTGTAGTTTTCCACCAGGGTGCGGCGGTTGTTGGGTCGATCGGCGAGTTCGCCGGCCTGGACGAACTGGATGTATGTCGTGGCCAGCAGCAACGCAGCGAACATCGCGAAGACCAGCAGGGCCAGTCGGCGAATCGGTGTGTTCATCGGCTGGCTCGCAGTTCGGCTTCGGCGGGGTGCTCGGCCTCGGGGACGCGCTCGGATTCCGGGCGCCGGGCGTGATCGGAGATGCGCAGTAACAGCGCGATGATGATCCAGTTCGCGATCAGCGACGACCCCCCGGCCGACAGCAGCGGCGTGGTCAGGCCGGTCAGCGGGATCACCCGGGTGATCCCGCCGATGACCACGAAGCATTGCAGCCCGATGGAGAAGGCCAGGCCGGCGGCGAGCAGTTTGCCGAAGCCTTCGCGGGCCCCGATGGCCGTGCGCAGTCCGCGCTCGACGAGCAGGGCATAGAGCAGGATCATCGCGAACAGCCCGACCATCCCTAGCTCTTCACCGAAGCTGGCCATGATGTAGTCGCTGTTCGCGAAGTACGTCTCCTGCGGATATCCCTCGCCGAGGCCGGTCCCGAGGATGCCGCCGTGTGCCATACCCATCAGGCCCTTGGCGACCTGGTCGCTGAGACCGGGCTTGAAGGGGTCCAGCCACAGGTCCACTCGGGTCTGCACGTGGCCGAAAAGCATCCACGCCAGGTAGCAGCCAGCGGCGAAGAGCGAGAGCCCGATGATCACCCAGGAGATTCGCTCAGTGGCCAAATAGAGCATCGCGACGAACAGACCGAAGAAGAGCAGCGAGGAGCCGAGGTCACGTTGCGCGATCAAGATCACGGCGGACAGGCCCCACGCGGCCAAGAGCGGCCCCAGGTCACGCCCGCGGGGCAACTGTAGGCCCATGATCCGGGTGCCCACGAGCGAGAGGGCATCACGCGTTTGCACGAGATATCCCGCGAAGAAGATGGTCAGCGCGATCTTGGCGATCTCACCCGGCTGGAACGTGAACCCGGCGACCTTGATCCACAACCGAGAGCCGTTTTCGGAGTGTCCGATGATCGGCAGCAACGGCATCAGCAACAGCGCAAAACCGGCCGCCATCGCCAGGTAGGTGTAGCGCCGAAGGATCCGGTGGTCGCGGACAAAGAACAGCACGGCGGCCGCCAGCATCATGGCCAGCGCGCTCCACATCAGCTGTCGGGTGGCCACGCCGTCGGCCAGCTCGCGTCCTTGGCCGATGTCAATCCGGTGGATCATCACCAACCCGAGCCCGTTGAGCACCGTCGCGAGCGGCAGCAGCAGCGGGTCGGCATACTGCGCCTTCCACCGGATGACCATGTGGAAGGCGAGCGTAATGACCACGAAGCCAACCGACTGGGCCACCAGGTTGGCGGGGATGGTTCCGGTGGTGGCCAGGCCCACGTTGACGTAGGCCAACACCACGATCCCCACCGCAAACAGCAGCAGGAAGAGCTCGGTGAGGCGCCCGGTCGACGGCCGGACGGCGGTCACGGTGCTGACGCTCACGGCTCACACCCCGCGGGCAGCACGGTTTGGGCCTGACTGGGGACCGGCTCGGTGTCATTTGGCAGCGGCAACGACCGACCACCGGATGAGCCCAAGTTGGGTGGGATGACCGGGATGGGGGTGCAGTCGCGCTGGATGAGGCTGCGCAGCTCCACGACGATCGCCTCAGCATCACCCTTGTCGTCGGCCGACAACGTGGCCGAGACACGGTCTTGGTAGTAGGCGGGCAGTTCGTCGACGGCGATGTCGGTGACGCCCTCGGGCTCGGACAGTATCCAGGGACCGAGGTCTTGGGCCACGCCGCGGAAGATCGTGACGTTGCCGTCGGATTCGCCGACGAAGTACTGCTGTTGGCTCCAGACATAGGTGCCCCATCCGCCAGCGGCAATCACGGCGAGCGCAGCCACGGTCACCGCCAACCGGCGCAGCCACAGCCACAGCCCGGCGCGGTCTTCCTCAGCCAGCAGGGGTGCTTCGGGTTCGTCCTGGGTATGCCGTGTCAAGGCCGCCGCTCTGGCCGCCGGACTGTCCTTCTTGGCCGGGTCGCCGCTCGAGGAGGCTCCGCGCAATTCGCTCGCGGCGCCCACGACCTGGGGTCCAGTGGTGCCGGCATTTTCGACCGCGTCGGCCACGACGACGGTGATGTTGTCGCGGGCGGCGGCACGCAGGGAGATGGCGATGAGCTGGTCGGCGATGTCGCCCGCGCTGCCCTCGGCCCGCAAGATGTCGGCCACAGTGTCTTCGGCGACGTAATCCGTGACGCCGTCCGAGCAGAGCATCAACCGGTCGCCGGGGCGCAACTCGCGCACCGTGAGGTCGGGGTGATCCTCTTCGCGACCGGTCAGGACGCGGGTGACCAGCGAACGCTGCGGGTGGTGGACCGCCTCTTCTTTGCTGATCCGGCCCTCATCGAGCAGTTGCTGCACGAAGGAGTGGTCGCGGGTGATCTGGGTGACCCGTGTGCCGCGTCGCAGATAGGCCCGCGAGTCGCCGATGTTGGCCACGGCCAGTTTGCTGCCGGAGCGCAGCATCGCGATGCAGGTGGTGCCCATGCCGCTGGCGTCGGCGGTTTCGTGGCTGACTTTGGCGAGGCGGTCGTTGGCCGCGGAGATGCTGTTCTTGAGCACGTCCAGCATGTCATCAGCGCCGTCGGCGTCCCCGTCGAGGTGCACCAACTCCCCGACCACCAGCGAGCTGGCGACGTCACCTGCGGCGTGCCCGCCCATCCCGTCGCACAGCACCAGCAACTCCGGCCCGGCGTATGCCGAGTCCTCGTTGCGCGACTTGGTGCCGAGCCCGATATGGGACCGCGCAGCATACCGCAGGGCGATAGACATCCGGTGCTCTACCGTCGCAGCTCGATGATCGTCTGCCCGATCCGGATCTGCGCGCCCAAGTCAAGCCGAGCACCGGTGTCGATCCGGTGCTGATTGACGAAGGTGCCGTTGGTGGAGTCCAGATCATCGGCATACCAGGCGTCCTGGCCGGGATAAACCCGCAGGTGACGCCCAGAGGCGAAGTCGTCGGTCAGCACCAGGCTGCACTCGGGATTGCGGCCGATCAGGACGCCGGATTCGTTGAGCGGAACGGTGGTGCCGCGCAACGATCCGGCGACCACCGCGAGATGCGTGGGCAGCGACGACTTGTTCTTGGGGGTTTTCGGGGCCTTGGCCGGTTTGCCCTCACCGCGCCGCGACGTTCCGGCGCGACTGAGGACCCGGGTGCCGTAGAGGTCTGAGCGCAGGGCCCCGACGATCGAGAAGACGAACGCCCACAACAGGGCCAGTAACCCGAGGCGCACGACGTTCAGGGTGAGCTCGCTCATCGGGTCCGATCCAGGTGGAACGTCAGCGTGCTGCGGCCTAGAGTGATCCGGTCTCCGTCGCTCAACTCTTCGGTGCCGATTTGGTCGCCGTTGAGGTAGGTGCCGTTGGTCGAGCCGGTGTCGCGGATGAGGACCTGCAGGTGTGGCCCGTCATAACTGACGCGGATCTCGGCGTGCCGGCGACTGACACCGGGGTCATCGATGACGATGGTGGCGGATTCATCGCGGCCCAACACCGTGACCGCCGTATGCAGTGGCTGCCGGTCGCCGTCGATCTCCAGCCACGGAGCGGGCCCTCGGGTGCTCTGCCGAGCGCGGCCGGGGGGCGGGGTCGCCGGGAAGGCGCGGGTGTTGTTGTCGGCTTGCCCA
>JBGTGC010000205.1:0-14780 GCA_041746935.1 Dermatophilaceae bacterium
CTGCTCGGCGAGGACCTGGGTCGGCGGCATCAACGTGCCCGGGCCCCGCGCATGTTGGCGCAACGCCGCACCCGCCTCGATCCACTCGCACGCTCGCGCTTCGGTCGTGTCCGCATCGGCAATCTGTCCCGGCGGCACCTCGGCGGCGAAGAAGAACGTGTCGTATCGGCGCGGCTCACACTGCGGGGTGATCCATCGAGCCACCGGAGTCAGCAGGTCGTGGCGCCGCACCAGGCCCTCGCGCTCCAACATTTGCGTGCATGAGACCGAACGATCCAACAGTGCTGCTCGGTATGCCGGCCACGGCTTCACGCTCACGTCGCTCAACACGCTGTCGGGGCTGGGACCTGCGAAGAGCACGCCGCACTCCTCGAAGACTTCGCGCACGGCGGCGGTCTTCACGTGGCTGGCGCTGCGGGCATCGATGCCAGGGATCTCCGCTGTCCCCGGTGGCGAGACAACCACGTCCACCGCGTCGACGCTGCCACCGGGGTAGACCCACACCGACGGCGCAAACGCCATCGAACTCACGCGGTGCTGCATGAACACTTCGACGCCTTCGGGCCCATCGCGTAACAACAACACGCTGGCCGAGCGCTTCGGTGGCGTCGTGGTCCTTGCCTCGCGGGGCAACGCGAGCCACGCGCCGGCCGCGGTGTCGAAGGTGGGCCGCAAACCGTGTGGCAACTCGAAGTCTCGGTGACTCGTGCTCACCTGCGTGGGCGACTCAGGCTTCGGGCCGCACGGCGACGACTATTTCAACCTCGACTGGGGTGTCCATCGGCAAGACGGACACGCCTACGGCAGAGCGTGCGTGCACGCCGGCGTCGCCGAAAGCCTCGCCGAGCAGCTCGCTGGCACCGTTGATCACTCCGGGTTGGCCGGTGAAAGAGGGGTCACTGGCCACGAATCCGACCACCTTGACCACGCGCACGACCTCGTCGAGGTCCCCGACCACGGACTTCACAGCGGCGATTGCGTTGAGTGCACACAGACGCGCACAGTCTTTCGCCGCGTCGGGGCTGACGTGCTCGGGGCCTTCGCCGACCTTGCCGGTCGCAGGCAAGGCACCCTCGACGAAGGGCAACTGACCGCTGGTGAAGACCAGGTCTCCCTGCCGTATCGCCGGGACGTATGCCGCGACTGGCGCGGCGACCTGCGGGACGGCATACCCCAGGTCGTGCAGTCGTTGCTCCACCGTCGAGGTGGTCATTGATTCACTTCTCGCGCTTGAGGTAGGCAACGAGGTTGGAGCCGCCGTCGGGGCCGGGCACGACCTGCACCAACTCCCAGCCGTCTTGGCCCCATTGAACGAGGATCTGCTTGGTGGCGTGGACGATCAGCGGCACGGTGGCGTATTCCCAAGTGGTCATGCCCACCAGCGTAACCAGGTCCGCCGACACCCCGTGGACAGCGACGCTCCCGCGGTGGCCGCGCATTCACGGCGCTTTAAGGTTCGCCGCGTAACGTTGCGCTATGCGTGTTGCCACAACTCTGGCGAGAGTGACCTCACTACTCGGGGCCTTCGTCGCCATCTCGGTGCTGATGGGACTCCTCGGCGCTGGCCTGTTGCTGCCCGTCGTGGGCACCGCAGGCAGTGCAGCCCGGGAGGGGGTGGGTCTTTTCGAAGAATTGCCCGGTGATCTGAACTCCAAGCCGCTGGCGCAGCAGTCCCGCATCGAGGCCGCCAACGGATCGCTGATCTCCACGCCCGCCGACGAAAACCGGATCATCGTCGGCCTGGACGAAATCGCACCCGTGATGCAGCAGGCCCAGATCGCCATCGAGGACGAGCGCTATCTCGAGCACGGCGGAGTGGACCCAAAGGCGCTCGGCCGTGCCCTGGTCACCAACGCCACCACGGACGATGTCCAGGGGGGCTCCACGCTCACTCAGCAATACGTAAAGTTGACGCTCGCCGCGCAGGCCGAGCGCGAGGGAGATGTCGAAGCGCAACAGGCTCTGCTGGCGCGCAGCGGCACCGAAGGCTATGTCCGCAAACTGCGCGAGTTGAAGTATGCGGTGACGCTGGAGGATCGGCTGAGCAAGGACGAGATCCTGGAGGGCTACCTCAACCTGGCCTATTACGGTGACCGGTCTTATGGCGTGGAGGCCGCTTCGCGCCACTACTTCGGCGTGAAGGCCAAAGACCTGAATCTGCCACAGGCGGCCACGTTGGCGGGGGTCGTGCGCGCGCCATCGGTCACCGACCCGGTGAACAACCCCAAGTCGTCGCTCGCTCGGCGCAACGTGGTGCTCGACAAGATGTATGGCCAGGACATGATCACCGAGGATGAGTGGAAAGAAGCCCGCGACTCCAAGATCGAGCTCGACATCACCGATAGCCAGCAGACGTGTTTGAACAGTAGGTACCCGTACTTCTGCGATTACGTCAGCAATTGGCTGCTACAGAACGACACCCTGGGGGCGACCCAAGAGGAGCGTCGGACCGAGCTCAACACCGGCGGCCTGACCATCGAGACGACCCTCGACCCTGATCTGTACGAGGAGATTCACAAGGTCACCTCGGAGTCAGTCCCCCCAGGCAACCAGTACGGTCTGGCTTCGGCTGCCGCCATGGTCGAGCCGGGCACTGGCAAGGTTCTCGCTCTGGGGCAGTCCTCGGACTACTCGAACCAGGGCTCTGACGATCTGATCAGTGAAACGTCGCTGAACTGGAGCGTCGATAAGCGTTACGGTGGCGGCGATGGCTTCCAGATTGGATCGATCGCTAAGGCGTTCAGCCTGGTAACGGCTCTCGAGGAGGGTGTGCCGGTCGAAACGACGCTGTCAGTGCGGAAGCCGGGCAGGGTTGACTCGGAGAACGTCTGGATCAACAATCCTGACAATCCGCAGTCCCCGAGCGGCAACGTCAGTCCCGCTGGCATCTTCTTCAAGGATGACTTCGACCCTAAGTGCACACTCGGCGAGCCGTATTGGGCTGTTCGCAATGCGGAGGGTGCAAACTTTGACACCACCATCACGCTTCGGGAGGCCACTGCATCATCAGTCAACACCGCTTTTGCGACCCTGGCCTCGCAGGTGGGCACCTGTGAGATCCGAGACACGATGGCTCGCCTGGGCCTCAACAGCGGAGACGGCGACCAGTACGGCGCGGGAGACAAGAACAATCCTCCGACTTACGTCCTGGGCGCGGACGATGGTTCGCCACTCACCGTGGCCAACGCCTACGCAACGATCGCGTCTGGTGGCATGTACTGCCCCCCGGTGCCGGTGGCCAAGATCACGGACTCGAACGGTGATGAAATCCCGCTCGACGTGCCTGAGTGCGAGCAAGTAGTTGACCCGGACGTTGCCGCTGGCGTTGCTGAACTCATGCAGGGAGTGGTGGACCTTCAAGGCTCAGGATTCCGAGCGGTCCTCGACAGCGGCCAGCCCGCTGGCGGCAAGACTGGCACCGCCGACCTGTCGGTCCACACCTGGTTCGCTGGCTACACCCCCCAGATCTCCACGGCAGTGTGGATCGGCGACCCGTCGGGCATCAAGCGCTACCCAGGTCGGTTAGCAGACATCACCTTAGGTGAGCGATACATCGAGGGCCAGTTATACGGATCCAAACTCGGTGCGCCCATGTGGAAGCAGATGATGACGATGGCCCTAGAGGGCGAGCCTGTCAAGCAGTTCGAAAAGCCTTCGACCAAGATCCTGAAGGGCGACAAGGTGCCGGTGCCCTCGGTGCGCGGCACCAACGTCGAGAAGGCCATTTCCACGTTGGGCGACAAGGGTCTGACCGCGGTCCGCAAGCCGACCGCGTCGCCTCAAGCGGCCGGAACGGTGCTCTACTCCATCCCCGGCGCGGGTCGGCAGGTCAATGCTGGGACACCCGTCGAGGTATACGTCTCCACCGGCCGAGGCAACGGTGGGGGCCAGCAGGGCGGCGACGGCTCCGGGCAGGGCGGCTTCTTCGACGACCTGAACGAGGACGACGGCTAGCCGAGAGCTCGCTTCACTGCGGCCGCGATGCGACCTCCTTCGGCTCGGCCAGCCACTTTTGGTTGCACAACCTTCATGACCTGACCCATCTGAGCCATCGACGTCGCCCCGACCTCTTCGACAGCCTCGCGCGCCAGTTGGTCCAAATCCGTGTCCTCCAACTGCGCAGGCAGGTATTCCTGCAGGACAGCCAGCTCAGCGTCCTCGGCCTGGGCCAATTCCGGCCGGCCCACGTCGGCATACGCCGATGACGCTTCTCTGCGCTTCTTGGCCTCTTTGGCCACCACCGCCACGACCTCGTCGTCGCTCAGATCCCGATGCGCTTTGCCAGCCACCTCAGCGTTGCTGATCGCGGTCAGCGCCATCCGCAGGGTGCTGGACCGCACCGCGTCGCGCGCTCGGATCGACTCCGTTAGGTCACCGCGCAAGGTCGCCTTCAGGTCGGACATCTGCTCACTCATCTCGGCAGTCTTGCACCCGAGCGGCCCGTCGGCATACAGATATTTCTGGCATGCTCACTCGGTGCCTGCCCATCCGTGCGCTCCTGCGTTGGCCGCTGCGACCGTTGGTCTGGGGGTCGGAGTGCTCGGATACAGCACCCTGATCGAGCCCCGAGCCTTTGCGTTGCGTCGCGTCACGGTGCCGATATTGCCGGCAGGAAGGCCCGAGGTGCGCATCCTGCACGTCACCGACCTGCACCTGCACCCCCGCCAGAGCTACCGGGCGAATTGGTTGCGCGGGCTGGACGCTCTCGAGCCCGACTTGGTCATCAGCACCGGCGACAACCTGGTCCAGGCGGACTCCGTGCCTGCGGTGCTTGATGCCTACGGCCCGCTCTTGGACCGGACTGGCGTGTTCGTCCTCGGCTCCAACGACTACTTCCCGGCAATGATCAAGAACCCGCTCGGCTACTTCACCCAGAGCCACCGCCGCGGCGAGGCGATGACGCCCAAGCGCCTGCCCACACAGGAGTTGATCGACGGATTCGAGCGTCCCGGCTGGCGCAGCGCTATGCATCACCGGCTCCGGCTAGACATCGCCGGGGTGGACCTGGAGGTGGTCGGGGTCAACGACCCGCACGTGCGCTACGACCACTACGACCGCGTGGCTGGCCCGGCGGCGGCCGACGCCGACCTGACCATTGGGGTCGTGCATGCCCCTTATCAACGGGTCCTCAATCCGATGGCCGCAGACGGTGCGAAACTATTGATCGCCGGTCACACTCACGGAGGCCAAGTCTGCCTTCCGGGGTATGGCGCACTGGTCACCAACTGCGACCTCGACACCGGCCGAGCCAAGGGTCTATCCCGGTGGTGGCCGGGCGCGGGAGACAGTGGACGCGCACGCAGCGGCGATCTCCCCCCGGCCGACGCGGCATACCTGCACGTTTCCGCAGGTTTAGGCTCCTCCCCCTACTCTCCTTTCCGCCTGGCCTGCCGTCCCGAAGCCACGCTGCTCACTTTGACGACGCGCACCGCAGGAGCCGACCTGGGCTGATGAGTTTACCGATTCGGTCGCGAGGTCAGCCGTGGGATATCGTGACCGACGCTGCACACCCGCCTGGGTGCGTGCCGCCGGGGTGTGGCGCAGTTTGGTAGCGCGCGTCGTTCGGGACGACGAGGTCGCAGGTTCAAATCCTGTCACCCCGACCAAAAGTAACTCGTGAGAACCTCGGCCCTCATGTGGGCCGAGGTTCTTGCTCTCTGAGCACCGGTAACGCTGCCGGTCCGACGCCGCCCTTACTACCCGATGCTGCGCTTCGCGTCTGGTGCTGCGCTGCAGTGCAGCACCAGACGGGTACGGCAGCAACGGAGCGAAAGGACTGCTTGCGCCCAGATCAGTCCTTGGTGAAATCGAATCGACGGCTGATGTAGATGGCCGTCCCAAGCGCAGCAATCGCGAATCCGATCGCGGCGGACCCAGGCTTGTTGCTCTCTTTGGGCACATCGGCCTCGATGGCCGGACCGGGAGTTGCGACACCGGGCATGAGTCGCACACACATAACGATGTCATCACACTTCTTCACCGCATACCCACCAGAGCCTGGCTCGGAATGTGCCGCCGGGCGCCGAGGCCACCGAAGGACCTCTGGGCCAACGCGATCTAGCGAAGAGGCAGCCCGTCGTTGCTAGACTCCGGCCCATGCCAAGCCCCACGCAGTCTCGGCCCTTGATGGCCAAGCTCTGGGCAAGGCTGCCACTTCGATGAGTCTGCTCTTCACCATGCTCATCTTGGTCGTCGCAGTCGCGGCGGCTGCGCCTTGCACGCACTACCTGGGCCGAGACGCGGGTTACCCCCTGGCCGGCATCTACCTCTTGGCGACAGCCGCCTTCTTCCCGGCAGCGACCCAGGTGATGCGCGGCGAAGAGTCGACGTACTCCGTCCCGTGGGTCGAGTCTTTGGACGTCAACTTCGCCCTGCAGGCTGATGGCATCGGCGTCGTCTTCACCTTCATCGCGTTGCTGATCGGTGCCGTGGTCTTTGTCTACTCCGCGCGCTATTTGGAGGACGGACGCAACCTCAGCTTCTACCTGACGATGTGTGCCTTCACGCTCTCCATGGTCGCCCTCGTGCTCGCCGACGACATGGTGCTGCTCTTCATCTCCTGGGAGCTGACCTCACTGGCCTCGTTCCTCCTCATCGCTCGATCCGGGTATGGCGGCGAGATGGCTTCGCTGCGCACGCTGACCATCACCTTCGTGGGCGGATTGACCTTCCTGGCCGCCGTGGTCTCGATCATCGCGAAGACTGGCACCACCTCGGTCAGCGAGGCGCTGGCTGACCCGGTGTGGACGCAAGACGCCGGCTTCACCACAGCCATGGCGATTCTGGTCTTGACGGCTGCCTTCACGAAGTCTGCCCAATTCCCGTTCCACGTGTGGCTGCCCGACGCGATGGCTGCGGCCACCCCGGTCAGCGCTTACCTGCATGCAGCAGCGGTCGTGAAGGCCGGCATCTTCCTGCTTCTGCGCTTCAGCCCCGCCTTCCACGCCACGCCGATGTGGAACTACACGCTGATCTTCGTCGGGCTCTTCACCGGTGCGATGGCAGCCTGGTTCGCGGCTCAGAAGACCGACCTAAAGAAGCTGATGGCCTACTCCACGGTCAGCCAGCTTGGCCTGATCGTGGCGACGATCGGCATCGGCACCGAAGAGGCCATCGCGGCCGCCACGCTGCATACGATCGCGCACGCCTTGTTCAAGTCCGGCTTGTTCATGATGGTCGGCGTCATCGACCACGCGGCGCACACCCGAGATATGCGACGACTGCCTGAGTTGTATCGCGCGATGCCCTGGTCGTTCGCGGCGGTCGTGTTGGGCTGCGCCTCGATGGCCGGCATCCCGCCGATGCTCGGATTCGTCTCCAAAGAGGAAATCCTGGTCTCGATGCAGGAGGCTCCCGGCCCGGAGTTCGTCGGCTGGCTGGCCCTCTTCGGAGCTGCGGGCGGAGCCGTCCTAACCTTCGCATACTGCGCCAAGATCGTCTTCGGCGGCTTCGTCGACGGCACTCGGACCGACATCGAGGTCCACGAGGCCGCTCCCTCGCTATTGATCCCCGCGGCGCTGCCGATCTTCGCTGGGCTGCCGTTGACCTTCGGAGTCGGCACTCTTGACACCCCCGTGCAGCGTGCTGTCGAGGCGGCATTGCCTGAGGGAGAAGTCGAGCACGAGGTCCACCTGGCGCTGTGGCACGGCTTCAACTTGGAGCTTTTGATCTCTTCCCTGATCATCACCGCTGGTGTGATCATCATCATGAACCGGAGGCGGCTACGCGCCTTCATCGAACACGAGTCGCTCAGTGTCGACGGCGCCTGGGTGATCGCCAAGATCGTGAAGGGGCATCGCCGCTTCGGCACCAAGCTGGCGTTGCTGGTGGCGGCGAACAACCCCACTCGCCACGTCGCGGCTCAACTGGTGGTGCTCAGCGCGGTGCTCATCGGAGGCAGCATTGCTGTGTGGCAGTCCGCCGGCCTTGCCCCTCAGCAGGCTGGGCTGACCGAGCCGATCGACGCCGTGGTGCTCATCGTGGTGCTCGGCGGAGTGATCGGGGCGACGCTCTCGGACTCCCGATTGGCCGCGACAGTCAGCCTCTCCGCGGTAGGCATTGCGGTCACCGTCCAGATCTTTGCTTTGGGAGCCCCCGACGTCGGTTTGACGCAACTGTTGGTCGAAGCGCTCACCGTGCTGATGATCATGCTGGTGTTGCAGAAATTGCCGCTGCGCTTCGGCCGCGGTCCGCGCTTCGGCAACACGGCCGCCGCGGGGTTGGCCATCGTGAGCGGGACCGCTGCCGGGGTCGCCGTCTGGGTGCTCACTGGGCGCCGCGAACGCCCGTCGGTCACCGAGTACTACCTCAACGAAGCGCCGATCGAGAGCGGCGGAAAGAACATCGTCAACACCATCCTGGTGGAGTTCCGCGCCTTGGACACCCTCGGTGAGCTCACAGTCCTCGGGATGGCCGGGGTCGCGCTGATCGCAGTGCTGTCCACCGTGCGAGATCGATACCTCGACCCCGGTCCCAGTTCTGACCACAACTACGTCCCCGAGGCGGACATCCCGCTGCGGGCACCCGGATCGACCGCATCGAAGGCTATGAGCGAGGCATGGGGCAACGCCATCCCTCTGCAGTTGCTGATCAGGCTGACCATCCCGCTACTCGTGGTGATCTCGGCCATCCTCTTCTGGCGGGGCCACAATGCTCCCGGTGGTGGATTCATTGCCGCCCTAGTCGGTTCCGCTGTGATTGCGTTGATCTATCTCGCGTCCTCACGCGACCATCCGGTCGGTCCCCCGAAGGCCCCGGTCATCCTCATCTCGGTGGGGATACTGCTGGCGCTGGGGACTGGGATCTGGGGGCTCCTGGCCAAGGGCTCGTTCCTCGAGCCGATCGCTGGAGAATTTCTCGGACAGAAGCTCAACTCCGCCATGGTCTTCGACCTCGGAGTGTATGCCGCCGTGCTGGGACTAGTGATGGCCGCCTTCAACCTCCTCGGGGCTGCCGAAGGCACCGACGAGGGAACCCGCGAGCGGGCAGACCAAAGCGTTGAGGGCGAGGTGCCTGGGCCTATGGAGACAGTGCGCGGCGAACACCCGGACGAGCCGGAGTTGCCCTACCGACCGACCCGCAAGACGAACTTCTTGGCCTCTGGCCGCAAACCGCCACGCGAACGTGGTGCCGGCGAGCGTTCTTCTCGAGAGCGGAGATCCCCATGATCCTCCCCATCACCATCGGAGTGCTGGTCACCGGCGGGGTCTATCTCATGCTGCAACGCGGCATGGTGCGGATCATTTTCGGCCTCGCCTTGGTGAGCCACGCTGCCAACCTGCTGTTGCTCACCACTGGCGTCAGCTCGTTTCGCGGTGAACCCTTGGCCGACCGCACGGCGGTGGAGGTGGCGGCCGATCCGTTGCCCCAGGCCTTTGTGTTGACCGCCATCGTCATCACACTCGCGGTCACCATCTTCATGCTCACGCTCGCGGTTATCGGGCACAACGACGACACCAAGCAGATGCCGGACACCGGGGAGTTCCACGACCGATGAACCCATCCCTTCTCTCCCTTCTCGTCGCGCTGCCGCTGATCGCGGCCGCGGTGCTGGTGGTGTACCGCCGCCCGGGGGTCGAGCGCGCGCTGATGATCGGCATACCGGCCCTCGTGACGTTCGCCGGGGTCCTCCTGCTCCTCGAGCACCGAGACACACCTGTTATTGCCCACAACATCGGTGCGTTCCCCGGCGGAGTCTCGATCCCGCTGATCTCGGACACCTTCAGCGCCCTGATGATTACTGTCACATCGCTGACCACGACGATCACGATGACCTTCCTGACCCAGACGCGGGAAGACCGATTCCGTTTCTTGCCGCCGCTCGCGCTCATGCTCACCGCCGGTGTCAACGGCGCACTGCTGACCGGCGACCTCTTCAACCTCTTCGTTTTTGTCGAGGTCATGCTGTTGCCGTCGTATGCGTTGATCGCGATCACCGGCACCTGGCGAAGGCTCGGCATCGGGCGCCTCTTTGTCGTGGTCAACCTGCTGACCAGCACGATTTTGTTGGTGGGCGTCGGCTTGGTCTATGCGGCCGCGGGCACGGTCAACTTGGCCGAACTTGTCGGAGCAGCCGCAGAAGACCCGGCCGTCGGGTTCGCGGTCTCGATCGTGCTGTTGGCCCTGGCCATCAAAGCCGGCGTCGCCCCAGTGCACGGCTGGCTTCCACGGACCTACCCAGCGACCTCCGCCGGAATCATGGCGCTGTTCTCAGCCGTCCACACCAAGGTCGCCCTCTACGGGATCTACCGGATCTACTCCACGACCTACGGCGGCGAAGCGCCCTGGGCACCGATCCTTGCGTTGGCCGTCGCGTTGACGATTTTGGTCGGTGCCTACAGCACTTTCGGCGAGCACATCATGCGGCGCGCGCTGGCCTGGCAAATGGTGGCCGGGGTCGGTCACATCCTGTTGGGGCTGGCTCTGTTCAGCCAGTTCGCACTGGCTGCCGGCATCTTCTACATGATCCACCACATCGTGACCATGGCCGCGCTGTTGCTGACCTCGGGGGCGATCGAGCAAACGTACGGCAGTGGTCGATACGAACGCTTGGCTGGGATTGCCCGGCGAGATCCGTGGATCGCGGTCATCTATGCCTTCGCCTTGTTATCCCTGGTCGGGCTGCCCCCATCGACCGGATTCTTCGCCAAGATCGGGCTCCTGCAGGCTGCGGCCAACGAGGGCGGCTGGGAGCAGTGGACGTTCATCACGGTGATCTGCGTCGCGGCTATTGCCACCCTCTTTGCCATGCAACGCCTGTGGTCCGGAGTCTTCTGGGGGCCAGGCATGGAGAACTACCGCCCCGAGAGTCCCCGTGGTGGCCGGGACAAGCGGGTGCCGCTGCCGAAGGATCTCAAAGTGCGCTGGAACGTCGCTGCCCCCGGCGCGTTCCTGGTCTGCCTGCAGTTGGTCTTCTTCTTCGCCGCCGGGCTGCTGATCCCCGTGGCCCAGCGCGCCGCGGATGACCTGATCAACCTGCAGCCCTACGTGGAGGCGGTGCTCGGATGAGACTCCACCCGCTGTCCAGCATTCGGTATGCCGGCTTTATCGCATGGGAGGTGGTGACCGGCACGGTCACGGTCGCGATCGACGCTTTCACCCCCGGCAAGAACGCCACCCCGATGATCGTGGAATACCCGCTCCGCTGCGACACCGACGCGGAGATCACCATCATGGCCTCCTCTATCACCATCACCCCGGGCACGATCACCATCGGCATCGCACCCGCCCTCGACCACGCTCCGGCCAGTCTTTTCGTGCATTCGATGTATTCCGGAAGCCGAGATGAACTCCTCGATGAGCTGCACGTCATGGAGTCCAGACTGCTGATGGCCACCCGCGGTGGCAGCGCGGAGCGCGAGTCATGAGCGCCATCGTCATTGCCACCATCATCATCCTGACCCTGTCGGCCGTGTGCGGGATCATCCGGTTGGTGACCGCGACGGACGAAGCCACCTCGGCTGCCGTCGCTGACTTGATCTACTTCTGTGCCATCGCGATCTTCATCGCCAGCGCCATGCTGCGTGACACGGCAGTGCTCTTCGACGTGGCGTCCGTGTCCGCATTGTTCGGCATCCTCGCGACGGTTGCGCTGGCCCGGATCTTGACCCGAGGGAGACGCTGATGGACTCCATACTGACGATCATCGTCGGGTTCTTGGCCATCGGCGGGGCCCTGTGCGTGCTCACCAGCGCCGTCGCGATGCTTCGCGTGAGCGATGCGCTGAGCCGGATCAACGTGCTGAGCCCCGCAACCGGTCTCGGGCTACCCGCGATCGTCCTGGCGGCGTACCTCAATCACGTCAATGAGGTCGGCATGGATTGGATCGACCTGACCAAGACCTTGGTCGCGATCGCCGGGTTCATCATCATGTCGTCGGTAGCGAGCAACACCCTCGGGCGGGCTACCTATCGGTCAGGTGCCCCGATCGACCCGGACACTGTGCCCAACGAACTCGCCGAAGGCCACCCGGACCGCCTGCCCACGGACCGATAAGCGCGCTGCTGCACTATGCCAACGCGCTGAGAGCGAGCACAACGGTCACTGGCCCGGCGCTCGCTCAGTCGGCGGAGTGACCCAGCGGATCGGTATGCAGGGCGGCCATCTCGGCCTCCATCGCCACTTCCTCGTCGATGTCCAACCGCACATGGCTGAGCAAGGCCAGCACCGCTCGCAGCGCCGCCGCCGCTCGCTCACCCCAGGACGACAAGTAGCTGAACTGCCACCACCACAGCGCCTCGGTGATCGCCCCGCTGTCGAAGTGACGTAGCCCGTGCGTGAGGTCGGCAGCAACCGCCGTCAGGTCATTAGAGATGTCGCCCCGGGTGACCTCTGTCGAGACGATGGGGTCCGTGACCTCGGCGTAGGCATCGACTCCGTTGAGGAGCACGACCAGCCCTTCGCGGATCGTGTCGAGGTCGAGGTCCGGCCCGGCATCGGGCTCGAAGCGCTCCCGAGGCACGATGTCCACCATGGCCCCAAGGCGCGCGCCAGCCGACTGGATCTGTGACAGCGCCAGCAAGATCAGCGGCAAGGCGGTGTCTGCCGCGTCGCCATGAGCCACCGACCGCAGAGCCACCAAATACGTCCTGGCTTCATCGGCCATCTCGTCGGCCACAAGGCGCAGTTCGGCATCGATCTCAGAGGCTCCGGGGACTTCCTGGGTGCTCTCGCTCATAGTGGACAGTGTGCTGCACCGCGTGCCAAAGGGCTACCGCCCAGCGCGACAGGTCGAGCGCAAGGGCGGCGGCGTGGGACTCACGCCTCGATGAGCCGCCGGCCCTCGAAAGCCCGGCCCAGGGTGACTTCATCGGCGTATTCGAGATCGCCGCCCACGGGCAAACCGGAGGCAAGGCGGCTGACCTGCACTTCGATGGACTTCAGCAACCGAGCCAGGTAGGTGGCAGTGGCCTCGCCCTCGAGGTTGGGATCCGTGGCAATGATGACCTCGGTGACCGTGCCGTCGGCCAGCCGGGTGAGCAACTCTTTGATCCGCAGGTCATCCGGCCCCACCCCGGCCATCGGATTGATGGCTCCGCCGAGCACGTGATAGCGCCCGCCGAACTCTCTGGTGCGCTCGATCGCGGCAACGTCCTGGGACTGCTCCACCACGCAGATCAATGACGCGTCGCGACGGGGGTCCTGGCAGATGCGGCACAACTCCGCTTCGGCCACGTTGCCGCAGACATCGCAGAAGCGCACTCGCTCTTTGATCTGGGTCAGCGCCGTCGCCAGGTTGGTCACGTCCTGCGGATCGGCCGTGAGCAGGTGAAACGCAATCCGCTGCGCGCTCTTGGGGCCGACCCCGGGCAACCGCCCGAGCTCGTCGATAAGGTCCTGCACCACGCCTTCATACACATCTATGACTGTATGCGGCGAGGCTGAGTCAGTCCTGCCGCCACCCCGAGCACGACGTCAGCGGGCTGGACTAGGTGATGTCCGCTTGGCGCTGGTTGTATTCACCCGCTGCTTCTTGGCCGCTCAAGGCCAAGACCGCCTCGTAGATCTCATCGGCCACTTCGCGACGTGCCTTGCCCGCAGGCACATCGTCAAACCTGCCCGCGACGTCGATGGGCGCGCCGAACTTCACCGTGAACTTCTTCACTCTGGGCAACCGAGCCCCCACCGGCATCAATGCTGCCGTTCCCCCGAGCGCCACCGGCACCACCGGACATTGGGCCTGCAATGCGAGCCAGGCGACACCTGACCGGAAACGGTAGAGACGTCCATCACGAGACCGGGTGCCCTCTGGGTAGATCCCAAAAACACCCCCACCCTGCAGATGCTTCAACGCGACGTCTAGTGACTCTTGGGCCGCACGTGCGTGGTCACGATTCACCGGAATCGAGCCGATGGAGGTGAAGAATGTCCGGTTGACCCAACCGTTGAACCCGGTGCCGGTGAAGTAGTCGGACTTAGCCAAGAACGCGACCTGACGCGGTGAGACGATCGGGATGGCCACGCTGTCGGCAAACGAGAGGTGATTGCTGGCCAGGATGACCGGCCCCGAGGTGGGAACGTTCTGCGCACCGATGATGCTGGGCCGCCACAGCGCGAGCGCGGCCGGCCGGACGGTGACGTGCAGGGCTTTGTACAGAATGGCGAGAGCCTTTCAGCGCTGGGTTGGGTCATCGATGGCGATGACCTTGCCGCCCAGGACAGATTCGATCACTGACTGCCCCACCGTAGTAGAGTTCTCGAGGTCGTCGTCGTCTTGCGCGGGAATGTCTCCACCCGTTTGGCCCTTCGATCCGCCGGCAGGTGCCGGCGTTGAATCCTTCTCCTGCGAGTGAGCGACAGGGCTCCGCTGAGCCCACGATGGTGGTTGCGCTTCACCAGCATTCGTCCAGGATCGGTCAGCCTCAACCGGCGGACTAGTAGCTGATGTCGGACGACGCGTTGAGGTGGTGGCAGGCGCCGTGACGGGTGCTGCGGCGGCGGATTCGTCGGCGACCGGCGCGTTGCGGGTGCGAGGGCGTCTTTGCTCAGGTCCTGCGTCGTGGTCGGCTCCGGACACGGTGCTCTCGACCTTGGTGTCCACTCCGATGGCTTCGATCAGGGCTTGTCGGACGACCTCTGCATGATTGCCCCTGCGGAAGGTCTCGGCTTGGCCCGCGGTCGCGATCTGGAGCAAGAGCCGTCGGCCGTCGAAGTCGACGACCTTGGTGTTGACCGACACGAAACTCCAGGTCACCCGGCGCATCGACTTGACCTTGTCGAGCACCTCCGGCCACGAACGACGGATGGCGTCGGTGTCGAGCACACCCGGCCCCGGCTCCGGC
>JBGTGC010000206.1:0-3796 GCA_041746935.1 Dermatophilaceae bacterium
AGCCAGCCCGAGCGGCTCGGGCCACTGTGAGAACGCGCCGGCCGCGAAAGACACGCCGACGTTGTCGACGAACCCGTGCCGCGGGTCAGAGGAGATCGTGACCGGTATGCCGTGGGGCGTGCCTTGGGCCAACCGCTGCAGGGCGTTGTGCCAGCGGGCGGCCAGCCGCGCCTCACCGAGAGCGTGCACGTTGAAGTGCGACAGGTGCTTGCCCAGCACGACCTCCGAGCCACCGGACTTGCTGATCTTGCCCGGCCCGTGGAGCACCTGCCCGTCAACGCCGGCCTCGATGACCGTGTGGAACATCAGCCCGACCTTCTCCGGCAGCGAGAGCCGCCCCAACAGGTCCTGGACGCGCTGCGCCACCTGGCACCGAGAGTCCTCAAAAGGGTCGAGCCGGCCGTTGCCGTTCAGATCGCGATAGCGCACGCCCTCGCGCGAGGTCTCCAGATCCGTGGTGGTCACGCCCACTTAACTTGTCCCGGCGCCGAACTCTTCCATCGCGATCACCGGACGCAGTGCGGCCT
The DNA here is from genome assembly GCA_041746935.1 of Dermatophilaceae bacterium. Lineage (GTDB taxonomy): Bacteria > Actinomycetota > Actinomycetes > Actinomycetales > Dermatophilaceae > Ornithinicoccus. The sequence goes on from JBGTGC010000206.1 coordinate 528, forward strand.
CGACCTCACGCGTGCTGAAGGCCCGGCGGATCACGTCATCACCGAGCACGTTGCCCAGTGCTCCCATGATCATCGCCTGGTCCAAGGACAGGTAGCGCTGAGCCTGGCGCCCGGAAACCACGGCCACCGCGTCGTAGAAGCCCCCCGCACCGTAGGCACCGAGCTCGGTCTCGATCCGGCTCAGGTTCTCGAACGCCTCCTGCGGCTCGTGGATCATCGCCAGGAACGCCGCGTGCGGGGTGACCACGCCGTCGCCATAGTCCGGGTTCGGGGAGAGACCCTCACGACACTCCCCGAACCCGGCGTCGTAGGGCGTCATCTCGACGTCCGAGAAATAGCCGTCCGGCTTCATCCCCAGCATGTCCAGGCCGTACTCCCGGTAGTTGCCGGTCGGGTCGCTGGCCGGACTGAAACCCCAGTAGCCATAACCCGCCTCCAGCATCCCGTGCTCGCGCTGGGCCCGCACGTGCAACGGGTGGTTGCGGCCCCAGGACCGCGGCGCCCACGTCGACTCGGGCACGAACACCTCGGGCATCAACTCCTCGAACATCGAGCCGCCCCAGCCCGGCACGATCCGCATGCCCCGGTAGGTGTAGGCACCTTCGTAGACCTCGATGCCCAGGTAGGTGCGGGTCTCACCAATGGGCTGCATCTCGTGCCAGGACCAGTCACAGCTAGCCGGGAACGTGCGCCACGCGGCAAAGTAGTGCTCCGGTGGCATCTGCCCGGTCGCGATCCCCAGGTATGACGTGATCCGGGTCTCGGAAACGATGGTGTCGTAGTGGTGGTTGGTCAGCCAGACGTCCGGTCCGTCGATGTGTGTGCCACGGGTGACCCCACCTGGCCGGTCGTGGTCAAAGGGGAAGAAGCCGCCGTGTAGCAGCCCACCGGGCCGGTCCGCGTCGGGGACGTAGAAAGCGTCCCAGCGGATCCGGTCGAAGACTTGGCCGGCCAGCTTGTGGGCACCGGGCACCGCCTCGCGCACCACCATCAGCGCGGCACCCAGCCAGCCGTTGTCGACGCTGGACACGAAGGGGTAGACCCGCTCGCCCGTCGTCGGCCAGGTCCGCAACGCCTGCCCGGTGGCCTCGTCATACCAGTTGAAGTAGAGGCCGCTGGCCTCGTCGTGCTCCATCTGCAGCAGGGTATGCAGCGTGCGTCGGCAGATTTTCACGCACTTGCCGGGGGTGATGATGCCCAACTCCCGGGCCGCCACCGCCGACCACAGCAGGCCGCCGATGTTGGTGGGGGAGGTGTAGCCGCTGCGCTCATCGGCGCCGAGCGAGGCCGGGATGTTGTCGGCGGGTAGGCCGGTGCGTTCGTCGGTCATCGCCATCAGCGAATGCCACGTGTCACGTGCCCAGCGCAGCATCGTCGCTCGATCGGTCGGGACCGCCTTTTTGGTATGCCGTGTGCTGGCTAAGACGCTCGTGGCACCGGCCGGGGAGGGCACGGCGGTGGCAGCGGCGGCAAGCAGGCCGCCCATCACCAGAGTGCGCCGGGTGGGCTGGGGCTGAACTGCGGTCATCTCGATCTCCTCGATTGCGGTCACTTCAGACCGGTGGTGGCGATGCCTTGGATGAATCTGCGTTGGAAGATCATGAAGACCGCCAGCACAGGCAGCACCACGATCGTGGCGCCGGCCAGGAGTAAGCCGTACTGGGTGGAGTTCTGGCCGGTGGAATACAGCGCCAGGGCCACCGGCAGGGTGTAGGTCTCCTCGGTCTGGGCCACGACCAAGGGCCACAGGAAGTTGTTCCAGCTGCCCAGGAAGGTCAGGATCCCGAGGGTGGCCAGGGCCGGGCCGCACAGCGGCAGGAACACCCGGGCAAAGATGCGCAGCTCACCGGCACCGTCGACGCGGGCAGCATCAAGAAGGTCGCGAGGTAGGCCCTGCATGTACTGCCGCATCAAAAAGACCCCGAACGGTGAGACCAAGAACGGTAGGAACAACCCGGGCAACGTGTTGACCAGCCCGGCGTTGACCACCAACACGAACAGCGGCACGAAAGTCACGACGCCGGGGACCATCAGCGTGCCCAGGATCAAGGCGAACAACACCTTCTTGCCGCGGAAGTCCAGCATCACCAGGGCGTAGCCGACCATCGAGCAGAAGATTAGGTTGCCCGCGGTGACCACCACAGCCACGACCGTGGAGTTGAAAAAGTAGCGTCCGAAGTTGAGCCGGGTGAACAGCTCGACGAAGTTGTCGAATGTCGCCTCCTGTGGCCACCAGGTGGGCGGCACCTGGCGCAGCTCGGCGTTGGTCTTGACACTGCCGAGCACCATCCAGGCGAAGGGTGCGATGACCACGACGAGCGCGATCGTGAGCAGGACATAGAGCCACCACCGGCTGCGCACGGAGGGTTGGGTCGTCATCGTCATCTCAGTCCCTCTCGGACAGGAAGCGGAACTGGATGGCGGTGACCACCGCGATGACGACGAAAATCAGATAGCTCAGCGCCGCGGCATACCCGTAGTTGCCGAAGCTGAACTGCTTGAACGTGTACATCGAGGCCGAGATAGTGCTGTTCAACGGCCCGCCTTGAGTCATCACGAACGGCTCCTCGAAGAACTGCAGATAGCCGATGGCGGTCGTGACCGAGACGAAGAGGATGGTGGGGCGCAGGGTAGGCACGGTGATGTGGCGGAAGCGCTGCCAGGCGTTGGCACCGTCGATTGCAGCAGCCTCGTGCAGCGCCCAGGGCACGGCCTGCAGACCGGCCAGGAAGATGATCATCGCGGTGCCGAAGTTGCGCCAGGTGACCATCATGATCAGCGCGGGCATGGCCCAGTTAGTGGAGGCCAGCCAGGCGGGCCCGTCGATGCCGACCCAGCCGAGGGCGGTGTTGATCAGCCCGACGTCGGGGTGCAGTAGGAAGCGCCACACCACGGCCACCGCGACGATTGAGGTGATCACGGGCGTGTAGAAGCCGAGCCGGAAGATCGAGCGAAACCTGCTGATTCCTTTGTCCAACGCGACGGCGGCGGCCAGCGCGATGGTCAAGGTCAGCGGCACCCCGATCAGGACGAAATATGCGGTGTTGAACGCGGCCTGCCGGAAGATCGGGTCGCCGAAGGCCCGGGTGAAGTTGTCGAGGCCGACGAAGTTGACCGAGAAGGGGGAGCGCAGATCACGCGCGCCGGTGTCGGTGAAACTCATGAACACCGACTGGATCACCGGCCAGGCCGTGAACGCTAGGAAAAGCAGCGCGAAGGGCAACGCCAAGATCCACGCCGCCCGCTCCTGGCGCCGCCGGTGCGTGCTC
>JBGTGC010000207.1:0-10328 GCA_041746935.1 Dermatophilaceae bacterium
TCACGGCCGCATTGATGCATGAGCGGAGGACGATCGACGCGTTGGGTGCTACCCCGTTCGTCCGTGCACCCGCGTGCCGCTTGCTGGGCAGGCGGGCGAGGGCGGCCAGGTGGTCGGCAACCAGCTCCGTGGTCAGATCCACAAGACGAACGTCTCCAAGCTGGGGTACGACGTGGTTTTTGAGAACCGACCGGTAGGCAACGATCGTCCCCTTGGACCTGTCGGGGTTTGCCTCCAGGGTGGCCAGCCACTCCTCGGACCACTCCCGCAGCGTCATGCTCTCGGCCACAGCCGTTTCAGTCTCCGCCTTGCGCGCGGCCCGACGTTGCGCGGGCGGCACGAAGAGCCCACGGGCGGCGTCTGCCTTAGCGATGTTCAGCGCCGCCTTAGCATCGATGATGGTGTCATAGACCCCGAGGGAGTGGGTCTTCCCGTCGTGGTCCATCCGAACCCGGTATCGGCCACGGAACGACACGATCCCTCGCGGGAGCCGAGTTCTGGGTTCGTGCTTACTCAAGTCTGAAGCCTCCGAGGCCATCCACAGTGTGTCAGCTGTGTGTCAGTTCTGATGCTGACACGAGCCTACGTGTGCACAGACGTGCTCAGCAAGAAAGGCCCCGGATTCCGCTTCGCTGAGCGGGAATCCGGGGCCTGACCTGCAACAACGTGAGGTTGTCGTTCCTATCTGGGGTGAGTGACGGGACTTGAACCCGCGACATCCGCCACCACAAGGCGGCGCTCTACCTGCTGAGCTACACCCACCGTGATGTGCCCAAGCGGTCGAGACCGCGCCAGGCAACGCCGACAATCGTACCTGCTGGATCCCGATGCTCTGAACCCTCAAAAACCGTATGCACTCGAGCACCCATCGGACGCGATCGAGGCTAAGAGCCGTCTGCGTTGCTGCCTTCAGCCGCTGCTTCGATGCGGACGCGGCGGGCTTCCTCGATTTTCTCCTGCTCACCCTTCAGCTTCTTCTCGACGCCTTTTCGGTTGCGCAGAGGCAACTGGATCTGGTCTTCGGCCGCGACGCCAGCCTGCAACTGACGGCTGCGCTCCATCTCCACGTCAACCTCAGCCCCAATCAGCAACACGATGTTGGTCACCCAGAGCCACAGCAGCAAGATGATGACACCCGCTACCGCGCCGTAGGTGGCGTTGTACGAGGCAAGCCCGGAGCTGACATACCAAATCAACAGCACCGTCGCTAGGGCCCACACCACGAGAGCGAACGCCGAGCCCACGGTGATGAACCGGTACTTCGGCCGCACGTTGGGCGTGGCCCAATACAGCAGCGAGATGATGCCCATCACGATGGCGATGACCACGGGCCATTTAGCGATGCTCCAGGCCAGCACCGCGGTCGAGCCGAGGCCCACCACGTTGGCAATCGACTCGGCAAATCCGCCGCCCACCACGAGGGCAAAGGCGACCAACAGGACCATCATCGTCATGACCACGGTGATGCCGTACATCCACGGCTTGAGCGTCCAGATCGGCCGGCCCTCCTCGACGCCGTACACCTTGTTCATGGAGCGAGAGAAGGCGTTGACGTAGTTCGAAGCCGAATACAGAGCACCGGCCACACCAATGAACAGCGCCACACCAGCTCCACCAGACCCCAGATTTTCGTTGATGAACTCACGAGCTGTATTGATCGAATCGCTCGACGCGCCCATGTCCGCGGCCACTTTGAGCAGGCCATCGATCGTCCCAGGGGGCATAAGTCCCAGCAGCGAAATCAAGGCCAGCAAGGCCGGAAAGAGCGACAGCACCGCGAAGTACGTCAATGAGGCCGCCAGGTCAGTGCCGCCGTCAGCCGCGAACTTCGGGATGCCGCGCTTAAAGGCGGCGAGGACGCTGGGCTTGGCCCGCGACGGTTGAGACACGGGCTGTTCGACTTCGGTGACGCTCACACGCAGCAGTCTGCCTCATCACACCTGACATCTCCTGCGGGCTACCCGCCGTCGGGCAACGAAAATACCCGTCGCAGTGAGGGATGCGACGGGGATTTTGGTGAGTGCGCCAACAGGGACTCGAACCCCGAACCCGCTGATTAAGAGTCAGCTGCTCTGCCAATTGAGCTATTGGCGCAACAGCGCAGAACTTTATCACCGCTGGACCAGGCCACTAAATCCCGCGCCGATAGGCCAAGATGTGACGCATGCGTGCACTGGTCAAGACTCATGCTGGCCCCGGGCTGGAGCTCACAGACATGCCCGAGCCTTCTCCCGGTCCCGGCGAGGTCAAAGTTCGGGTCCTTCGAGCCGGACTCTGCGGCACCGATCTGCACATACAGGCGTGGGACAGTTGGGCTGCCTCGATGCTCGAACCCCCGCTCATCGTCGGGCACGAGTTCTACGGGGAGATCGTCGAGGTCGGCGAGGGGGTGCCGAGCGGCAACGGAACGTACGACCTCCGGGAAGGTCTGCGAGTTTCGGTGGAGGGTCACGTCATCTGCGGCGTATGCCGCAACTGCCGGTCCGGCAGGCCCCACGTTTGCGTCAACACCTCGAGCCTGGGGGTGAGCCGCGACGGTGCCTTCGCCGACTACGTGTGCGTGCCGCATACCAACGTGTGGGTCCAGCCCGACGACATCGATCCGGACTTGGGCGCGATCTTCGACCCCCTCGGCAACGCCGTCCACACCGCGCTGACGTTCTCCATCGCCGGCGACGATGTGATGGTCACCGGCTGCGGCCCGATCGGTGTCATGGCGGTGGCCATCGCGCGGCACGTCGGTGCGCGTTACATCGTGGCCACCGACGTCAGCGAATACCGCCTGGACATGGCCCGCAGGGTCGGTGCCGACTACGCCATCAACGTGGCCAAAGAGCGGGTCAAGCCCTACCAGAACGATCTCGGCATGATGCTCGGTTTCGACGTCGGCATGGAGATGTCCGGCAACCCTGCGGCGCTCAAGGAGCTGATCGACAACTGCCAACACGGCGCGGGGATCGCGCTGCTCGGCTTGCCCTCGGCACCGTTCGAGATCGACTGGGGGCCGGTGATCACCCGGATGCTGACGATCAAGGGCATTTACGGCCGCGAGATGTACGACACCTGGTATCGGATGATGTTCATGCTGCAAACCTCCGAACAGTTGCGTGAACGCATCCGGTCGGTGATCACCCACCGATTCCCGGCCGATCAGTGGGAAGACGCCTTCGCCGCGGCCCGGACGGGTGAGTGCGGCAAGGTCGTCATCGACTGGAGTTAGCAGCCCACCCGCAACGACATGAGGAGCAGACGATGTACGCATTCAAGGACGACCTGGCCGCCGAGCTAGCGGGCATCCGCGACGCCGGGCTCTACAAGCACGAGCGCCAGTTGACGACGTCCCAGTCGGCTCACGTCGCGACCACCGGTGGCGAGGCGCTCAACTTCTGCGCCAACAACTATCTGGGTTTGGCCGATCACCCCGACGTGGTCGGGGCCGCCCGAGATGCCCTGGACGAGTGGGGATTTGGTATGGCGTCCGTCCGGTTCATCTGTGGGACGCAGACCCAGCATCGCGACCTTGAGCGGGCCATCGCCGACTTCTCGGGCACCGAAGACTCGATCTTGTTTGCCTCGTGCTTCGACGCCAACGGCGGAGTCTTCGAGGTGCTGTTCACCGCCGAGGACGCGATCATCTCTGACGCCCTCAACCACGCTTCGATCATCGACGGCATCCGACTGTCCAAAGCCAAGAGGTTCCGCTACGCCAATCGCGACATGGCCGATTTGCGGACCCAGCTCGAGGCCGCGCGGGACGGCGGTGCTCGGCGGATGATCATCGTCACCGATGGCGTCTTCTCGATGGACGGCTACTACGCACCCCTGGATGAGATATGCGACCTGGCCGAGGAGTTCGGGGCGATGGTGTTCGTCGATGACTGCCACGCCACCGGCTTCGTGGGTGACAACGGTCGAGGGACCGCTGAGCACTGCGGCGTGCTCGGGCGGGTCGACATCATCACCGGCACGCTGGGCAAGGCTCTCGGCGGGGCCAGCGGTGGGTATGTGGCCGCTCACCCTGAAATCGTCGAGTTGCTCAAGCAACGAGCTCGCCCCTACCTGTTCTCCAACGCAGTCGCGCCGTCGGTCGTGGCGGGCTCACTGAAGGCGGTCGAGATCGCCCGCGAGGCTTCCGCCCCGCGCGAGCAACTCAAGGCGAATACTGCGCTGTTCCGGACCCTCATGGCCGATGAAGGCTTCCAGATGCTGGACGGCTCACATCCGATAACTCCGGTGATGTTTCCGGGCGAAGACGGCGCGCACCTGGCGGCCCAGATCGCCGACGCGATGCTCGCGCGGGGGGTCTACGTGATCGCGTTCAGTTTCCCCGTGGTGCCCAAAGGCAAAGCCCGGATCAGAGTGCAGCTATCCGCCGCCCACAGCGAGGACGACGTGCGAGCGTGCGTAGCGGCGTTTGTCGCCGCCCGCTCCGAGGTTTCGTGAGGCACCAAAGTCGCAGGGCCGATGACCGCTGCACCTGATGACCGCTGCGCCTGATGACCGCTATGCGCGCTTTCAGCGCTCCCGCCACGTGCAAGGGCACGCACTTCGGTCAGGTGGTCAGGTCGTCAAAGCCAACCGGATTTGCGAAAGGCCCGATACAGCGCCGCACAGATCAGCCCCATGACCGCGATCGAGATGTAGAAGCCGGCGGGCACGTTCAGCACGTTCATGTTGGTGAAGTTCATCCCGAAGATGCCGGCCAGCAGCGTCGGCACCGCGGCGATCGCCACCCAGGCACTGATCTTGCGCATATCGTCGTTCTGCTGCACGCCGACCTGGGCGAGATGGGCACTCAAGATGTCGGTCAGCAGACCGTCGTAGGTGTCGATGTGCTCGACCACGTGCTCCAAATGGTCAGCGACGTCACGCAACTGCAAGCGCAACTCCTCAGAGGAGACGGCGTGCTGCCCGGCATACAACCCCGATAGTGGAGCCATCAACGGCTGCGCGGCCCGGCGGAACTCCAGCACCTCGCGCTTGAGCAGATAGATCGTCTCGGACCGAGCCGGCTCATCGGTGCCGAAGACCTTGGCCTCGATCTGATCGAGGTCCTGCTGCACCTCATCGTCAATCGTTCGGTAGGTGTCCACGATGCCGTCCAGCACCGCATGGAACACCGCCATGGGTCCGTTCTCGACCATCAGTTCTGGATGCTGCTCCAAGCGCTGTCGGATCCCGATCAGCGGCGCGGCTTCCCCGCTGCGCACGGTGACGACGAACCGATCACCGACGAACATCATGACCTCGCCGGTCTCGATGTCGGAGGTCTGCTCGACATACCGCAGCGTGCGTAGGACGGCGAAATGCGTCTGGTCGTAGGTCTCGATTTTGACCCGCTGTTTGCCGTTGATGGCGTCGGCGACCGCGAGGGGGTGCAAGTCCAGGTCCTTGTTGACCTGGTCAAACTCTTCAACAGTCGGGTCTTTCAGACCTATCCACAGGAATCCGTCGGCATTGGACCTCAGATCGCGCAGATCTCCGCTGAGATCGGTGCACGAGATGCGCTTGCCGTCTCGATAGATGGCCTGGTCGATGATCATGCATTCACCACTACACCGTTCACCACCACGCTGTTCAGCGCTGACGAAGCGAGAGGTCAGCGCTTGTGGAAGACACGACGAGCCGCGCCCAGCACCAGAGCTACCCCGGAGATCCCACCGAGGGCACCAGCCAGGCGATCGAGCCGGGGCTCACCCTCGGCGTTAAAAGCCAATTCGTTGCCCTTGGCCTTCAACTTCTCCACCTGGCGACGCTTGACCTCTGCCGGGCTGGCCCGGAACGTCAACTGGTCGACGGTGCGAGCGAGGCGATCACGGGTCGCGGCGAGGTCAGCCTCGATGTCTTTTTCGGAGCGGGGCTTCTGCTTCTCGGCCATGTGTCGTCCTTCTCGTGAAGATGTGATGAGGTCTAACGCACGTAGGCGCTTCGCCTGAGACGATAACGCAGAACACACCACGAAGAACGACGGAGGGCACCATGACAGCACTCGAACTCGGCGCCGCAGCACCCGATTGGTCCCTGCGGGACGCCAGCGGGGAGACGGTCAGCCTCATTGACTTCGCCGGCCACAAGCTGATCATGTACTTCTACCCGGCAGCGCTGACTCCCGGCTGCACCACCCAGGCCTGCGACTTCCGAGACAACCTGGCCACCTTCACCGGCCAGGGGTATGCCGTCGTGGGCGTCTCCCCTGACGCTCCGCAGAAGTTGACCAAGTTCGCCGACCAAGAGTCCCTGTCCTATCCGCTGCTGTCCGACCCCGACAAGACGGTGCTGACGGCATACGGGGCCTATGGCGAGAAGAAGTTGTACGGCAAGACGATCACTGGGGTGATCCGATCCACCGTCGTCATCGACGAGGAGGGTCGCGTGGTCTTGGCCAAGCACAATGTCAAAGCCACCGGCCACGTGGCCATGTTGGCCAAGGCCCTCGACGTTACGTTGTCCTGACCTGCTTCAACGGGTCACGATTGCCCCGGAACCGGCGGACGCTGTAGGCCAGTAGACCGAGCGCGATCACTCCGGAGATGATGATGCTGATCCCGGCCCACACGCCTCCGAACAGCCACCAGCGCTCACCCAGCGGCCAAAAACTGGGGGGCGGGGGCGACATCACGAAGGTGACGCCGACCGCAACGACGGTCATCGCACCTAGGGCGCTCAGCACGATGCGCGGCACCGTCTTGACGCCTTCTTTGGCGGCGCGGTATGCCTGCACTTTCATGGGGTGTAGTTGGCGCTCGGCCCACTCGTTGTTCTGGGCCAACAAGATCAACCCGGTCACCACAATGAGCGTCCCCGGGCCGGGGAGCGGCATCAAGATGACACCGACGACGAGCAGGGTCCATCCGATGATGTCGTAGCCGACACGCCGGAGCCACTGCCTCACACGAGTCACTGAGTCAGCATGCCAACAAAATCTGTGAGAACCATCATCCGTGGCGAATAGTCCTGGCGAATTTTGCGCGACGTTTGGAGGACATATCATCGTCGGCACGCGCTCGTGGTGGAATTGGCAGACACGCAGGATTTAGGTTCCTGTGCCTTCGGGTGTGCGGGTTCAAGTCCCGCCGAGCGCACGTGGCGACGCGATCCCCCTGGGACTATCCCTGGCTTGTTCCGTTGCACGACGGGCTGATCGGGCCCGAAGGGTTTGCGGCCTGTTTGCCCTGGTTAGCTCGCGGCCGGGTCGTGTCGCAGCCCCGCATTCCGGTCCTCGCCATCGGATCGAACGCCTCCCCCGAGGTCCTTGCCGACAAGCTCGCTGGCGTGCTGGCCGGTGCACCCGACGTTCCGGTCGTCATCGAGATCTGTGTCCCGTCGGGCCTGGCAGTGGGTCACTCGGCGCACATCAGTCTGCCGGGATACGTGGCGGCAGCGCCGTTCCTGGTGCGGTCGGGGGGCGGCGACGACGCGAGTCTCGCGCCGCAGGCGGCATACTCCCTCGGCTGGTTCACCGGCGATCAGATGGCGGCCCTGGACGTCACGGAGCCGAACTACGACCGGGTCGCGCTCCCCCCGAGCATCCGCGTGGTCTCCCGCTCCCGCAACGCCTGGGTGTCAGATGTGTCGGTCTATCGCTCTCGTCATGGCGTGCTCGGCGACAACGGCTGCGCGCAACCGCTGCAGAGTCAGGACGACATACATCGGTGGTTGGCGCTTCGCCTGCCTCATCTGGTGGGTCAGTCGGACACGCTGTCGTATGCCGATCCACAGGCCAGGGAACGGGTGCGGGTCGAGCTGATCCGGCACGGCTTGGTCGTGCCGAGCGGACTCAGCTGACGACCCGCAAGCCCTCGTCGGCCACTCCGGGCCGCAACACCTGCCACGCTCGTCCCCACGAGCGCACCTCATCGACAGCTTCGGTCGCCCTGGCGGAAGGGGCCAAGATCAGCGCGCTTGGCCCAGCCCCCGATACGACCGCGGCCAGGCCCCGGTCACGCAACGTGTCCACGGCGGCCATCGTGGCCGGGTATGCCGAGCGGCGCGGCTCCTGATGCAGCCAGTCGCTGGTGCCATCCAGCAGCAGGCTGGGGTCATCGGTCATGGCGTGCACCAGCAGCGCCGACCTTCCCGCTTGGCGGACAGCATCCGCGAGCGGGACCATCGGAGCCAACACCGCCCGCGCGGTCGCCGTGGCCAGCCGGTCTCCCTTGGGCACTAAGACGATGGGCTCGATGTCCGGGTGCAGCCGCATCGCGGCGGTGCGGACGACTTCCAAGGACGGCAACCAGGACAGGGTCAACCCGCCGTAGACGCTGGCCGAGGAGTTGTCGGGGTGGCCCTCCCACAGACCGGCGCAGGTATTGATCACTGTGAGGTCTGCATCGATGAAATCGGGCTGCTCACGCGTCAGGGCGTTGGACAGCCCGAATCCCAGCCCCAACCCCCCGACGATCGCGCTGGCCGAGGAGCCCAGTCCGGCCGACAGCGGGATCACGTTCGCGCACTCGATGCTCAGCCCGTGGCCCCAGGTGGCCAGATCGTCCAGCCACGGCGCGCCACACACCCGTGCACCCTCACGCGCCGCTCGGACCACGAGGTGCTGCTCGTCTCTCGGTAGGTGATCCGCGCCCTCACCAAGCAGGCTCACGTGCAGCCCGGGCTGGTCGGTGATCGAGATCTCGTAGTCGTCGAACAGCCCTAGCCCCAGTCCCACCGAGTCGAACCCCGGGCCGAGGTTGGCCGAGCTCGCCGGCACCGTGACCCGCACGCTCGTGCCGACCGGCGGAACGCTCGCCCCAACAGGGGGAACGCTCACTCCTGCATACCGAGCGCTCGGGCTGCGCTGTAGGCGTCCACCGAGATCCTGGTCGGCTCGATATCGCCGCCGTCGGCACCCTTGAGGGCCCATTGCGGGTCTTTGAGTCCGTGCCCGGTGACGGTGCAGACGATGCGCGCCCCCGAAGGCACCTGACCGGCCTTCGACTGCTTGAGCAAACCAGCCACCGAAGCGGCCGAGGCGGGCTCGACGAAGATACCCTCGCGGGCCGAGAGCAACCGGTGTGCGTGCAGGATCTCCTGGTCGGTCACCGACTGAATGACCCCGCCGGAGGTGTCTCGGGCCTCCAACGCCTGCTGCCACGAGGCTGGGTTACCGATCCGGATGGCCGTGGCCAGCGTCTCGGGGTGATCGACGGGATGGCCTAGCACGATAGGCGACGCACCCTCGGCCTGGAAGCCCCACATCTGTGGCCGATGGGTGGCCGGGCCGGGCTGCGGGCTGTCGGTGGTGTATTCGCTGTAGCCCTTCCAGTAGGCCGTGATGTTGCCGGCGTTGCCGACGGGCAGGCAGTGGATATCGGGTGCATCGCCAAGTTCGTCGACGACCTCGAAGGCAGCGGTCTTCTGGCCCTCGATGCGGGCCGGGTTGACCGAGTTCACCAGCTCGATCGCATAACTGTCGGCCAGTTTGCGCGCCACCGTCAAGCAGTCGTCGAAGTTGCCGTCGACCTGCAGCAGCGTGGCTCCATGGGCGATGGCCTGGGACAATTTACCCATCGCGATCTTGCCGTCGGGCACGAGGACACCACACGTCATACCCGCTTTAGTGGCGTATGCCGCCGCTGAGGCGCTGGTGTTGCCGGTCGAGGCGCAGATGACCGCTTTGGCACCGAGGGCAGCGGCAGCCGAGATCGCAGCGGTCATCCCCCGGTCCTTGAAGGAAGCGGTGGGGTTCAGACCCTCGTACTTGACGTGAACCTCAGCGCCGACCAGTTCTGACAGGTGCTCGGCCAAGATCAGCGGCGTCCCACCCTCGCGCAACGTCACCACCGTGCTGGTGATCGAGTCGGGCAAGCGGTCGGCATACTCGCGGATGACACCGCGCCATTGGTGAACCATGGATTCCTTCTCGGTCGGTATGCCGGTCAGCCGGCCGGCGACAACGTCTGCACGAGGTCATCGGCCAAGGCGCGAAAGGCCGCCCCGCGGTGGCTGATGGCGTGCTTCTGCGCCGGGGTGTATTGCGCCAAGGTGCGGCCGTCGGAAAGCATCAAGAGGGGATCGTATCCGAAGCCGCCGTCGCCGATGGGGGCTCGCGTGAGCATCCCTCGCACGGAACCCTCCCGGACGATCTCGGTGCCATCGGGCAGCACGAGCGCAGCGGCGCACACGAAGCCTGCTGCGCGATGCTCATCGGGCACGTCAGCCAACTGGGCCAGCAGCAGGTCGTTGTTGGCCCGATCCTTCTCGGCGCTGGCAGGGGATCCGGCCCAGCGCGCACTGAAAACTCCAGGACTACCGCCGAGCACGTCCACGGCCAGGCCCGAGTCGTCGGCGAGCGCCGGGCATCCGGTGGCATGCACCGCGGCCCGAGCCTTGAG
>JBGTGC010000208.1:0-2768 GCA_041746935.1 Dermatophilaceae bacterium
TGGCTGCGCTGCGCGACGCCGACCTGGTGCGGCGGTTCGCGGACATCGCCCGGCAGGAGTACGTCGCGGTTGGCATCCGGGCGGCGTTGCACCCCACGCTGGATGTGGCGACCGAGCCGCGCTGGGCCCGGCAGTCCGGCACCTTCGGTCACGACGTCTCGGTGGTCACCGAGCTGGGCGTCGCCTACCTGCAGGGTATGCAGCAGGCGCGGTTAGGTCCGGGCAGCGTCGCCTGCACGACCAAGCACTTCCCCGGCGGTGGGTCACAGCGCGATGGGGAGGACGCCCACTTCCCCTACGGACGCGAGCAGGTCTACCGGGCTGGGCGCTTCGCCGACCACCTGGCACCGTTCCCGGCGGCGATCGCGGCAGGGACGGCGGGGATCATGCCGTACTACTCGATGCCCGTCGGTCTGGTGATCGACGGGGACCCGATCGAGGAGGTCGGTTTCGGCTACAACCGGCAGATCGTGACTGGGTTGCTCCGGGAGCGGCTCGGCTATGGCGGCGTGGTGCTGACCGATTGGGAGCTGGTTGGCGACAACCACGTCGGCGACCAAGTGCTGCCGGCGCGCGCCTGGGGGGTGGAGCATCTGGACGCCCACGAGCGGATGGAGCGGATCCTGGCGGCCGGGGCCGACCAGTTCGGCGGGGAGGAGGAGGTCGCCCTGCTGCTGGACCTGGTGGCGCAGGGCCGAGTCAGCGAGGACCGGATCGATGCCTCGGCACGTCGGCTGCTGACCGTGAAGTTCGAGCTCGGACTCTTCGACGACCCTTACGTCGATGAGGACGTGGCTGCGGCCACGGTCGGACGCGCCGACTTCGTGAGCGCTGGGCTCCACGCGCAAGCGGCGTCGGTGACGGTGCTGCACCACGGCAAGGACGTGTTGCCGCTGCGACCGGGGCTCAAGGTGTATGCCGAGGGGTTCCGTACGGGGGCCTTTGACGGTTTCTGTGAGGTGGTAGGCGCTCCGGAGGAAGCCGATGTCGCGTTGGTCCGGCTCGGCGCTCCTTATGACCACCGGGACGACCTGTTCTTTGAGGCGATGTTCCACCAGGGCTCGCTCGACTTCCCGCCCGGGCTGGTGCACCGGCTGAGCCGGATCGCGGAGCAATGTCGGCTGGTGGTCGACGTCAACCTTGACCGGCCCGCGGTGCTGACCCCGCTGTTGGAGTTCGTCAGCGGACTTGTCGGGTCCTACGGAACGTCCGGTCCCGCGTTGCTGGAGGCGCTGAGCGGCCGGATCCCGCCGATGGGCGTGCTGCCCTTCGACCTGCCGCGCTCGATGCACGACGTGCGCGAGCACCCGGAGGACCAGCCCGGCTTCGACGACCCGCTCTTCGCCTGTGGGTTCGGGCTCCAGATCCCGAGCTCGGATTGGCAGCCATACCCGGTGCCGCAGGGTCAGTTCAAAGTTGATGCAGTTGTGACTGAGGTGACTCGTTCGTGATCGAGGAGGCAAGCTGGACTCGACACGGCGCCCCAAGCTACGCGTGACGGCGGCAGTGTTGTCGCCCTCACGCAGGTCAAGATGAGGCCGATGCTGACGTTGTAAAGGGTCGCCATGACCCGTGGCCCGGGAGGGTGCCCGTGCGGACCTGAGACCGGTCCTCGGGAAAGTTCACCGCGAACCCCGCCTGGCTCGTCCTGGCCGTCATCGCGTTCAACCTCACCCGAGCCGGCGCAAGGATCACCGGAACCGGCCTCGCCAAAGCGACCACAGCGACCATCCGCCGCAAACTCATCACCATCCCGGCACGGGTGGCATCCTCGGCCAGGCGCATCGCCCTACACCTCCCACAGGCCTGGCCCTGGGAGCCCGCGTGGACCCGTCTATTCACCCACCGCAACGACCCACCGCCACCCCACACGACCTGACCACCCCGCCGCAAGGCACGACCAAGGAAACCCGACAGGGAACACCCTGACAGCGAGGTCAGGCACCCACCCCTACCCAAAACCGCGTTCACCCACCCCGACAATCATGCCCCCTCAGAGAAGATCCATCGGTGGATCGAGGCTAAGGCGATGCTGACCGTCTGGTCGGGCAGACCTTGCACCACGTAGACCGCGCACCGGCCGACGGCAGACTGATAGTCGCGGAGGCCAGCCCCCCGACTGCGATCCCCGCGACGGCTGCAAACCGAGTCCTTAAGCGTTGTGTCATTGGCAAGTCCTCCGTTCTTCTTACGAAGCGTTTGCTAGATCAATACCTTCCACCTACTCTCAGATGATCTGATAGTTGCAACCCGTGAATCCGACACGAACGGAACGATAGACAATTTCTGCGGTGAAGAGATTCAAGGTGAACCGTCGCCGAAGGAAGCAACTCAGCGTGCTGCTGATCTCGCTGCTCTGGGTGGGGGCAGCACTATTCACCGCGTTCACCTTTCGTGCAGTGCTCTCCGACGACCAGGCCGCCATCACCCCCACCTCGCGGGCCGCGAGTCCAACCACCCCGGACAGTTCCACCACGACGTCATCTCCGGAGTCGTCGACCACGTCGGCACCGAACCCCGCGACACCCGCCCCCCCGGCACCGGACGGACTGCCCACGGATGGGCCGGGAATTTCCGAGCCGGGGGTGTTGCTGGTCATCGCCCCTTCCGCAGGCGGTTCGTTCGACGTGTCCGAGCAGGTCCGGTTGTCCTCCCCCACCAATATGGTCACGTTAGCCCCGGCAGAAGTCGCCCGCGCCGGGGACCAGTTCGACGACGCCGAGCCGGTGGCGACCTCGGTGCAGCTGAGCGCCGACGGGCAGCCGGTC
>JBGTGC010000209.1:0-14796 GCA_041746935.1 Dermatophilaceae bacterium
TGGGCAGGCCGAGGTCATCCTCAGCCCCAACGACGTGGTTGGGGAAGGCGTAACAGCCCATCATTGTGCGCGGATCATCCGCCCCTGGGCCGATCACGGCAACCCGCGAGGCGGGCACGGTGGCGTTGGCCGACAGGGGCAGGGTGCCGTCGTTGGCCAACAGCACGATCGAGCGCTCCGCCACCTCGCGCGCGAGCGATCGGTTGCGGGCTGAGTCCAGGTCACGGTCCGGGTCGACGCGCGGGGCCCAACCGGGTTCGAGCATGCCGAGGGCGATCTTCTGACGCAGCACCCTGGCGGCTGCTCGATCCACCATTGACTCGTTGATCGAGCCCGCTATGACCGACTCGGCCAACGTGCCGAACGCGCCGGTCTGCGGCAGCTCGACGTCCATCCCAGCCGACAACGCCAACCGAGCGGACTCCGCCGCAGAGCCGCTGACCTGATGCATCTGCTGCACAAAGGTGATCGCCCAATAGTCCGAGACCACCGTGCCCTCGAAGCCCCACTGGTCGCGAAGGAGATCGCTCAGGAGTCGTCGATCAACGGCAGGGGGCACTCCGTCCAGGTCTGCGTAGGAGTTCATCACCGACGCCGCGCCACCATCCCGGACGGCCATCTCGAACGGCGGCAGCACCACGTCGGCCATCTCCCGCAGCCCGATGGAGACCGGAGCGTGGTTGCGAGCACCGTGCGATGCGGCATACCCGGCGAAGTGCTTAAGCGTGGCCATCACACCAGCCGACTGCAACCCCCTGACGTATGTGGTGCCGAGGACCGAGACGAGGTAGGGGTCCTCCCCCATCGTCTCCTCGACGCGGCCCCATCGCGCGTCTCGGGCGACGTCGAGCACCGGCGACAAGCCTTGATCGATACCGACCGCGGCCATGTCGGACCCGATCGCCGCCGCCATCGCCTCGATGAGATCGGGGTCAAAGGTCGCGCCCCAGGCCAAGGACGTCGGATAGACCGTCGCCCCGAGCGTAGTGAACCCGGTCAGACACTCCTCATGGGCAATCGCCGGTATGCCGAACCGATTGGCCGCGACCACCTGGCGCTGGCGTTCGACCAAGTCGGCAGTGCCGACGGCCACGCTGACCGGTGCACTACCGAACACGCGGGTCAGGTGGCCCAGGCCGCCAGCGATGCTGTCGGAGAACCCACCAGCACCTTCGGCCATCGCGCTGGCCATCGGCGCGACGTCGCCTTCGCCGATGTTGGCCTGCGCCCAAAAACTTCCCAGCTGGCCGACCTTCTCCTCCAGCGTCATTGCGAACAGCAGCGCCTCAACGCGCTCGGCGGTCGGCAGGCTCGAGTCGTTCCACACTCCGTGTTCCACCATCGGTCGATCCTAGGCAGTCCCGGCCGACTGGCGTAGCGTCCCGCGCTTCGGGATAGGCATGGTGTGGCCGCTATACATCTGCCCCGGATGGCGGGGCAGATGTATAGCGAGCTGGCCAAGGCGCACAGGCCCGGACGGGCGCCCGGTGGTTGTTAGTTCAGACCCTTTTCTGCCAGCCAGTCGGTTGCCGCAGTGGCGGCAGAGGCCTTCTCCTCGCCCTCGACCCGGTCACGCAGGGCGATCAGGTCTTCGGTGGTGAGTTCTGCGGACACTCCGTTGAGGACCTCTTCGAGCTCTTCGGTGTAGACCGACTCGGCGAGCAGCGGCACGACGTTCTGGGCGGAGATCATGTTCTCCGGGTCCTCGAGCACGACGAGGTCCTCGGCCACCAGTGCGGGTGACGTGGTGAAGATGTCGGCCACCTGCACCGAGTCGTCCACGAGCGCCTTGACGGTGTCGGGGCCGCCGAAGTCCTCGATCGGACGGAACTCGACGTCGGTCACGCCGTAGATGTCTGCCAACCCGGGGATGCCGTAGCCCAGCTCAGCGAACTGCGGGCTGGCACCAAGGGTGAAGGGTTCGAGCGCGGAGAGATCGCCGATCTCGGTGAGGTCGTTTTCATCGGCCTTGGACCTGGTGACGACGTAGGCGTCCTTATCCTCGGCCTCGGCCGACTCCAGGACCTGCAGCCCGTCGGCGGAGACGGCCTCGGCCAGAGCGCCGTCAACTTCCTCCGTGGTGCGTTCGGTGTATTCGGTGTCGTAGAAGGCAAGGAGGTTGCCGTTGTATTCGGGGATCAGGTTGATCGAACCGTCCTGCAGAGCCGGGATCGTCTGCTGACGCGGCCCGATGTTGAACTGCGTCTCCACCTCCATGCCGCCAGCCTCGAGAGCTTGGGCATAGATCTCACCGAGGATTTCGCTCTCGGGGAAAGCGAACGAGCCGACGATGATGGTGCTGCTGCTGGTGCCTTCGGAGTCACCGGAATCTCCCTCCGGAGCGGCCGTCGGGTCCTCCGAGGAGCACGCAGCAAGAGTGAGGACGAGTCCCGAGGCAAACGCGACGGCGCTTCTGCGGGTCAATCGGACAGTGTTCATTGGGCGAGGTCCCTTCGTATTACGCGTCTGAACGCGCGGGTAGTCGCAACGCCCGGCGGACGCCGGAACGCTTGGTGCTTGTGCCGTTATTGGTGCTTGCGGTGACGCCCTTGGCTGCGGTCTGGCGTTGCCCCAGGGCGAAGAGCGCGTCTACGAGCAGGGCCAGTGCGGTGACCAGCAGAGCCCCACCGAGTATTCGATTGTAGTCATTGAGGCCAATTCCGGAGGTGATGATCCGGCCCAGCCCGCCCAGCCCGGCGTACGAGGCAATCGTCACGGTGGCGATGACCTGCAGGGTTCCCGCTCGGACACCACCGATGATCAACGGCAGGGCCAACGGAATCTCGACCTGGGTCAGAATCTGCCACTCGGTCATCCCGCTGGCCCGAGCAGCGTCGATGGTGCTTCGCTCCACCGACTCCAGTCCGGCATACGCCCCGGCCAACATCGAGGGGATGGCCAAGATGATGAAGGCAATCGTTGCCCCCACAATCGGCGCGGTGTCATACGACAGGAATTCGCCGAAGACCATCAGAAGGAAGAACAACACCCCCAGAGTCGGCAGGGCCCGCATCGAGCCCGTGAAGGCGATCACGAACTGTCGGCCACGACCGGTGTGGCCGATATAGAAGCCCAGCGGCAGGGCTATGGCGGCCGCGATGATGACGGCGATCAACGTGTAGATCAAATGCTCGATGAGGCGATCTTGGATGGGCAAGGGGCTGCGGGCACCAGGGGCCCATTGGGCCGGATCGACCAGCCACTGCAGGGCCTCGAACAACAGGTTCATGCGGTGACCTTCTGTTGCCAGGGCATGAGGATCTTTCCCAAGAAGACGATGATCAGGTCGAACACCAACGCCAGCAGCAGGCTCATGATGATGCCCACCGAGACCTCCTCGAGGATCCCGCGCTGCTTGCCGTTGATGAACAGTCGGCCCAGGTTCTGCGACCCAATGATGACGCCGACCGAGACCAAGGCGATGGTGCTGACCGACACCACCCGGATGCCGGCTAGCAGGACCGGCCCGGCCAGGGGGAGCTGGACGCGGAAGAATCGTGACAGCGACGAGAAACCCATGGCGGTCGAGGCGTCCAGGGTCTGTGCGTCGACGGAGGCGAACGCGTCGGAGGCCGATCGCGCCATGATGGCCACGCCGTAGATGCTGAGGGCCACGATCAGGTTGATGTCGCTGACTATCTGGGTGCCGAGCACGAGCGGCAGGATGACGAACAGCGGCAGGGAGGGAATCGTGTATAGCAGGCTAGTGCCGGTGATCACGATGGTGCGCATGGTTTGGCTACGGATCGCGATCCAACCCAGCGGGATGGCCAGGAAGAAGCTGACCATGATCGGAATGATCGACAACCGCACATGATTGAGCGTCAAGTCCCAGATCGTGTCGAGATTGCTGAGCGTCCAGTCCATCAGGATCGCGGCCCGTCATCCATCATGCCAATAGGGCGGCCGTCGGCATCTACCACGACGCGGGGGCCCCCGCCACTCTGCTCCTGGAAGAACAAGTCTCGCTTGCCCTTGTCTGCGCCAATGAAAGACGCGACAAAATCGTCAGCTGGATGAGCCAAGATCTCGGCCGGGGTGCCCACCTGGGCGATTGCGCCACCTTTGGCCAGGATCACGACCTGATCACCGAGTTTGAAAGCCTCGTCGATATCGTGCGTCACGAAGACGACCGTCTTGTCCAGGTCCTTTTGGAGGCGGTTGAGTTCGTTCTGTAGGTCCGCGCGCACGATGGGGTCCACCGCACCGAAGGGCTCATCCATCAACAGGATGTTGGGGTCGCTGGCCAAGGCGCGCGCCACTCCGACCCGCTGCTGCTGCCCACCGGAGAGTTGAGAGGGATACCTTTTAGCCATCTGGCGGTCCAAGCCCACCTTGTCGAGCAGTTCTAGCGAGTCCTCTCGCGCCGTGGCCTTCGAGACACCGTTGAGGATCGGCACCGTCGCCACGTTGTCGATCACGCTGCGGTGCGGCAACAGCCCCGCGGCTTGAAGGACGTAGCCGATGCTGCGGCGCAGTTTGACCCGATCTTTAGTCGCCACGTCCTCGTCGTCGATGAGGATCTGACCCGACGTGGGCTCGACCATCCGGTTGATCATCCGCAGCAGAGTGGTCTTGCCGCAGCCCGATGAGCCAACGAAAACCGTGGTCTTGTGGGAAGGAAGAACGAGGCTGAAATCTTCGACAGCGACCGTGCCGTCGGGGAACTTTTTGCTCACAGATTTGAACTCGATCATGGAAGGTCGGCCATCCTGTCGCAAGTCGGCTCCAGAGCAAGCCGAGTCCGGCAACCCTAACCAGACACCCCGACATCGGCGAGGGCACCCCTGTCGCTTCGCCCGAAACGCACACAGGGCGAACCGAAAAGGGTTCGCCCTGTGGCCGATGTCGCGAGACATCACACGGCGGTGGCGGTGGGATTTGAACCCACGGAGGAGTTGCCCCCTCACACGCTTTCGAGGCGTGCTCCTTAGGCCGCTCGGACACGCCACCGTGAACGAGGTTACCCGAGCCTGCGTGCTTGGAAAAACTCCAATAGTTGAGCCTGACACTCCTGCTCCAGGACTCCCCCGACCACTTCGGGCCGGTGCAGGCTGCTGCGATCGCGCGTCAGATCCCACACTGAGCCGCACGCACCGGCTTTGGCGTCGAACGCTCCGAACACGACCCGGTCCATCCGCGACAACACTGCTGCTCCCGCGCACATGGCGCACGGTTCGAGAGTGACGATCAAGGTGCACCCCGCCAACCTCCAGGTATGCCGATCCGCCCCGGCCGCGCGCAGCGCCACGATCTCCGCGTGGCCCGTGGGGTCCGCGAGCGCCTCCCGCACGTTGTGCCCCGAGCCGATGACCTCACCTTCGGCATCGATGACGACCGCGCCGACCGGAACGTCACGGGCCGCAGTCATAGCGGACCCTGCTGATTCGAACTCCCGCGTCGCTGCCGCTTGAGCCAACGCGAGACGCATCCACTCCTCATACCCCTGCGCAGCCCACCCTGGCAGCGAAGAACCAACCGCCGGCGACCCGCCGTGATCCGTCATCCCCCCAGTCTGTCTCACCAGGAGCCACGAGGGCCGACCCAATGAGCCCTAGCCTGTGCTGTTCGTGTCGCCCTGGCGACACAACTGCGCAGGCTAATTTCGACGAGCAGCCCACCGGGTAGGTTTCGGATATGCGCGTCCACGTTGCCGACCATCCGCTGATCGCCCACAAGCTGACCTACCTGCGGGACAAGCGGACGGACACCCCCACCTTCCGCCGGCTCACCGACGAGCTCGTGACCTTGCTGGCCTACGAGGCAACTCGTGAGGTTCGCGTGACGCCGTTCGAGATTGAGACTCCGGTCGCCCCGACCACCGGCATCCGCCTGTCCAGTCCCAAGCCGCTCGTAGTGCCGATCCTGCGCGCAGGCCTCGGGATGCTCGACGGGATGATGCGGATGGTGCCCACGGCCGAGGTCGGCTTTCTCGGGTTGGCTCGCAACGAGGAGACGTTGGAAGCGCACACCTATGCCAACCGGCTGCCCGATGACCTGTCCGGCCGGCAGTGCTACGTGCTCGACCCGATGTTGGCCACCGGTGGCACCTTGGCCGCATCGATCCACTACCTCGTCGACCGCGGTGCCGACGACATCACCGCGATCACGCTGCTCGCGGCCCCCGAGGGCATCGAGAGCCTGCACGCCAAGGTCGAGGGCATCGAGCCTCCGCTGCGCTTGGTGACCGGCGCCATTGACGAGCGGCTCAACGAAAAGGGCTACATCGTGCCCGGCCTCGGCGACGCCGGCGACCGGCTCTACGGCGTGGTCTGACCCGCATCGATGACCGGCAGACCGACGATGAGGGTCAGCGAACGCAGCACCATTGAGCCCTTCCACGTGATGGAGGTGCTCAAGGCCGCTCAACTGCGCCAGCGCACTCACGGCGATCTGCTGTTGATGTGCGTCGGCCAGCCCTCGACTCCAGCCCCCGCAGCGGTGCGCCAAGCCGCCAAACTAGCCCTCGACGCGCATACCTTGGGCTACACCGACGCCACCGGAATCCTCGAGTTGCGCGAAGCCATCGCCAAGCACCACCGGGAGTGGTACGCGATCGATGTCGAGGCCGACGACGTGATGGTGATGACCGGCTCATCGGGCATTTTCTCCACCTTGTTCCTTGCCGCTTTCGACGTCGGCGACACGGTGGCGATGGCCCGGCCCGGCTACCCCGCATACCGCAACACGCTGTCCTCGCTCGGCTGCACGGTCCTCGAGCTCGACTGCGGCCCCGAGACGAGATATCAGCCCACGGTAGCCATTCTCGAGGCTCTACCCGAGGTCCCCCGCGGCCTGGTCGTGGCCAGCCCCTCCAACCCGACCGGGACCGTGATCGAACCCGCAGAAATGGCAGCCATCGCGGCCTGGTGCCAGGCCCACGACTGCTTGCTGATCAGCGACGAGATCTATCACGGCATCACCTACGGCGCTCCGGCCGCCAGCGCCTGGCAGACCTCGCGGCAATCGGTCGTCGTCGGGTCGGTCAGCAAGTACTTCTCGATGACCGGGTGGCGCCTGGGGTGGGCGCTGGTGCCTCCTCACCTACGTCGGCCAATGGAGATCTTGGCGCAGAACCTCACGATCTGCCCGCCGGCCATCTCCCAGCACGCCGCGGTCGCCGCCTTCTCCGAAAACGCGCGGACCGAGCTGGACGGACACGTCCGCCGGTATGCCGACAATCGCGACCTGCTGCTCGCGCGGCTGCCCGAGTTGGGCCTGGATACGGCGACCGCGCCCGGCGGAGCGTTCTACCTCTGGTGCGACCTCTCCCACGTCACCGACGATTCGGTCTCGTGGTGCCAAAACGTGCTGGCCGACACCGGGGTCGCCCTCACGCCCGGCGTCGATTTCGACACGGCACGAGGTCACCAACAGATGCGGATGAGCTTTTCGGGCACGACCGCCGACGTCGCCGAGGCCGTGGATCGGTTGGCTGCTTCGGCGTGGCTGTGAAGGGCGTGGCGCTGATGCTGCCATGATGGTGTTCGTTCTGTGACATACCGATCGCCCGAGGAGCCCAGCCATGCCGCCCAGGATCAAACAGATCTTGCTCTGGTTGCTGTTCGGGTTCTTGATCTATGCGATCGTCACGAGCCCGGATCGCGCCGCTGACATCTTGCAGGCCTTCTGGGACATCATCGCTGACGGCTTCCGCAACATCGGGCGGTTCTTCGAAGCGCTCATGGGCTAGTCATGCTCGGCTCCGCGGAGATCTCCGAATCCGGCGTCAAGGTCAGCAGCCGGATTCTGCAGCGTTATGTGCTGCGGGGCGAGCAGGTCGAGGTAGCCACCAGACAACACTGGGCCTCGTTGACCGAGCCGGTCGCCACGGTGCTGGTTTCTTTTGTGTTCATAGCCTGGGTCAGCAGTGGTCTCGAGCGCGCCTTCGGAGAGTTCGGCTTGTATCTCTGGTGGGTCTGGTTAGGCCTCATTTTCCGGATGTTGTGGAAGATGTTGGAGTGGCGAAACGAATGGTTCGTGGCCACCGACAAGCGGCTGCTGTTGACCTACGGACTCTTCACTCACAAGGTGGCGATGATGCCGCTGGGCAAGGTCACCGATATGACGTATGGCCGCTCGATCACCGGTCGATTCATCGGATACGGCACCTTTGTCCTGGAATCCGCCGGGCAGGATCAGGCGCTGCAAAAGATCAACTGGGTGCCTGCTCCGGATGAGACCTATCGGGAGATTTGCGACATCATCTTCGGCCCGGAGCGGCGCTTCGATAGCGAGGACAGTCTCGCCAGCGCCGAGCACGAAGCGTCGCCGGCACGAGAAGACGAGGACTATGCCGACGGGCAGGATGATCCGTTCGCGGACTTTGCCGACGAAGACTCGGTGGATGCAGACTTTCTGGATGAAGACACGGGGGAAGAGGACCCGCTGATGGATGCCGGTGAGGACGAGGATTTCGAGGAGGAGAGCTCGTCCGGCGATGGGGCTCAGGCCGACGAAGACGCCGGTTGGGAGACCTCGAGTGAGAGCGCGTCGACATACCAAGTCGTGAATCCGCGCTCAGAGCGCGGATAGATCTCATCCGACATCGAGCACGAAGCGGTCGCCTTCGCGTTTGAAGCCGACCCTCGAGTAATAGTTCATCGCCACCCCCGGAGACTGATCGTCCATCGACGCGATGTCCTCGGCATACACCGACATGAGGTGTTCGAGGTTGGCATTATTGGAATCGACCTCTAAGACGGTGTAGGCGCGTGAGTCGTGCTGCTTAACATGCGCGTCAAGAAGTACACATTCACCAACGTCAAGACGACGTTCAGGCCGACCATCGGCCATACCTCGATGACGTTGTCACCGACAAGGATGACACTGCCGACGAGGTTGATCACCCGGAGTCGGACAACCCTGGTTTGCAGCAGGGAGATGACCAAGACTATGGACCAAACCATCCCGCCACATCGATCCAATTGGTGCCCACGTCAGCAGGGTATGCCTTGTCCAGGCGGCGCATAGACTTATCCCACACCTATCGGACCCCCCATCAGGAGTGTGCGTGGCAGTTCGCGAGATCACGGTCATCGGACACCGTGCGTTGCATCAACCCACCAAGAGGGTCCGCGAAGTCACCGACGAAATCAGGGTCCTCGTGCAGGACATGTTCGACACGATGGCCGCCGCCGAGGGAGTTGGCTTGGCCGCCAACCAAGTCGGCTCACGGTTGCGCCTTTTCGTCTACGACTGCCCGGGCCTCGACGGGGTGCAGCATCGGGGCGCCGTGATCAATCCAGTGTTGGAACGGCTCGGCACGCCTGCCCCTCTAAACGAGGAAGCCGACGGTGAAGGGTGCCTGTCGGTGCCTGGGGAGTTTTTTCCCCTCTCTCGCTTCCCCGCCGCCCGGGTCACCGGCACGGACCTCGAAGGAGAAGACGTCGAACTCGTCGGCGAGGACCTGTTTGCCCGCTGCCTTCAGCACGAGACCGAGCATCTCGAAGGCACGTTGTATGTCGACAAACTGACTGGCCCGTGGAAGCGCGAGGCCCGCGAGGCGGTCAAGGACCGCGGGTGGGTCGCGGACGGGATCACCAAATGGGATCCCGCGACGCTCAAGGCCGAGAAGGTCTAACCGCCCCTACAAGTTGATAGTCGGCGTGATGATCGGCGTTGACGACCTCGACTCATCGCTCCACACGATGAAGTGAGCCGGGCCTGAGGGAAGGTCGACGAAGGCACAGCGGCCGTGCTCATCGCACACCTCGACGCGTTCCGGCGCCTCGCCGTCCGCAGTGAAACGAACCTCGACGACCGCACCGCTCTGGCTGGCCCAACAGTCCACCCGCACACCCCCAGGGTCGGTGAACAAGCTCACCATCAGGCTCAACGAGCTGCCACTGAAACTGATGGTGTCGACCTGCTCAACGCTGCTTGAGCGGACGGTGACCATCGGCATCGCGATGAGCTCTGCCACCTCGGCTTCGAGCATTTGCACCGTCATGGCGTACTTGAGTCGCTCGGGCAGCGATGCCGGCACCGGGTCGATCCGCCCGTAGACCTCACGCAGTTCAGTGAGGATGCGCGCGTCCTGCGCGTCCAACGGCCCAGGTTGAGGCAGTGGCAGGCTCATGACAGTTCTCCGAACCATTCGGGGTCTTCGGCAAGACTTACGCGAAGACTATGCAGACACCGGCCGCGGGTCGGGCCGATGCTTCCTACTGGCATGTTGAGACTCGCCGCAATGGCGGCGTAGTCAGGTCGATCACTGAAGGCGATGACGCGCAACAAGTGCTGGCAGCGCTCGGTCAGCTGCTGCACGTGGGCCCACAGGACGCGTTGACGCTCGTCCAGGACCACTTCTTGCTCCGGCCCTGGCTCGCTGGCGGAGGGCTCCGGCAGGGCGTCCAAATCGGTGCTGTCACGGCCGGCGACTTTGTGTTGTCGCCAGGACTCGCGCCGCACTGTGGTGACCATCCAGGACAGGACGGCCCGTGGCTGCTCAATGGAGTCGGCGTGGTTGATCAGCCGCAGCCACGCGGTCTGGGAGACGTCCTCGGCTGCGACGGGTGACAAACCTTGAGCGCGAGCGGTGTGCCACAGCAGGGGGGTCAACAGGTCGACCAACCGTCCCATCTGCTGATGGTCTCCCGCCCGGTATGCCGAGAAGGCCGTCGCCGCTTTGTCGGTCAACGTCTCGGGGGCGTGGTCGGCATCACCCTGCGGTTCACCTTGCCGGGCCGGGGCCGGACGAGGCGAATCTGGGTCTCGTACTGGTCCCATAGTCATCAGGCTTCCCGTCGACGGTTACGCGTGGATGACTCCACTGTGACAGAACCGCCATCCACTGTTGCAGTGCTGTCGGACTGTGAGAGAGCCTCGCGCACCCGCTGATACATGCCGAGTCAAACTATTTACAACCGTTTTCTCAGGCGTGACCCCGGCCGACTCTGTAGGCCCTACATGTCCTCGAGCTCGCGGCCCTTGGTCTCTGGGACGAACTTGAGCACGAAGACCAGCGAGAGCACCGCGAAGGTTGTGTAGAAGCCGTAGGCGAAGCCCAGCCCAATGTCGGCCATCTTGGGAAACGACGTCGAGATCGCGAAGTTCGCGAGCCACTGCGCGGCGGCAGCGACTCCCAGAGCGGTGCCGCGGATCTTGTTGTTGAACATCTCCCCGAGCAGCACCCACACTCCTGGACCCCACGACATACCGAAGAAGACGACGAACAGGTTGGCGGCGATGAGAGCCACCAGCGCCGCGTCGTCACCAAGCACCGGCTGCAGTTCGCCGGCTGCGTCCTCGACCGTCTGGGCGTTGGCGAAGACCCAGGCCAGCGTCCCCAAAGTCAGTCCCATCCCCGCAGAGCCGATGGTGAGCAGACGGCGCCGACCGATCTTGTCGATCAACGCAATGGCCAGGATCGTCACGACGATGTTGGTGACCGAGGTGATCACGGTCTGGGTCAGCGCGTCTTCTTCGGTGAAGCCGACGGCCTGCCACAACGTCGAGGAGTAGTAGAAGATCACGTTGATCCCGACGAACTGTTGGAAGACCGACAGTGCGATGCCGATCCAGACGATCGGGAGCAAGTTGCCCCCACCGGGCTTCAGGAGATCCCTCAACGAGGCCTTGTCCTCGCGGGTCACGGTGCGCTTGATCTCCTTGATCCGCTCGGTGATGCCCCCGCGCATCACCGACTTCAGCACCTCACGGGCACCCTTCTCATCCTTCTTGGCCACCAGATAGCGAGGTGACTCTGGGATCGTCAGGGCCAAAACCCCGTAGGCCAGTGCCGGGACGATCTCGGCCAGGAACATCCATCGCCAAGCGCTCATCCCCCAGAGTTGCTCGCTCGCCCCGCCCGCTGTCGTGGCCAAGAAGTAGTCGGAGAGCAGCGCGATGAAGATGCCGCTGACGATCGCCAACTGCTGCAGGGAGCCAAGCCGCCCACGGATCGCGGCTGGCGAGATCTCCGCGATATAGGCGGGCGCAATGACCGAGGCCGCTCCCACGCCGAGGCCGCCGACGACCCGCCATCCGATCAAGTCCCACGGGCCTTGGGCCAAAGACGAGCCAATCGCGCTGACCAGGAACAAGCCAGCGGCGAGCACCATGACTCGGGTGCGGCCGATCTTTTCGCTCAGGTTGCCTGCCAGATAGGCACCGGCCACACATCCCAAGAGGGCGGAGGAGACGACGAACCCCAGGAGGGTCTTGCCGATCTCGAACTGGCTCTCGATCGAGCCGACCGTCCCGTTGATGACGGCGGTGTCGAAGCCGAAGAGGAGTCCACCCAAGGCAGCCACCGACGATAGGTGAATTGCCTTGCCGAGGTAGTACCCCTGCTCCTGCTGCGATTCGGATGCTGTCTGGGACATGGCGTTCACCCTTCTCATCGAGCCTGTGTGCTCCGCAAGAACGGGCCCAATAAGCCTCGCGGCGGACCCGTCGTTCAGTATGGACCCGATGGGCGAAATCGGCACTCGCAACGGCCTTGACCTCGGGTCTAGGGTGAGCACCGCAGCCCATCGACGAGGGCAGGCACGGCCGCAGTCACTTTCAAGGAGTAGGCAATGGCGCTTGCGCAACGTTTGTCCCGACTCGGCACCGAGACCGCCTTCGCAGTGGCCTTGGCCGCCGCGGACTGGAAGTCCAAGGGCCACGATGTCTACCCGTTCCACCTGGGGGACATCAACATCCCCACGGCCCCGCACATCATCGAAGCGATGAACGCGGCCATCGCCAATGGCAAGACGGGATATTGCCCAGGGGCCGGCATACCGGAACTGCGTGCAGCGCTCGCTCACGACGTCGGCACGCGCCGAGGCGTCACCTATGACCCCGCCCAAGTTGTTGTGATGACCGGCGGCAAGCCCGTCATCACCAAGTTCTTGCAAGCCGTGATGGACCCGGGTAAGGGCGTGCTCTATCCCAACCCGGGATTCCCCATTTACGAATCGCAGATCGAATACTTCGGGGGCAACGCGCAGGCCTATCGCTACATGCCGACCGAGGACGGGTTTGCCATCGACCTTGACCACCTGCGAGCCCAAATCACACCAGACACGGTCGCGATCATCTACAACGACCTGCAGAACCCGATCTCGGCGGAGTCCCAGCCCGCGGAGCAAGAGGCCATTGCCCAGATCGCCTTGGAACACGACCTATGGGTGCTCTCCGATGAGGCCTACTTCGAGATGCGCTACGAAGGCAGCTCGACCTCGATCGCGGCCCTGCCCGGTATGGCCGAGCGCACCGTCATCCTCTACACGTTCAGCAAGAAATTCGCGATGACCGGCTCCCGGCTGGGTTGTGCGGTCGCCCCCGCCGAGCTGGCCAAGGTCATGTCGACGATGAACACCAACGACGAGTCCTGCACCACGCACTACGTCCAATGGGCCGGGATCGCCGCACTGGAGGGTCCACAGGAGCCCGTTGCCGACATGCTGAGCACGCTGAAGGAGCGCCGTGACATCGTCTGCGCGATGGTCAACGACACCCCTGGCCTGTCGGTCGAGGTGCCCCGTTCGACGTTCTACATCTTCCCCGACGCCACCGAGGCGATCGCCCTAACCGGGGCTCGCGACGTGTCGCACTTCGCCGAGATGGCGCTGCACGAGACCGGCATGAGCTTCTGCACCCGCCGACACTTCGGTCGCCCCCAACCCGGTGAAGACCGCGAATACATCCGGCTGGCCTACTCGGGCATCAACGCCGAAGACATCCGCACCGGTATGGGCAAGCTGCAGTCCTGGGTGGCCTCGGCATGAGCCGGGTCGTCATCACCGGCCGGGTACCCGAGCCTGCGGCCGCAACGCTGCGCGCGGTCCACGACGTCGACATGCACGATGAGGACCAGCCGATCACCCGCGAAGCCCTGCTGGAGAGGGTCAAGGGTGCCGACGCGCTGGTGACGCTGCTGACCGAAAAGGTCGACGCCGAGCTGCTTGACGCGGCTGGCCCGCAGTTGCAGGTGGTGGCCAACGTCGCGGTCGGCTACAACAACATCGACGTCCCGGCCTGCGCCGAACGTGGGGTCACAGTCACAAACACCCCCAACGTGCTGACCGAAGCAACCGCCGACATCGCCTTCGGGTTGATGCTGATGGCCACCCGCCGGCTCGGCGAGGGCGAGCGGGTCATCCGCAGCCAAACCCCGTGGACCTGGGGCATGTTCTACATGTTGGGAACGGGGTTGCAGGGCAAAACACTTGGGGTCATCGGGATGGGCGGGATCGGGGCCGCGACGGCCCGTCGAGCCAAAGCCTTCGGTATGCAGATCGCCTACAGTTCGCGCAGCGCCTGCGACCCAGCGGTGGCCGAAGAGTTGGATGCGCCCAGGTTGGACTTCGACGAATTGCTCTCCACCGCCGACGTGATCTCGGTGCACTGTCCCTACAGCCCGGCGACCCATCACCTCATCGGTGCCGAGCAGTTCGCGCTGATGAAGGACACGGCATACCTCATCAACACTGCGCGTGGCCCGATCGTCGACGAAGACGCTCTGGCGCAGGCGTTGGCGGGCGGAGCGATCGTCGGCGCTGGCCTCGATGTCTTCGAGAACGAGCCCACCGTCCATCCCGACCTGCTCACGCTCGAGAACGTCGCGATGGTGCCGCACCTCGGCTCGGCCACGATCGAGACCCGCACGGCTATGGCCCAACTTGCCGCCGACAACGCCGTGGCCGTCCTGAACGGTGACCAACCGCTGACTCTCGTCAGCCCCTGAAAGACGAACTCGGAGGATGCTGTGACCCCAACCTCTGCCGGCAACTTTCCTTCGACCTCGATCCCGAAGTTGCCGCAGGACGTGGCGCAGCGGTTCGGCGCGCGGGTGCTCGACCG
>JBGTGC010000210.1:0-2417 GCA_041746935.1 Dermatophilaceae bacterium
ACCTTCTTCTCGGAGCTCATGGCATTGCCTTTCCGGTATGCAGGGGTGGACTAAGAGGTCGCACAGCGGTCGTCAGAGCACGCGCTGCCTGAGGCCGAACGGGCCGCGTTTAGCGAGGGATTTTGGTCGAAGAAACCGAAGGGCTTAAGCCACCAGGAGACGGTGTCCGAAGGCATGATCGGCCAGTCTTCGACTCGGGTCACGTGATGGATTCCGAAGACATACCAGAGCACCACATCGGTGTCGACGAGACTGGCGTCGTCCTTGATCCACTCGGCGACGCCGTCACCGCCGGCCGACTGGGTGGGATAGTTGCCGGCAGGGAACCGCTCGGTGTCGTCCCGCTCGGTGACCCACAGGGTGTGGCCGATGACCGGCGAGCGCTGATAGATGGGGGAGCCTTCGTCCATCATTGACGGGATCGCCGCGCCCGGCACCAACTTGTATGCCGTATTGGTGCCCATCTTGTTGGTTTTGGCCGGGTTGGTGATCTTCCAGGCACGCTGGGTGTTCCAGTTGTAGTCGCGGGCGCCATCCATCTCGGAGGTGATCGGCGTCTGTTGAGTGAACACAGCCAGCCCGTGAGGGTTGCTCTCGTTGATCACCCCCGCCACGGAATCGACTTCGACCACCGTGTTGTCTTCGCCGTCGACGTCCATGTCGAGGCGTGCGACTAGGAAATGCTGGTGCAGCGGCGCATACGTCGCGTGGTCGACTAGCGTCCCGTTCGGGGTGCTGGTCTCTCCCGGAGGCAAGGGCGTGGTGACCATAATCCCGGTGGCACGGATCTCGCACTCGATGTTGCCGTCGGTGTAGAACCGCCAATAGATGAGGTATTCGTAGTTGGCCACGGTCGCGTGGGCGGACACCACCATCCGGCGCATCCGGCGCACTTCGGCGCCGGCCCGCTCGTCAACGTGCTTCCACAGCACGGCCGCGTCCTCCTCGTGCAAGCACATCGCCTGCTTGATGGTTTCTGGCTCGCCGTGACTGTCGTGCAGGACGGCGTCGACGTAGGTGATCTCGCCGAGGCAGTCGCAGCCCAGTTCCAAGGAGGTCGTCATAAAGCCCAGACCCCACTCGCCGATGTCAAAGGCGGTGCGGCGGTAGTGATCGAAGCTGGGGTCGCGGTAGGGCACGATCATCTCGGCGAACGACATGCGGTACGCGATGTCTCGCGTCGTTCCGTGATCGTCGAACGTGACCTGGTGGATCGTCATACCTTCGCGGTAGTTGAAGCCCAACCGCATCGTCCAGTTCTGCCACTTCAACTCGTTGCCGTCCAGGGTGAAGGAGCCGCCGTCGGGCTGGGTGATCTCCAGGGGCTTGAGGTCATCGCGCATCGGCTCAGCGCCGTTCAACTGAGCGCGCAGCTCGGGGATGTATTCACCATCGACGTCCGGAAACCCGTAGTCGTGGTGGTCCTCGATCTCGAGGACCTCGAGGGTGTTCATGTCGACGATGATCTTCAACCCGGAGACGGGGTGGGCGTAAGGGTTGCCGTTCTGGGTTTCGCGCAGCCACACGTCACACCAGCCGAGTCGGCGGTCACGCCATTGCTCCGGCATGACCGCGTGTCCGTAAGACCAGACGTCGAAGAGCACCAACGAGGCGTCAGTGATCCCACGTGCCGCCAGTTTCTCCAGCACGTCCGGATGCTTGCGCATGGCCTCGTCGCACTCGTGATATTCATCGACCGTGAAGTTGGGGCAGACCCCCGGTTGGTGGGTCCAGGAGTCCACGGCATCGGCGGCTAGGTCGACGATTGCTTCGTAGGTCTCGTTGGTTTCCTTGTTCCACAGCACCGACAGCGAATGGCGCGGAATGTCATCGCCCTCACGCCACGCCTTGACTACGGCCTTGGTCGGCTCTCGCATTTCGATCGAGGCGAATCGCCACGACGTCGACACGTCTTGGTCACGGCGCAAAATGGCCACTGTCGCCCGAATCTCGCCCTTGGACAGCGGATCCAGTGGATGAGATGACACAACGTTCCCCTTCGCGCGACGGGCATTTTGGCTCAGCCTCCACCCATTGACTATGCACGTCAATCGCCCATTCTGCATACTGCCTATGTCTGGCGAGCATGCGCTTAGCCGATGACATCACCCAGTGACGTCCACAGCTGGTTCGCTCCCAAAACCAGGAACAACACCGCCGTGATCCCGAGGGCGATGTTGGTATGCAGACGGTTCGCGTACTCCTTCGGCACCCGCTTTCCGTTGAGCAGGCCAAGCAAGGTCAGCGCGAGGAACGGCATAAACAGGGCGCCTAGCACCCCATACGTCAGGATCAGGCCGATCGGCTTGCCGAGCAGGAGCAACACCATCGGCGGGAAGGTCAACCAGATCAGGTAAAACTTGAAATATGTGCCGCCGACCCGCGTCGAGGGATGGCCGGACTCGACCCCGCGCATG
>JBGTGC010000211.1:0-2221 GCA_041746935.1 Dermatophilaceae bacterium
GCCTCCTTCGAGTCAGCGATTGCCTTGCTCGTTGAGGCCAAGATCTCGAGCGTCCCGGTGGTCGATACTGATCGGCGCGTCGTGGGCATCGTGACTGAGGCCGACGTGCTGCGGGTGGGTTTGCAGCCGGACAGCCGTGCGACGCTCATCCCCCGATCAGCACCGGCCGCTCCGTGGCCAGGGGCCGTCGATGAGGTCATGACGGCTGGTCCCCACACGGTTCGGCTCACCTCTGATGTGGCCGACGTGGCCGCGCTCATGGGCGAGCACGGGTGGAAGTCGCTGCCCGTGGTCGACCAGGACGCGTTGGTCGGCGTGGTGAGTCGCAGCGATATCCTGCGCACACTGCATACCTCTGACGAGGAAGTTCTCCGGTTGGTGATCTCAGCGGTGACCGAAGCGGGTCACCCGGAATGGAGCGTCGCGGTCGCCCTGGGCCTCGTCAGCATCTCTGGACCACGTGATGCCCGCGAGGAGCAACTGGCGACGAGCGCGGCCTCATCGATCGCTGGTGTGCGCCGAGTCGTCACGCCGCCGCCTGCCTCCTGATCCACTCAGCTCGCCACCGACCCATGATCTAGCCATCTCGGCACTGAACTTCGGTCGACATCGATAAATGCTCGCGAGATACGCCGTATGCAGCGTCGTTCGCGGACATTTAGCGATGTCGCCGCTGACTCGATAGACCTCCGAGGCGATATACCTCGCTGCTCCATCGCGCCATCTCTACGACTGCCCATCTCGCTCAGGTGTCGAGGAGTCCTCGGATGTCGTCGGCGGTGATGGCCGCCGAGGTGAAATTTCCGTCGTCGATCACGGTGGCGAAGAGTTTGCGCTTGCGCTCCTGCAACGCCACGACCTTGTCCTCGATCGTGTCCGCCGAGACCATCCGATAGACCATGACCGAGCGAGTTTGACCGATCCGGTGTGTGCGATCGACGGCCTGCGACTCCGCGGCCGGGTTCCACCAGGGGTCGAGCACGAAGACGTAATCGGCCTCGGTCAGCGTCAGCCCGAAGCCGCCAGCTTTCAGGCTGATCAAGAAGAGCGGGTCGCTGCCTTCGCGGAATGACCGGATGCGATCTGGCCGGTTCCGGGTGCGGCCATCGAGGTAGACGTATCCGATACCGGCCTCCTCCAACCGGGCCCTGACCAACTTCAGGAATCCGGTGAACGAGCTGAACACCAACGCGCGGTGACCCTCGGCAGCCAGCTCCTGGACCTGCTCGACGAGCGCGTCGATCTTGGCGGAGGTGGCCTTGCCGGCATACGCCTCATCCACCAGCGAGGGGTCGAGCGCCAGTTGGCGCAGGGCGGTCAGGGCCCGGAAGATCGCGACGCGATTGCGGTCCATGTCTTCCAGCAGGCCCATAACCCGTTGGCGTTCACGCTGCAGGTGCTGCTGATAGATCCGCCGGTGCGCCGCGGTGAGCTCGATGTGCAGCGTCTGCTCCTGCTTGGGCGGCAACTCGGGCGCGACCTCGTCTTTGGTGCGGCGCAACATGAACGGTCGGATGCGGCGACGAAGGGTGGCCAACTGTTCGGGGCCGGTGCCGTCTTCGATCGGCTTGCGATAGCGCTGGGTGAACACCTCCGGCTTCGGAAACAGCCCCGGTGCCGCGAGCGAGAGCATCGACCACAAGTCCATCAGGGAGTTCTCCAGCGGCGTCCCGGTCATCGCCAGCGTGAACGGCACGCCTAGTTTTCGCACCGCGTGGTAGGTCTTGGAGCGATAGTTCTTCACGAACTGAGCCTCGTCCAGCACGAGCCCCGCCCACTCCACGCCTTGGTATGCCGTGTCCTCCAGCCGCAGCAAGGTGTAGGAGGTGACGACGATCTGGGCACCGTCCGCGGCATCGGCAATCGAATGGCCTCGTCGGGATTGGGTCGAGGTGATGGCCCGCACGGTGAGTCCGGGAGCAAACTTGGCCGCTTCGTCCACCCACGTCCCGACAACACTGGCCGGCGCCACGACCAAGATGGGTCGAGTCGTAGCGGCGCGCGGGTGCGCTCCGTCTGCGCCCCCTCCGTGCTTCGTCTCCGCGCGCTGCAGATCGCCCCGCTCGTGGGCGCGCAGAATCATCGCCAAGGTCTGGACCGTCTTGCCCAGCCCCATGTCGTCGGCCAACACGGCACCGAGTTGGGCATCCCAGAGCGCCGACAGCCACCCGAAGCCCTCGTGTTGGTAGGGCCGCAGCGTGGCCGCGAGCGCCTCGGGCAC
>JBGTGC010000212.1:0-3820 GCA_041746935.1 Dermatophilaceae bacterium
GGCCACTGCACCGACCGACCCCAAGGCGGCGACAATGAACCCGCGACGCCCCGGCCCCGTATGCAGCCCCTCAGATTGCCCCCCGTGGAGCCCGTCGTGCGCAACCGGGCAACCCCCGGTCACTGCTCGAGACCGAGTGCGCCCGCCGCCTGCGAGGTCAACTCCGACAGAGCCGCCGTCTGGGCCTTCAGTTGGTCGACGACGGCGGGCTCAACGGTGACCTCTGGGCATCGATCGGAGGGGAACTCGTCGTTTTCCAGGCAGTACAGCACCCAGCCGTCGCCGTCGCGCAGCGGCTCCAGCGTGTCCTCGAGGTCCGCGAACGACTCGTCCAACCGGGCGGCCAACTCGGGGTCAGCCTCTTGCAGGGCTGGGCTCAGCAGTTCGATGGCGTATTGCGCACCTTCGACGTTGGCCGCCAGGTCCCACAGGTCGGTCTTGGCGTAGCGGTTTTCCTCACCGGTGATCTTGCCGAGGGAGACTTCCTCGATCAGCTCGGAGGCACCCACCGGCACCGCCGCCGCCGGGATGTCGAGCCCTTCGACTTCTTCGGACAAGGTCATCAGGTCAGCGTCCAACTGGTCGGCGAACTCGGCTCCACCCTCAGTTGTTTCCTCTTCGAAGAGCAGGTATTCCAGGCGGTGCCACCCGGTGAACTCGGGATCGTCCGGGCCAGCGAAGTCATCGACGCGGGAGTCCAAGGTGCCGTCCAGCTTAGGGATCAAGCCAGCGATCGGCTCGATACGCTCCCAGCCTTCACGGGAGGGGGCGTATGCTGCCTGTGCGGCTTCGAGGTCACCCGCCCGGACGGCGTCGGTGAACACGGTGGTCGCGGCGCGCGTCTGCGCGACCTGGTCCACGACATACATCTTGTAGTCGGCCACGGCCGAGGTGACGAGTGCGTTGTCGGACTCGGACTGCAGGTCCGAACCCAGACCGCTGCCAGACCCAGAATCCGTTTCTGAAGCAGTGGCGGAGCCGGTTTCCGACCCGGTGTCGGAACCGGAGCCACTTCCGGAACCGGAGCCACTTCCGGAACCGGAACCTGAGCCGCTACCGGAACCTGAACCACTGCCAGAGTCACCTGACTCGCTGCCGAGGTCTGTGACCCCCGCACCGTCGTCGGAACTGCACGCGGTCAGGACGAAGGCCCCGCTCAGCGCGAGTGCGGCGAAAGCGGAACGTGAGCGAAGGATCACGGAAGTCTCCATAAGTCATGGTGGTGTGACGTAATTCGGATAAGGCAAACCTTACCAACTCTGTAGGGCGTTCTGTCCAGCCCGGTATCGTCACTCGCCATGCCCCCCATCACTTGCGACGTCATCGGGCTCGGCGGCGGACCGGCGGGGGTGGCAACGGCGCTGGAGGCCGCCGAGCGGGGCCTGCACGTGGTGCTGCTGGAGCGGGAGCCGCATACCGGTGGGATGGCTGGCAGTTTTGACTGCGATGGCGTGCGGGTGGACTTCGGGAGCCATCGACTGCACCCGGTCACTCCCCCGGCGCTGATGCAGCGGCTGACCGATCTGCTCGGTGATGACCTGCAGGTCAGGCCCCGTCGCGGTCGGTTGCGGTTGTTGGACCGATGGGTCGAATTCCCGCTACAGGTCGGCGATCTGGCTCGGTCGATGCCCCGTGGCTGGTTGGTGCGCGTGGCTGGCGATGCCACGCTGAGCCCAGTCCTTCGACTGCGTCGGCGACCGAAAGCCCCGGAGGCGACCTCGTCGTACGCACAGTCGCTGCGGTCCTCCTTGGGGCCGACCGTGTACGACACGCTCTACGAGCCCTATGCCCGCAAACTCTGGGGTATGCGCGGCGAGCAGATCGACGCCGAGCAGGCCCGGGTTCGGGTGAGCGCCGACACGGTGCCGAAGGTAGCTATCCGCGTTATGCGCAGCAGCGTGGGACAGCTGAGACGTCGTCGGAGCGCCGGTTCGCCGTCGCCAGCACCCCGCGGAAAGACGTTCAACTACCCCCACCGAGGTTTCGGCCAGATCGTCGAGGCCCTGGACGCCGCCGCGCGAGCCGCTGGGGCAGCCATCGAGACCGGAGTGAGCGTCGCCGGAATCGCCGTCGCTGGAAGCCCGGCGGCTGGACGTTCCGGGAGCCCGGCGGCTGGACGTTCCGGGAGCGCGGAGTCGGTCACGGTCCACGCTGAGGATGGCCGCACGTGGCAAGCGCCGAGGGTGTTCTCCACCTTGCCCATTCCGCTACTGGCTCGGTTCGTTGACCCGCCCCCCGACGATGGGGTCGTGGAAGACGCCAGAGGCCTACGCTTCCGGTCGATGGTGCTGGTCTATCTGACGCATCAGACTCGGGGGGGCAGTGAGGAAAAGCACACGCGCTGGTCGGCATACGACGCGCACTACCTCCCCGGTGACGGCACGCCGATCACCCGGATCAGCGAGCCCGCCAACTATCGCGACAACCCAGAAGATCCACACGACCTAAGCGTGATCTGCGCCGAGATCCCGTGTGCGCTCGGCGACGACATCTGGAAGGCCGCCGACGACACCCTCAGTGATCTGGTGCATGGGGCCGTCGAAGACTTCGACCTCCCGCCGCTCAACGCCAGCGCGGTGCAGGTCCGCCGCCTGCCCGCGGTCTACCCCATCTACGAGCACGGATTCGCGCAGCGACTGGCCCGGTTGGAGCGCTGGGCCGACGGCATACCGGGCGTGACGACGTTGGGGCGCTCGGGCCTGTTCGCGCACGACAACACCCACCATGCGTTGATCATGGCGGGTGCTGCGGTGGCGGCGATCGGGCCCGACGGGACCTTCGACGAGGCGCAGTGGCGTCGGTCTCGCGAGTCGTTTCGCAAGCACGTGGTCGAGGACTGAGCAGGACTAGCCCCGGTCGTTGATCTCGCGATGGACAGCGGGGATCACCTTGCGCAGGTATCGGCCCAGCGTGATGAACGAGGTCCCGGTGGTGCGGAAGGTGTATCCGATCGGCACCTCGGCATACACAAAGCCCTTGGCCAGTAGGTCGAGCGTCAGCACTTGGGCGTAGTTGTAATCGTGCACCACCTCCGCCTGCCCCAGGGCAGCCGGGGAGAAGGCGCGAAAGCCACTCTGCCCGTCACTGAGATCGGAGCGTCGAGCCGTCCAGCGCAGCCACCGAGTCAGCACGATGTTGCCCACTCGCCGGTGCGGCAGCATGGTCTCGATCTGACCGGTGAAGCGGCTTCCGATCACGTAATCGACCTCACCCGAGAGCACGGGCGCGACGACGTCGGCGATGTCTTCGGGGGGGTATTCGCCGTCGGCGTCCAGGTAGACCCCTGCGCAAGGAGCGCGAGCCGACGCCTCAGCCAACCCGCGGCGTACGGCCGCTCCCAGCCCCCGATTGCGATCCAGGCTGATGACCTCGGCACCGGCCTCAGCTGCAACGGTGGCCGTGGAGTCGGTGGACCCGTCGTCGATCACCAACACAGCAACGCGGTGACCGTGGACCTGCTTGGGTATGCGGGCGATCACCGAAGCGATGACGTCCTCTTCGTTGTGGGCGGGCAGGAAGACCACGATGGGCTCGTCATGGTTGAGGACAGCAGGACCCACAACAGCAGAACTGACGGCAGCATGGCTCGGGGCAGGGGGCCGAGATGGCAGGGACCTCGGCAGACGCCAACGTCCCCAATATCCGGGAGAGGGAGCGAACAGGGCCACACCGCCGATGACCAGGCTGTATGTCGTCTTGACCCCGTGCGACACCAACACCACCGCGAAGGCCTCCCCCGCGGGGAACCCCAGCGCGACCAGGGCCGCCGTGCCCGCGGCCTCGTAGGTGCCGAAGCCGCCCGGCGTGACGGCGACGACCT
>JBGTGC010000213.1:0-7161 GCA_041746935.1 Dermatophilaceae bacterium
GGTGGGCGACGCCGTCTACGGCAGGGCCAGCGCCTACGCTCGTTTACGCAAGGACTCTGACGGGCGGGTATGATCTTGCTGCCCTAGGCCGGGGTGGTGGAATGGCAGACACGGAGCACTCAAAATGCTTTGCTCGAAAGGCGTGCGGGTTCGAATCCCGCTCCCGGCACACAGTGAGGACTCACATGACCGACGACGCGCCTACGGGCACCGAGGATCTTTCGCCCAACCCGCTTCCTGTGTCGGCAAGCGACACGTCGGAGATGGAGAGATTCCGGTCTCTCCGGATCGTGGTAGCTGAAGATGAAGCGCTCATCCGGATGGACCTCACCGAAATGCTGATCGAGGCCGGACATGACGTCGTCGCTCAAGCCGGTGACGGAGAGCAGGCCGTGCAGATGGCCCGCGAGTTGCGCCCCGACATCGTGGTCATGGACGTCAAGATGCCCGTGATGGACGGATTGACCGCCGCTGAAATCGTGGGACGCGAGGGGATCGCCGCCGTGGTGATGCTGACGGCTTTCAGCGACCGGACGTTGGTGGAGCGGGCCAGCGAGGCCGGAGTGATGTCGTATGTTGTCAAGCCCTTCGCCGCCCATGACGTGCTTCCGGCCCTGGACATCGCCAGCGCTCGGTGGCAGCAACGGGTTGCTCTGGAGGGCGAAGTGGCTGACCTCTCGGAGCGCCTCGAGACCCGCAAGAGTCTCGATCGGGCCAAGGGCCTGTTGATGAAGAAGCTGAAGTTGAGCGAGCCAGAAGCATTTAGGTGGATTCAGAAGGCAGCGATGGACCGGCGTATGTCGATGCGCGAGGTCGCCGATGCCGTGGTCTCCGGCATGGACACGACTAAGCCAACCAGCTAGGTAAAGGCCGCCACGATCGCGACGAGGCAGGGTGCGACGACCAAGGCGGGCAGCAAATCGGCCACCGGAACGTCACGGACTCGCAATAGTCGCAGCGACAAACCCACCAGCAACAAGCCGCCTACAGCCGTGAGCGCAGCGATATGGGCATCAGGCACCACCGAGCCGAGGGCTACCCCGATGACGGTCAGCAGGCCCTGGACGACCGCCACGGAGAGAGCGGAAAACAAGACCCCGACTCCGAACGACGCGGCAAAAGCCATGGCTGCGAAGAGGTCGAGGCTGGACTTCAACACGAGTTGATCGATCCCACGGCCCAAACCGTCACTGAGCGAACCCAGGATCGTCAGCGGGCCAACGCAAAACAGCAGCGACGTGGTCAGCCAGCCCTCGATGAAGCGTTCGCGGGTGCTCGGCTGCGCGGTGAGTTGGCTCTGTTCGGGACCTGAGACGGCTCGCTCCGATTCGGCTTGCGCGTCGGGGGCCATCCGCTCGGCATACCGCTGAACCGTTCCTGCGACGAGAGCCAGCCGCTCCTCGAGACGCAATAGCGCGCCAGCAATCCCTCCCAACAGCAACGAGCCGAGGACGATGAGCACAGGGACGCCCTCGCCCACCGCGTCCACGAAGGCCGGGTCCGTGACTTGGTATGTCGAGAGCGCGGCGACCAGCAACGTCACCAAACCGAGGGCATCGGTCACGACCGAGCGCACCGCCTGCGACATGCGGTGACCAACGAGGAGGCCCACCGTGCCGCCGAGCAGGATCGCGGCCACGTTGATGATGGTCCCGAGGCCGGGAAAGGTGCCGTCCACGCGCCGCTCAGCTCGAGGCTGGTGGTCGCGAACGCAGCGCGCAGGTCAGTCGTGAGGTGCACACGCGGTCGCCGGTGTCGTCGGTGATGATGATCTCGTAGGTTGCGATCGCGCCGCCGAGGCGGATGGGTGTAGCAACCCCGGTCACGACTCCGGGAGGCCGGACCGCTTTGTGATGGCTCGCGTTGATGTCCACCCCGACCGCGACTCGCCCCGATCCGGCATGCAGCATGGCCGCGATGCTGCCGAGCGTCTCGGCAAGCACGACGCTGGCCCCACCGTGCAGGAGCCCATACGGCTGGGTGTTGCCCTTGGCGGGCATGGTGGCGACCACGCGGTCGGCACTGGCTTCGGTGACCTCGATGCCCATTTTCTCGATCAACGTGCCCTGCCCCATGGACACCAGATCC
Source organism: Dermatophilaceae bacterium (assembly GCA_041746935.1). Lineage (GTDB taxonomy): Bacteria > Actinomycetota > Actinomycetes > Actinomycetales > Dermatophilaceae > Ornithinicoccus. Next base: position 2,089 of record JBGTGC010000213.1, read on the forward strand.
TCGCTGAGCATCTGGACCGAAGGTGCTTGCGGTGGGGGAGTGTCAGTCATGGGTCATAGGGTGCCATCTGTGAACGGCAACGGTGTGAACAGGCTTCTGCTCCTCGATGGTCACTCGTTGGCCTACCGCGCGTTCTTCGCGTTGCCGGCCGAGAATTTCTCGACCACCACCGGGCAGACGACCAATGCGGTCTACGGCTTCATCTCCATGCTCATCAACGTCCTGCGTGATGAGGCACCGAGCCACATCGCGGTGGCCTTCGACAAGTCCCGGCAGACCTTCCGCACTGAGGAATACGCCGAATACAAGGCCGGTCGGGCCAAGACCCCCGACGAGTTCTCCGGGCAGTTGCCGTTGATCCGCGAGGTGCTGGACGCGTTGCGGATCACCCACCTGGACATGGATGGTTTCGAGGCCGACGACATCATCGCGACCCTCACCGCTCGAGCCCGCGAGGACAACATGGAGGTGTTGATCTGCTCTGGTGACCGCGACGCGATTCAACTCATCGACAAGCGCTGCACGCTGCTCTATCCGCGCAAGGGTGTCTCTGACCTCGTGCGGATGACTCCGGAGGTCGTATCGGAAAAGTACGGGGTCACCCCTGAGCTGTATAGCGATCTGGCGGCGATGGTGGGGGAGTCCTCGGACAACCTGCCAGGCGTGCCCGGGGTGGGGCCCAAGACGGCAGCCAAGTGGATCGCGCAATACGAGGACCTCAGCGGCATCGTGGCCAATATCGATCAGCTCCCCGGCAAGGCCGGGCAAGCGATGCGCGACAACCTTGACAAGGTGCTGCGCAATCGCAAACTCAACCGGCTGCTGGATGATCTCGAGGTCGGCGTGAGCGTGTCTGACACTATGCGGCATACCTGGGACCGCGAAGAGGTCCACCGCGTGTTCGACGGGCTGGAGTTCCGGGTGCTGCGGGACCGTCTCTTCGAATACCTCGGGGCAGTCGAGGACGAGAGCGAAGCCGACCAGGGCATCAATGTCGACGGGCACGTTCTCGGTGACGGCGAAGTCACGGCGTGGTTGACACAGCACGCCGCGCCGGGAGTCAGGGTCGCGCTATCCATGGTGGGGACGGGTCGGCCCGCAGCAGGAGACGCGCAGGGCTTAGCCCTGGCGACTGCGTACGCGGCGGCCTTTGTGGACCTTGCGACCATGCAGCCAGCGGATGAGTCCGCGTTGGCCGGGTGGTTGGCCGATCCGGGGTGTCCCAAAGCGGTTCACGATGACAAGGCGTTGTTGCACGCCCTCACCGCGCGGGGTATGCCGATTGCCGGCGTGGTGCACGACACCGGGTTGGCCGCCTACCTGGTGCGCCCGGACCAACGCTCCTACGACTTGGCTGATCTGGTGCTGCGCTACCTGCACCGAGAGTTGCGCGCCGACGAACCGGCGGACGCACCACCGCAGTTGGAGTTGGACCTGAGCGGGGGCAGCGATGAGGAGGGTGACGCCCAGGTCGGCCAGGCCGCGATGGTCGCCGCGCGAGCCATCCACGATCTGTCGCTGGCTCTGGACACCGAATTGGCCGACGTGCAGGGTGAAGATCTGCTGGCTGACATGGAGCTGCCACTGATCCAGGTGCTCGCCACCATGGAGCACATCGGCATAGCCGTCGACCGCCAAGGGCTCCAAGCTCTCGACGATGAATTCGCCGACTCCATGGCGGGGGCCCAACAGGACGCCTGGAACGCGATTGACGACAACACGGTCAACCTCGGGTCGCCCAAGCAACTGCAAGCCGTGCTGTTCGAGCGGCTCGAGCTGCCCAAGACTCGGCGCACCAAGACGGGATATACCACCGACGCCGAGGCGTTGGCTGGGCTCTTCGCGCAGACCGATCACCCGTTCTTGGAGGCGCTGCTGCGTCACCGCGACGTCACCCGGCTGCGGGTCACGGCGACCGGTCTGTTGCGATCGATTGCCGATGATGGCCGGATCCACACGACATACCAGCAGACCATCGCGGCAACGGGCCGGCTCAGCTCGACCGATCCGAACCTTCAGAATATCCCGATCCGCACCGACGAGGGCCGACGCATCCGCACGATCTTTGTGGTGGGCGAGGGCTACGACACGCTCCTGTCGGCGGACTACAGCCAGATCGAAATGCGGATCATGGCCCACTTGTCGAAGGACGACGGGTTGATCGAGGCTTTCCGCAGTGGCGAGGACCTGCACCGGTTCGTCGGTTCACGGGTCTTTTCCGTGGAGCCTGCCGACGTGACCGCGGCGATGCGCTCCAAGGTCAAGGCGATGAGTTACGGCTTGGCCTACGGGTTGTCGGCCTTTGGCCTCTCCAAACAGTTGGCGGTCTCCACCGAAGAGGCCAAGGGCCTCATGGATGAATACTTCGAGCGATTCGGGGGAGTGCGCGACTATCTGCGCGATGTGGTGGCCGAGGCCCGCGGGACAGGATTCACCGAGACGATCTTTGGCCGTCGGCGCTACCTGCCCGACCTGAACTCCGACAACCGCCAGCGCCGCGAGATCGCTGAGCGAATGGCCCTGAACGCCCCGATCCAGGGCTCGGCGGCAGACATCATCAAGGTCGCGATGCTTGGGGTCGAGCAGGAGTTGCGTGATCAGGGCGCCAGTTCGCGGATGCTCCTGCAGGTCCACGATGAGCTGGTGCTCGAGGTGGCCGACGGTGAGCGCGAGCAGATCGAGCAGCTGGTGCGGACTCAGATGGCTGCCGCCGCCGAGCTGGCCGTCCCGTTGGACGTCAGTATCGGAGTCGGACCGACCTGGCACGCCGCCACGCACTAGAAGTTGCCTGCACGCGATCCCCGGCGCTACCTGCCAGCCGCTCGATTGACCTGCCCAAACGCGGTGAGTACGCTGACTCCCGCGCGACGTGCGTGAATGTCGTGCACAACCAGTCCACGAGGACGGCACACGGCCCGGTCGGTGACCCGCACCATACCGATCATTCCAGCAGCCGATCCCAAGCCATGTCCACCAACGGAGCCCCTACTACATGACTGCAACTACGGCCGAAAAGGCCCCTACTCAGATCGCCATCAACGATATTGGCTCTGAGGAAGAACTGCTCGCGGCGATCGACGCGACGATCAAGAATTTCAACGACGGAGACATCGTGGAAGGTGTCATCGTCAAGGTCGACCGGGACGAGGTCCTGCTCGACATCGGCTACAAGACCGAAGGTGTCATCCCTTCGCGTGAGTTGGCCATCAAACACGACATCGACCCCTCCGAGGTTGTCTCGGTCGGCGACGCCATCGAAGCCCTCGTCCTGCAGAAAGAGGACAAAGAAGGGCGCTTGATCCTGTCGAAGAAGCGCGCACAGTATGAGCGCGCATGGGGGTCGATCGAGAAGGTCAAGGAAGAGGATGGCGTCGTCACCGGCACCGTCATCGAGGTCGTGAAGGGCGGTCTCATCCTCGACATCGGGCTGCGCGGCTTCCTGCCGGCATCCCTGGTCGAGATGCGCCGTGTTCGTGATCTGCAGCCCTACGTCGGCAAGGCCATAGAGGCCAAGATCATCGAGCTCGACAAGAACCGCAACAACGTGGTCCTGTCCCGTCGGGCATGGTTGGAGCAGACCCAGTCCGAGGTCCGCACCACCTTCCTCAAGGAACTGCAGAAGGGCCAGGTTCGCTCCGGTGTGGTCTCCAGCATCGTCAACTTCGGTTCCTTCGTGGACCTGGGCGGCGGCGTCGACGGCCTGGTGCACGTCAGCGAGTTGTCCTGGAAGCACATCGACCACCCGGGCGAGGTCGTCGAGGTGGGCGATGAGGTCACCGTCGAGGTGCTGGACGTCGACATGGACCGCGAGCGCGTCTCGTTGTCGCTGAAGGCCACTCAGGAAGACCCGTGGCAGCACTTCGCGCGCACCCACGCGATCGGTCAGATCGTGCCCGGAAAGGTCACCAAGTTGGTGCCCTTCGGTGCGTTCGTGCGGGTCGAGGACGGCATCGAGGGCTTGGTGCACATCTCGGAGCTGGCCGAGCGCCACGTCGAGTTGCCTGAGCAGGTCGTCCAGGTTGGCGCGGACATCTTCGTCAAGGTCATCGACATCGACTTGGAGCGTCGCCGGATCTCACTGTCGCTGAAGCAGGCCAACGAGGCCGTGACTCAGGACTTCGACCCCACGCTTTACGGCATGGCCGCGGAGTACGACGACGAGGGCAACTACAAGTACCCCGAGGGCTTCGACTCCGACAACCAAGAATGGCTCGAGGGCTTCGAGGCGCAGCGTGAGAAGTGGGAGCAGGAGTATGCCGACGCGCATGCCCGCTTCGAGGCTCACCAGGCCGTCGTTGAGGCTGCGGCCGAGGCAGAAGAGAACGCGCCGGAGACCTCCGGCTCCTCTTCGAGCTCGACGTCGACCTCCTACTCCTCGGACTCGGCAACCCCCGCCGCCGCCAGCGGTAGCGCGGAGCCCGCGCCGTCCGCGCCCGAGGAAGACACCAGCGGCACGCTGGCCTCCGACGAGGCTCTGGCTGCACTGCGGGAGAAGCTGACCGGCAACTGAGCGTGCGGCACCTTTGGCGCCCTTCGCTGTAGGAACATGCAGGGCCCCGTCCACTTTGGTGGGTGGGGCCCTGCATCGTTCCCGCTCGGGGACGGACCGCCTTGTCAATTTATCCAAGAAAGTGGTCCGGGAGCCCCAACACGACCCATGAACCGTTCCGGCGTGAGCAGCATCGATGTGAGTCGAGTCACATGTGAGCGGCTTGCGCGCACAAAGGTATACGAGTAAGTTCCATTCAACGGAAGAGAAATTCCGGTCAGTGGAATTGTAGGTTCAGACCAATGGAGGTCATCAGTATGGCTGGCAATGAAACCACCACCGCGACACATCCCGTCGATGAAGTGTTGCCGATCCCGCAGATGATCCTCTACGGTCTCCAGCACGTGCTGAGCATGTATGCCGGCGTCGTGGCTGTTCCGCTCATCGTTGGCAACGCCTTGGGGCTGGATGGGCGCGACATCACCTACCTTGTCTCGGCCGGCCTGTTCATCTCCGGTCTCGCGACGATCTTGCAGACCGTCGGTGTCTGGAAGATCGGGGCCCGCCAGCCGCTCGTGCAGGGA
>JBGTGC010000214.1:0-4259 GCA_041746935.1 Dermatophilaceae bacterium
GATCGCGCTCGCCAGCACTGTCGAGCAGGCCGGGGGACCGGCCGACATCACCGTGGTCTGTGTCGACGCATCAGGGTGCGAGCAGCCCGCGATCATGGCCACCGCTGATGGCGGCACCGTCATCTTCTTTTCGATGGCCACACACTTCGCGGCTGCCGCGTTGGGGGCCGAGGGCTTGGCGGCGGACGTCACCATGCTGATCGGCAACGGCTACAGCCCAGGTCACGCCGAGTTCGCGTTGGACCTGATGCGGACCGCCCCCGGCGTGCGGGCCGTGTTCGAATCCCGACTGAGCAGCGCGCAGACTACTGAGTTATGAGTTCACCGCAGCGCACGTTGGTCCGCCAAGCCCGCCTCGTAACCGGGGCGGCCCTCGACGCCGGCCTGACCGCGATGATGACCAGCGGAGATCAGATCCTGTGGGTGGGCACCGAGCAGGACGCGGCCAGCGCTCAGGCCGACCTCGATGAGGCCTCCGGTGATCGGGTGATCGAATGCGCCGGGGCGCTGGTCACCCCCGCCTTTTGTGACGCGCACGTGCATCTGACCATGACCGGACAAGGCCTGGACGGCATCGACCTTTCCGGCACGCAGTCGGTCGCCGAGGCGCTGCGGCTGATCGAGTCGGCGGCTCGGCATACCCGCGGGCGTCCGATCTATGCCCACTCTTGGGACGAGACGCGCTGGGTGGAGCGCCGCCCGGTCACCGCCCGGGAGCTCGACCGCGCGACGTACGGCGGTGTGGTCTACATGCCGCGCATCGATGCACACTCGGCCAGCGTGTCCTCGGCAATGGCTGCCGTGGCCCGTGTGCATGGACTCGATGGCTGGGACGGCGACGGCTACGTGACTCGGGAGGCCCTGACCGCGGTGACCAACGCGTTCACCTCGGGCATGACGGCCGATGACCGTGAGCACTATCTGGACCTTGCGTTGCGTGCCGCCGCTGAGCGTGGCATCGCCCTCGTACACGAGACCGGTGCCGAGCACATGACCTCCTTCGACGACATCCACCACGTGCTCGAGGCCGGCACACGGCCAGGAAGGCCCGGCACAGTGGCCTACTGGGGGTTGCTGTTGGACGACCCGGACCAGGCCGAAGAGCTGCAGCGGCACCTCGGCGTGCTTGGTCTGGCGGGAGATCTGTGCGCCGACGGCTCGTTCGGATCCCGCACCGCTCACCTGCGTGAGCCTTATCTGGACGACGCCGGCCACAGCAGCAGCGACTGCGGATACGGCTACCTCAGTGCGGAGCAGGTCCGAGATCACGTCGTGGCCTGCACCCGCGCGGGTATGCAGGCCGGCGGGCACGTCATCGGCGACGCCGCGCTGCACACCATGGCAGAGGGGTTCACCGCTGCCGCAGACATCGTCGGCAAAGACTCCATCCGCGCCGCGCGGCATCGCTGGGAGCACGTCGAGCTCCCAGATGCCCACGTGCTGTCGGTGATGGCCGACCTTGGCATCTGGGCCTCGATGCAACCCGCGTTCGACGCAGCGTGGGGCGGCGAGCACGGCATGTATGCCGCCCGGCTCGGCCCGGAACGCGCCCTCGCCGCCGTCCCGTTGCGCGACATGGTCGATGCCGGAGTCAACGTGGCCTTCGGCTCCGACAGCCCGGTCACTCGGCTCGATCCCTGGGGTGGAGTCCGCGCCGCCGTCACGCACCATAATCCTGCGCAGCGCTTAACGATGGCTGAGGCGTTCACGGCCCATACGGCCGCCGGATACCAACTGGCGGGACGTCCCGGGGGAGTGATCGCCGCCGGCCAGCCCGCGACATACGTCATCTGGGAAGACCCCGCTGAGGGTGAGCGCCGATGGAACACCAGCGGCCTCCCGGATCTAACTGACTCCAACGACCCTGCCCCCGTGGCGGTCCGCACCGTGGTCGATGGCCACATCGCCTTCGATCGCCACAACCCGCAGTAGAGACGAGCACACCATGGCCACTAGCACACTGCACAGCAGCTCGACCAGGCTCCTGGAGTTAGACGACTCCGTGGTCCAGCAGGCCCGCCGGTTGACCGCACAGTTGGGTCAGCCGGTCGTGGACATCGCCCGCTCGCACACGACCGTCTCGGTGGAGCGGGCCACTCTGCGTCTGGCCGGGCTGACCGGAGCCGATCACGAGCGGGTGCCGTGGGTGAATCACCTGATGGACGCCGTCCGCAGCCAGGTCGGTTTGGAGCATGGAGTCTCCGGTCCGGTCTGGGATGCGCTGTTGCGCGGGCAGGCACCGGATCTGCTCACCCTCGCGCAGAAGGCCAGCGCCGGGGCCATCACGTTCCGGGTTCCCACCGGTGCCGATCTCGACGCCGCCCGCAGCGCCGCACACGTCGCCGTGCGTCCGGGCATGCAGCGCATCGATGAGCAGCGAGCAGCCCGCGCGCATCTGATCGCCACCCAGGGCGACCCGCCTCAGCGCCCGTGGATCTATCTGATCGTGGCCACCGGGGACATCTACGAAGACATCCCGCAGGCGGTGGCGGCCGCCCGCGACGGTGCCGACGTCATTGCCGTCATCCGCAGCACCGGTCAGTCGTTGCTCGACTACGTGCCTGAAGGTGCCACCCGCGAGGGCTTTGCCGGGACCTACGCGACCCAAGAGAACTTCGCGTTGATGCGCGCCGCCTTGGATGGGGTGTCGGTCGAGTTAGGCCGCTACGTCCGGCTGACCAACTACGCCTCCGGCTTGTGTATGCCGGAGATCGCCGCGTTGGCCGGACTCGAACGTCTCGACATGATGCTGAACGACTCGATGTACGGCATTCTGTTCCGTGACATCAACCCGATCCGCACCTTCGTGGACCAACGGTTCTCCCGTCAGGTGCACGCTCGCGCTGGCATCATCATCAACACCGGCGAAGACAACTACTTGACCACGGCCGACGCGGTGGACGCCGCGCATACCGTGACGGCCTCCCAGTTGATGAACGAGTTCTTCGGCAAGGAGGCTGGCCTGGAGGACTGGCAGCTGGGCCTGGGCCACGCCTTCGAGATCAACCCCGAGGTCCCGCAGTCCTTCCGCCTGGAGTTGGCGCACGCGCTCTTGGCCCGGCAACTGTTCCCCGACGCACCGCTGAAGTGGATGCCGCCGACCAAGCACATGACCGGGGACATTTTCAAGGGCTATCTCCTCGATGGCTTCTTCAACCTGGCGGGCGTGCTGACCGGGCAGTCCATCCTGCTGGTGGGGATGATGACCGAAGCCGTGGTGACCCCGTTCCTGTCCGATCGGGGTCTTGCGCTGTCCAACGTCCGCTACGTGCTGAACGCCGCCAACGGCTTGGGTGAAGACTTCCACCCACCCGCTGACGGTTTCATCCAAAATCGGGCGCGCCAGGTGCTGGCCGAGACGGTGAGCCTGTTGCGGGAGATCGAGCAGACCCCGGCGTACGACGAGGCCGCGCGCGGGGCACCCCTGCTGGATGCCATCGGGCGTGGCACCTTCGGCTCCATGAAGCGCCCGGCCGATCGTGGCAAGGGTGGTGACGGGGTGGCGCTGAAGGCACCGGACTTCTTCAACCCGGCGATCGAGCAGCTGGAAGCCGACGGCTGGGGAGGCCCGCAGCGATGAGCCACATCATCCGGCCCTACGGCGACACCACCGGCGACGGCATGGTGCAAATGTCCTTCACCCTCCCCCTGCCGCATGACAAGGTCACCGAGGGTGCCGCCCTGCAACTGGCGGCCAAGATGGGGATCCAACCGGCGATGCTGGTGCATGCGACGGCGATGGGCCCGGAGCACACCTTCTGTGTCGTCTACGGGTCAACCACCCACCTCATCGACGTCAGCGCGGTCGAAGTGGTCGAGCGCGACTATCCGCTGCTCTCACCCAAGGAGATCAACAACACCATCAAGGAATCGTTGCAACGCCCGCTCGTCGTGGTCGGGGCGTGCATCGGCACCGATGCCCACACGGTCGGCATCGACGCCATCTTGAACATCAAGGGCTTCGCGGGCGACAAGGGCTTGGAGTACTACACCGAGATCGCCGTCATCAACCTTGGTGCCCAAGTGATGGTGCCCGAGTTGGTCGAGCGTGCGATCGCCGAGCAAGCCGACGCGGTCCTGGTCAGCCAGGTCGTCACGCAGCGCGATGCTCACCTGCACAACACCACCGAAATGTCCGCCGCATTCCGCGAGGCCTACCCGGCGGGCACGGTCCCGCTGCTGGTTGCCGGCGGGCCACGGTTCGACGAACGCAGCACCACCGAGCTCGGCGTCGACCGCATCTTCGGGCGCGGCACCAC
>JBGTGC010000215.1:0-23085 GCA_041746935.1 Dermatophilaceae bacterium
CCGTTGCGCTGGCCGCGACTGCGCGCCAGGGGAATGCCTTGCCCGATCGTGACCTGATCGGGATTCCGCCGAGCTCGTGGCCCGACTAGGGTGAGGCCATGGACCCACGGCGCGGTGTCATGCAGGCGTTGCGAGTGTGCCCGTGCCTGCGAAGGCGCGTGCGGGGAGGTGGTGCCCGATCGCTTGAGGGCAGATGACTGCCTTGTTCCCGAACCCTTCGCCCAAGGAGAATTCATGGACATCACTGTGACTGGCCGGAAGAAGTCGATCTCAGACCGGTTCCGTCGACACCTCGATGAAAAGTTGGAGAAGATCCCACACAGCACGCCGCGCGTCTCGCGCGTCGAAGTAGTGCTGACCAGTGAGGCGAACCCCCGACTGGCCAAAGAGAGCGAACGAGTCGAGATCACCTGTTACATCAAGCGCAGCGTCGTTCGCGCTGAAGCTGCTGCAGACGATGAGTATGCGGCACTGGACCTGGCCATGAACAAGCTCCTAGAACGCCTGCGCCGCACGAATGACAAGCGCCGCATTTCGCACACCGGCAAGCATCGACTGCCGTCGGTTTCCGAGGCCACCTTCGGCCTCCCGACGGAGCCTCTGATCGCACCGCCGCCCGACATCGCCGAGACCGACCCGGCCGAAGCCATGGACTCCGATCTGGGCACTCAGGGCAATAGTCCGATCGAGTTGCGCCAGAAGGTGCACACCTCAACCCCGATGAGCGTGGGGGAGGCGCTGAACGAGATGGAGCTCGTCGGACACGACTTCTTCCTGTTCCATGACGAGGCTTCGGGGCTGCCCTCGGTGGTCTATCGCCGCCGCGGGTGGTCCTACGGTGTGTTGCACCTCAGCGATCAGCCCACTACGGCCGATCAAGAGCAGCCCGCCGCAGCGGGTTAGTCCGCCTGTCGACATACGGCGTGCCGCGCCTGACCAGGGCGCAGGCACGAGCGATCGCACTCGCCGCACAAGGCTTCGCCGATCCACCGGTTGCCGGTGAGGTGAGCAAGCGCCATGTGCGGCGAGTGATCGATCGCGTCGCGGTGGTCCAGATCGACAGCGTCAACGTGGTCAGCCGGAGTCACTATCTGCCGTTCTTCTCACGTCTGGGTCCCTACCCTCACGCCCTGGTTGATGGCCTGCGGGATGCTCCAGTGCGGCGACGGACACCGCGGCCAGGAGGTCTGGTCGAGTATTGGGCTCACGAAGCGAGCCTCATTCCGGCGACGACCTGGCCTTACCTTGCCTTCCGGATGCGCTCGCCTCGCTGGGAGCCCGCTCATCAGTCACTGACCACGCAGCACCCCGGGCTGCTTGAAGCGGTCCGTGAGGTTGTGCAGACCTCCAGCGGCCTCACCAGCCGGCATGTCGAGGCGGCCCTCCCGACGGCGACGGCCCGCCGAAGAGATCAATGGGGGTGGAACTGGTCGGCGGTGAAGGAGTGTTTGGAGCACCTCTTCGTCAGGGGCGTCATCACCAGCGCCGGACGCACAGCGCAGTTTGAGCGGAGGTATGCCGCACCGGAGCGCGTGCTGCCCGCCGAAGTTTTGCGGCGAGCTCCGGGAGAGCCGGCTTCGTGGTCCGATGACGAATGCGCCCGTCACCTCATCGCGCTATCGGCTCGCGCAGTCGGCGTCGGCACCGAGATCTGCCTGCGCGACTACTTCCGCCTGCCTCCGGCGATGGCTCGGTCCGCCATCGACTCCTTGGTGGCGTCAGGTGACCTCGAGCAGGTCCAGATCCAGGGCTGGGACCGGCCGGCATACCTCGACCCGCAGGCTCGACGACCCAGACGGGCCAGGGGGACGGGTCTGCTCAGCCCTTTCGACTCCCTGATTTGGCAGCGCGAGCGCACCGAGCGGTTGTTCGGCTTCAGGTATCGCCTCGAGATCTATACGCCGAAAGAGAAAAGGGCGTACGGATATTACGTGCTCCCATTTCTGTTGGACGGAGAATTGGTGGCGCGGGTCGACGTGAAAGCAGATCGCGCGGGCAAGACTTTGCGAGTCCAACAGCTGAGTTATGAGCCAGACGCTCCGCAACACACTGCGACAGAACTCATTCGTTGCCTGAATGACATGTCGCGTTGGCTCGAATTGGAACGACTCGATCTACCCTGATCACCTGTGCCTTTTGGATCACCTCAGGATCGAGCCTCCTTTCATGAAGAGATCACCCGCGCGGCTTCTCAGCGGAATGTGCGGCGTATTTGCCCCGGTCGGAGCGGGGCTCGTCGTCCCGGTCCAGAGTTCCAGCGCGGCAGTTCCTCAGACGTGATCATCAGTGAATACGTCGAGGGATCCGGCAACAACAGTGCCGTAGAGTTGTTCACCGGGACTGAGTCGAGCATCGACCTGAGCCCGTACACGCTTGAGGTCTATTGCAACGGGGGACCACCGCAAGCGTGGAGTTTACCTTGAGCGGCACGGTGGCCCTTTGGTGGCGGGCTCTGGAACGGTGACGACGCCATTGTGCAGCGCGGAGCCGCCGGGGTAGTGGATCCCTTCGGTCAGGTCGGGGTCGATCCAGGATCCGCGTGCACTGGTGGCGGGGTGAGCGCCCAAAATCAGACGCTGCGGCGGGCGGCGTCGGTATGTGCCGGCGACAGGGACCCCAGTGATGCATTCGACCCTCAATGGAGTGGGTGCAGTTCGACCAAGACACCTTCGATGGCCTGGGCGCGCACAGCAACGGCTGCTCGGCCGGCTCGAACCCTTCGTCGGGTCGGATCAATGAGTTTCTCGGCCAACACCACTGGGCCACCCACCACACCGGCAGCGATCGGTGACGAAGCGCCGCTGGTGCTGAACAAGGGGTCGGGACTGCCCGATGTTACGGCCGACGTGTTGGCCGACCTGCAACCCGCCTCGGTGATCGTGCTGGGTGGCAAAGACCGCATACCGGACTCGATCCTGACCGACATCGAGACCGTTAGTGATGCCGGAGACCACCGCGTTTCGGGCAGCAACCGATTCGACACCGCGGCTCAGTTGTCGCTGCGATGGGCACCGGGCGAGGCCGACACCGTATATCTGGCATCCGGGACGATGGTGGCCGACGCGTCGGCGGTGGGGCCCTTGGCTGACATCGAGGACAGCCCGGTGCTGTTAACCAAGGACGCGACGTTGCCACCTGAGACCGCTGACGCTCTGACGCGTTCGGATCCCGATCGCATCGTCGTCCTGGGCGGACCGGACCGGGTGGACGAAGACGTGGTGACCCAGGTGGGGCCGTATGCCGACACCGTCGAGCGTCTGTTGGTGCCGACCGATACGAGACTGCCGCTTTGGTGGTCGCTGCGATACCTGCTGGCGACTCGGCATACCTGGCCTCGGGGGAGCCCTTCCCGGATGCGCTCTCGGGGGCTGTGCCGGCGGACTGGACGGGGCTTCGTTGCTGCTGAGCGAGGCAGCCGCGCTGAACGGGTTTGCCGCCGAGGCGATTGAGGATCGGGACTCCGAGCTGCTCACCCTCATCGGGGGTGTGGTCTCGCTGAGCGACACCGTCCGCGATGATCTGATCGCGCTGCTGGGCCCGTGATGCAGGAACGGCTCAGTCGGAGGGATTAGCCTAGCGAGGTGCCAAAACTCTTCGAAAAGATGCTCCGCGCCGGTGAAGGGCGCACTCTGCGACGACTTGAGTCGATCGCCAAGCAGGTCAGCGCCTTGGAATCCGACTTCTCGGGGCTGAGTGACGCCGAGTTGCGCGAGGAGACGGCGAAGTTCCAAGAGCGCCTCGCTGGCGGCGAGAGCGTCGATGACATCTTGCCTGAGGCCTTCGCCGCGGTGCGCGAGGCATCAAGCCGCACCATCAACAAGCGACACTTCGACGTCCAGATCATGGGCGGCGCGGCCATGCACCAAGGCAATGTCGCCGAGATGCGCACCGGTGAGGGCAAAACGCTGGTGGCGACCCTGCCTTCATACCTCAACGCCTTGACTGGTGAGGGTGTGCACGTGGTGACGGTCAACGACTACCTCGCCCAGTACCAGTCCGAGTTGATGGGACGAGTGCACCGCGCACTGGGCTTGGAGACCGGCTGCATCCTGAGCTCGATGACGCCAGCGCAGCGGCGAGCCGAATACGCCAAAGACATCACCTACGGCACGAACAACGAGTTTGGTTTCGACTATTTGCGCGACAACATGGGTGCCTCGGTGGAAGACATGGTCCAGCGCGGGCACCACTTCGCGATTGTCGATGAAGTTGACTCGATCCTCATCGACGAGGCACGGACCCCACTCATCATCAGTGGGCCGGCCGATAAGCCGACGAAGTGGTATCAGGAGTTCGCCACGTTGGTGCAGCGACTTCACCGGGGAGAAGACGGCGAGGGTGACTATGAGGTCGATGAGAAGAAGCGCACTGTTGGTGTCTTGGAGTCCGGGATCGAGAAGGTCGAGGACTACCTGGGTATCGATAACCTCTACGAGAGTGCTAACACCCCACTCATCGGCTACTTGAACAACGCGATCAAAGCCAAGGAGTTGTATCAGCCCGACAAGGACTACGTGAATGTCGACGGGCAGATCATGATCGTTGACGAACACACCGGGCGCATGCTGGCTGGGCGCCGGTATAACGAGGGGATGCACCAGGCGATCGAGGCCAAAGAGGGCGTCGAGATCAAGAACGAAAACCAAACCTTGGCCACGGTCACCCTGCAGAACTATTTCCGGAAGTACGACCGTTTGTCCGGGATGACCGGCACGGCGCAGACCGAGGCCGCGGAGTTGCACACGATCTATAAGGTCGGCGTCATCAGCATTCCGACCAACCGCGACATGATTCGGGCCGACCAAGCCGACTTGGTGTATCGCACCGAGGAGGCGAAGTTCACGGCAGTGGTGCAGGACATCGCCGAGCGGAACGCGGAGGGACAGCCGGTCCTGGTTGGGACGACGAGCGTGGCCAAATCGGAGTATCTGTCCGAGCATTTGCGCCGCCGGGGTATCGCTCATGAGGTGTTGAACGCCAAGCACCACGCTCGGGAGGCCACCATCGTGGCGGAGGCTGGCCAAAAGGGGTCTGTCACGGTGGCCACCAACATGGCTGGTCGAGGCACCGACATCATGCTCGGTGGCAACCCCGAGTTCATGGCCGTCGCGGACTTGAAGCAGCGCGGCCTGGATCCGCACGAGACGCCCGAAGAGTACGAAGAGGCCTGGGACAGTGCGCTGGAACGCGCCGAACGGGCAGTGCAGGAGCAGCACGACGAGGTCACTCAGCTCGGTGGGCTCTACGTGTTGGGCACCGAGCGCCACGAATCACGCCGCATCGACAACCAGCTGCGCGGCCGGGCCGGGCGTCAGGGCGACCCAGGGGAGAGCCGCTTCTATCTCTCCCTCGAGGACCAGCTGATGCGGTTGTTCAACGCCCCCATGGTGGATCGCGTGATGCAGATGGCAAACCTCGATGACGAGTCGCCGATCGAGTCGAAGATGGTGTCGCGCTCAATTGCCTCCGCGCAGAGCCAGGTCGAAGGCCAGCACTTCGAGACACGCAAGAACGTCCTGAAATACGACGACGTGCTCAATCGCCAGCGTGAAGTGATCTATGAGGAGCGCCGCCAGGTCGTGCAGGGCGCGGACCTGCACGAGCAGATCCGAATGTTCATCAACGACGTGGTCGGTGAATACGTCCGCGCCAGTAGCGGGTCCGGCTTCGCCGACGAGATGGATCTGGATGCCATGCTGACCGAACTCGGGTCGGTCTACCCCGTGGGAGTGACCGCGGCCGATATCGCCGAAGCTGCCGGTGGTGAAGGGGCAGTGACGCCGCAGGTGCTCGTCGAGCAACTGACCTCCGATGCCCAACATGCCTACGACCGCCGTGAAGAAGAGATCGGCGAGGAGCTGATGAGGGACGTCGAGGGGCGCGTGCTGCTGCAAGTGCTGGACCGCAAATGGCGTGAGCACCTGTATGAGATGGACTACCTCAAGGAAGGCATCGGCCTGCGGGCGATGGCCCAGCGTGAACCCCTAGTGGAATATCAGCGGGAGGGCTACCAACTCTTCACGGCGATGATGGAGTCCATCAAAGAAGAAGGCGTCCGGCTCCTGTTCAACGCCGAAATCAAGGTCACTCCGGAACAAACGTCGCAGATGGATACGGATGGAATGCCTTCGCTCAGTGTCGCGACCGCAGCAGCCACCGCGGGCACGGCTGGGAATGCGTTGCGGTCCAAGGCTGCTCGGCTGACCTACTCTGCGCCGAGCGAGGACGGGTCAGTCGTCCAGCGTGAGGTCAACCCCGACGGGACCACGAGGGCGGCTGCCGACGGCATCGACCCCGGGGGTGCCGAAGGGAATCGGGCCGAGCGTCGACGCGCCAATCAGCGGAAGCGCAGGAGCTGATCACCCGATCTCGAGGGCGGTGACGAGCCAGCGACCATCAACACCGATCAACTGGAGGGCCACGGCGCGATGACGCCCGTTGTGCACCACTAGAGCTGATACCTCTGCCACCCCGTCTCTCGGCATGCCGACGTGGACGGCGAGCACGACGTTCGGTCGGTGGGATCGTCCTCCTCTGCGCCGGGAGACCACGCCGCGGCGAGCAACGCGATCGCGTATGGCAGGACTGACCCAGCGCGAGATTTGGCGGGCATCCCGTAAGCCGTCCATCACTTCCAAGAGCACCCGCAACACCTGACGAGACCATTGGGCAGCCTGTGGCAGGTCAGTGCTCGAGGTTGGCTGCGGGGCAAAGAGCGGATCGCGTTCGCCGGGGACGAAGTCGGCGCTGAGCTCGATCTGCTCGTAGGGACCGGTGCCGCGCCGGCTGGCCTTGGCTAGCTCGGCAAACTCTTGGGCGGTCAGTGGCTCGGGGTCGACCGAGGGGATCGGCAACACGCGCAACCTGGTGGGCGATGGTTGTTGACGGGGTTTGGGATGGGGATAGGTCATCGGCTTTTGCTGGATAGCGGAGGTCGTACGTTCCACGAGGATGGGTTGTGCGCTCACGGTTGCTCTCCTGTTGTTGTCGGCGGTTGCAGGATGTGACCAGGCAGAATGAGGTCTGGATCAGGGCCGATCATGAGCCGGTTCGCCTCGTACCAGCGCGGCCAGTGGGCTGCTATTTGGGCTGCGGATGCGCCAGGTCCCAGGTCAGTTGCGGCAATACCCCACAGGGTGTCTCCGCGCTTGACGACGATCTCGTCCGGCTCGGGCGCGTCTGACTTGAGTCCGTTGCGGGGCGCTCGGGTCGACTGCCACCCCGGCAGGGGCACAGGACTCGGCGAGGTGGTCGGGCTGGGCTGCGGACCGACGCTGCCGTTCGACCCGCCTATGTCGCCGTCCTCGCGAGCGCTGAGTATGGGGCCCGCAGAGTGGGGCTTTGCCGTCACCCCCACTGGGGAGATCAATGCAGCCGACGATGTCGAGGCTTCTGGTCGGTATGTCGACACCTCGGCGTGGGCTGCTGGAGCGCTGACGGCGAGAACCAGAAGGATCGCCGCTGAGCGAGAGGCCAGACGCGGCGCGATCCGCAGCGCTGGTCTCGGATCCTCGGGGGAGTTTGAGCGGTGCAGGGCGAGGGCACCCAAGCCCGCGGCATACGCGAGCCCAGCGGCGACGATGCCTGCCGTGATGCCGGTCAGGAGCACGACCCCTTCGGCTACGGGGATGAACGTGCGGTGAGCCGCTACCAATCCGCGAAGGCTCCACCACAGCAGGGCGGCGGAACCAACAGCGGTCGAGGTGGCCAGCGCGCAGCCTAGCCACGCGGCGCGCTGGCGTTGTGCGCGACCCGCGTTCGTGTGCTGAGCGGTCATGATGCGTCCCTCACGTATGTATGTGGTCATATTGCGTTCGATTGCGTTCAGTTGCGTTCGATAAAATCCATTAGACGTCATGGACGAAGAGATGGCAAGTGTGTGCTTGCATGTGCTCATGAGATGGAGCCGCCTCTTCGATGATCTCGAGGCACAGTTGGTACGTCTGGAACAAGCCGAACTGGCGGCCGACGTGAGCGAGCGCACACGCTCAGAACGGGGTCAGCTTGCTCTTGCGCACGCACTCGCCGCAGATTGCGGGCGCACGCTCACCATCGATGCCTTGGGGGTGGGCAAGGTGAGTGGAGTCTTGAGCGAGGTGGGCCAGGATTGGTGCATCGTCGAGAGCGCCACGCAAGGACCGCAGCGGAGCAGGTCGGTTCTGTTGGCCTTACCGGCGGTGCAATCCGTCACTGGTCTGACCGGCTTCGTCGATCAGCGTGAGAGCGCTTCGCAACGTCGGTTCTCTCTGAGATCGGCCCTGCGGGCACTAGGGCGTGATCGGGCCCATGTGCGGATGCACCTCAGCGGCGGGGGGACCGTGCAGGGCACCATTGACCGCATCGGGTTGGATCACTGTGACCTGGCCGATCACGCCGACGACACCCCCCGACGCAGTCGTGATGTTCAAGCGGTGCACACCGTCCCCCTGTGGGCTTTGTGCGCCGTCCGTCAGGTGTGAGCCTCGTCGCGACTGACTGCGCTCGTGCTGTGCTCCTTGGCGATGAACTCGCGCGTCTGGGAGTACATCCGCTCGATGTATTCCTCCAAGGCGCTGCGCTCGACGCGCCAGGCACCGCGGCCCCCGATCTTGATCGCCGACAGCTCGCCGCTCCGGACTAGCGCTTTCGTCTGCGCCAGTGTGACATTCAGCGTTTCGGCCACGTCGGTCAACGTCAGGAACCGAGCTTCCACGCTGTCCTCCATCAGATTGAGTCTGGCGAGCGACCGATGCACAAATGTGCTCGACCGGCCTCTCGGTTGTATGTTGGCTCCGATTTTACGTCTCCTCGGGCTCGCCGTGACGGACCTGTGGATAACGCCAATTGCTCGGTCGACGTCGCCCATACTTGCACTGTCAGCCCTGGTTTCTTCGCCAGGCTCTCTGCGCGGTCGCGCGGTGTTGACCGATCATCCCTGTATGTGAAAGGTCCCTTGTCATGTCGCAACCCCCCACGTCGCCCGCGCGACGCCTGAAGCGACCCTCCTGGCGGGATGCTCGCCTGCTGGTCGGCGTGCTCCTGGTCCTTCTGTCGGTGCTCGCGGGTTCATGGCTCGTCGCGACCGCAGACAACACCACTCCGGTTTTTGCCGCCGCCAAGACGCTGCTGCCAGGGGAAGAGGTGACCGATACCGACCTTGTGAGCGTCTCAGTGAAGTTGGATGATGCGGCAGACTCCTACCTCGATGCATCGGATGGGCTGGTGCCCGGCACTTTCGTGACGAGGGCGGTGCAACCGGGTGAGCTCGTTCCGGTCAACGCGCTGGGTTCGGCTCGCCAGGCCAAGGACAAAACAGTGTCCGTGCCCATCGATCCTGCTGCTTCGGCCACCCTCAGCCTGGGCACAGTGGTGGATGTATGGGTCAGCCGTCGCGACCCCGAGGAGACGGGCGTGCGGTATGCCGATCCTGAGCTGCTGCTCGAGGGTGCGATCGTGGCTAAGGTGCCATCCAGCGGGGGCGGTCTCGGCGTCGGAGTCGGCCGCGCGGCGGTCGCCATCGTGGTGCCGGCCAGCGAGGTCGCTCCGGTGATTTCCAGCGTGGACCAGGAGGCCAGGATCACCCTGGTGCCTGCGCCCACCGCCGTGAGTCAGGACGAAGACCAGTGAGCCTTCCTGCGTTGACCGCGATCACCCATCGGTGGGAGGGGACCGTTGCCGGATATTTGGGTCGCAGCGAACACGTCTACGTTGCGCGCCGGTGCGCTGACTTGGCCGAACTCCTGAGCTGCGCGGACGCGGGCGTTGGCAAGGTCGCGGCCGTGTCGGTGGACCTGCGGGGCGTCGATCGCTCCGCAATGGCGTTGTTGACCGAAGCTGGGGTGCGCATTCTCGGGGTATTTCCGCCGGGGGATGTCGCAGGGGAGCGCACTCTGCGCCGTTGGGGCATCGACGCTGTGGTCAGCGCAGACGCCGCAGAGGAAGACGTGCAGACTTTGCTGGCGGCGCTGGTGTCCGAAGCGGCAGTCCTCAGCGCGGGAGCCCCGCCGGACACACTGGCAGACGACGACGTAGAGGCGCAGTCGCTGCCGGATCTCGATGCCGAATTGGCCGCATTTCTCGACGGGTCGGACTCTGCTGGGACGCACCCGCCGGTGGGCGACGATGACGGAAGCACGGGATCCTCTCTGCCAGCCTGCGATGGGCAAATCGTGGCGGTCTGGGGACCCACCGGGTCACCCGGGCGCAGCACGGTGGCGGTGAACGTCGCCGCCGAATTGGCACGGGCCGAGCCAACCCTGCTCATTGATGCCGACACCTATGGGGCTTCGATCGCCCAGATGCTGGCGGTGCTGGACGAGGCACCCGGGATTGCTGCTGCTGTTCGTGCTGCTGATAACGGCACCCTCGATGGCGATGTCTTGGCGCGCCTGGCCCGGCAGACGCATCCACAGCTGCGCGTGTTGACCGGTCTGCCACGAGCCGACCGATGGCCTGAGCTGCGTGAACACGCCATTGAAGACGTCCTATCGCAGGCCCGCGACCTCGTGCCGTGGACCATCGTCGATGTGGGTTTCTGTCTGGAGCAGGACGAGGAGATCAGTTTCGACACCACAGCGCCACGACGCAACGGGGTCACCCTTACGGTGCTCGAGGCGGCCGATCAAGTGGTCTTGGTTGGGACGGCTGATCCCATTGGGCTGCAGCGTGTCGTACGGGCCGTCAGTGACCTACGTGAGCACACCCAGGCCCCCTGTCTGGTGGTGGTGACCAGGGTGCGATCCACTGCCGTCGGGCGCGATCCCAGGCGTCAGATCACCGAGGTTCTCTCTCGATTCGCGGGGATAGAAGATGTCCACCTCATCCCCGAAGATCAAGACTCGATGGACGCGGCCCTACTCGCCGGTGGCACGCTGGCCGAGATACGTCCCTCGAGTCCTGCCCGCACAGCCTTGATCGGTGTTGCCGAAGCCGTTTCCGGGTTGTCGGCCCTGGGTGTGCGCTCTAGGTCTCGGCCGCGATGGCGCAAGAAGTGATCTTGTCTGCGAAGATGACCGGCATAGCCGAGCGGGAGTGCCGTTCGGTCGCGTGACTCAAGGTGCCGCACGGTGCCCTAAGGAGCTCATGGATGTCGCCGGCGACCCGGATGTACTTCCCGCTAGCCCCCGAACAGGTGGCCACGATGCTCGCTCACGGTCACCTGGATGCGGGGCTTACGGCGTTCGCTGTTGATGACGCGATTCGGTCTGCTGATCCTGAGGCCGACGAGGAGTTCTACGAATTCCAGGCGCTGCAGCACGCCGCAAAATACGCCCAGGCAGCCGGTGGGCCGACAGTCGTGGCCGCGGCAGACATCGATGACTCGGTGTCCACGAGCCCCCAGCCGCAGACACGCGGGGCAGTCTTCCTTGAGGCTGCCCTACGTCGCGCTGACCTTGCCTCTTTCCATCTCGGGGACGATGCGCTAAGCGGTCGTAATACACCGAGTGGACCGCACGATGATCACGCGCAGATAGAGCTGTCCTGGTTTGACACCACCGAGTTGGCGCAGGTTGTGCGCTACCTCTCACCACCCGAGGAGACCGCTACATGGACGCAGTAACCCACGTTCCGCAGCCCATCAACGAGCCGGTGCTCAATTACGCGCCTGGCAGTCCCGAGCGCGAGAACTTAGAAGCCGCTCTCAAGGACATCGCAGCCGAGCCTGTCGACCTGCCCCACGTCATCGCCGGTGAGCGCGTCACAGGTGAAGGTGAAGCTATCGATGTCGTGCAGCCGCACGATCACGCCCAGGTGCTCGGGACGCTGCGCAACGCGACCGCGGCAGACACCGAGGCGGCGATTGCGGCAGCCATGGCCGCCGCACCGGCTTGGCGCGACCTGAGTTTCGATGACCGCGCAGCCATCTTCCTCAAGGCTGCCGATCTGGTCTCTGGCCCGTGGCGCGCCCGGATCAACGCAGCGACGATGCTCGGACAGTCCAAGACGGCGATCCAGGCTGAGATCGATTCCGCGTGCGAGCTCATCGATTTCTGGCGGTTCAACGTTCATTTCGCTCGGGAGATCCTGGCCGAGCAGCCCGCAGCCAACTCGCCCGGAGTCTGGAACCGGATGGAACACCGGCCCCTCGAGGGGTTCGTCTACGCCATCACGCCGTTCAACTTCTCGGCCATCGCGGGCAACCTGCCCACGGCACCGGCGATGATGGGCAACACGGTGCTCTGGAAGCCTGCGGTCAGCCAGCAGCGCGCTGCCTCGATGATCATGGAGATCCTGATCGAAGCCGGTTTGCCCGACGGCGTGATTAACATGGTCACTGGTCATGGCGCGGCGGTCAGTGACGTAGCGCTGGCCGATCGGGACTTGGCGGGTGTGCACTTCACGGGTTCCACCCGGGTGTTCCAGATGATCTGGAAGGCCGTGGGGGAGAACGTGGCGACCTACAAGTCCTACCCGCGGATCGTCGGCGAAACCGGCGGCAAGGACTTCATCATGGCTCACCCCAGCGCCGACCCAGAGGTGCTGCTCACCGCTCTGGTGCGCGGAGCCTTCGAATACCAGGGTCAGAAGTGCTCGGCCGCCTCCCGGGCCTACGTGCCGGAGTCGGTCTGGGCGGTGATCAAGGACGATCTCTCGGCGACCGTCGATGGCATCGCCTGCGGCGACGTGCGCGACTTCGGCAATTTCATGGGAGCGGTCATCGACGATCGCGCCTTTGCCCGCCACAAGGCGGCCATCGATATGGCTCACGCTGACGCTGGGGTCGAAGTCATCGCGGGTGGGACCTACGACGACAGCGTGGGCTACTTTGTGAGGCCGACGGTCGCGGTTGTGACCGACCCGGAGCACGAGATGCTGACCGACGAATACTTCGGACCGATCCTGTCGGTGCACGTCTACGCCGACGACACCTACGATGCCGTGCTCGATCAGATGGAGTCCGTGGCGGCATACGCCCTCACTGGCGCGATCATCGCTCGCGATCGGGCCGTCATTGCCGACGCGAGCCACCGGCTGCGTTTTGCCGCTGGCAACTTCTACATCAACGACAAGTGCACCGGTGCGGTCGTCGGTCAGCAGCCGTTCGGTGGTGCACGCGCCTCGGGCACCAACGACAAGGCGGGATCGCCGGTCAACTTGATGCGGTGGATCAGCCCGCGCGCCATCAAGGAGACGTTCGACGCGGCGAAGGACTACCGCTACCCGCACATGGGCTGAGCGCCTGTCTGCGTGGCGGTTGCTATTCGCGGCACCGACTCATCGCGCAAGCCACTCGCGTCCGAGTTGGTCCTCCAATTCGATGGCGCGGGTGATGATAGGGCCGATGGCGCGCTCGATCTTCCCACCGATGAAGGGGACGTGAGCGCTGAGTTCCCCGTCGACGGTGTGCACGGTGTGATCGCCTTCAGGGGCGATGTGCACACCGCCGACGAGGTTCACCGGCGTCTTTTCCACGCTCAGCGTGAAGCTCGCCTCGCGGGTGCCGTCGCTGGATGCTGCGCCCCAACTCGTGGTCTCCACGATGTCGACCGTGCGACCGATCAGAGACTTGGTCACGTCCGGAAACTCATCGGTCGCCATTCGTCGGCGGGTCACTACCGTCGGTCCATAGATAGCCTCGTCGACCGGCTCCTCGATCGTGACCTCATGCCCCAAGCTGCCGCTGCGCTCGCACCTTAACTCTTGGTAGGCGGGGTCACGCAGCATGGCATAGACCGCGTGCACCGATGCCGGGTGACGTAACTGCTCAGTGATCCTCATGGGACGAACTCATTTCGTGGGGATGCCGAATGCTCGCCAGGTTGGACGAGCCGGTATGCGGCGCGGATGCTGCGGTGTGCCCCGGCTCGGACCGAGCGCTGATGCTCGACATTGGCGGGATGGGTGGCGAGGTCCTGTAGCGCTCCGGACAGGACTGACAGTGACCGCACGGTGTCCGCGGCCAACCCGGAGGGTATGCCGTCGGGTTGCGCGAGCGCCGACGTCAGCGTGACATGGGCACGACGCAGATCTGCTGCTGCGGCCGCGCAGGAGGCTCGGTCCGGCTCGCCCTCCCCGTGCCCCGTCAGGTCTAAGGCCACCACGGGGACATCTACCGTGGCGGCCTCCTTGCCGTCCACAAGATCGACAACGGCGTGGGCCAGCGCGTCCACGGTCGATGCCAGCCACGCTTGAGCGGTGGCCGATCCCACCTCGGCATCGATCAAACTGATCTGATCGGCGAGCAGCAGCAGTCCTCTCTGCTGCCCGCTCATTCGTGGCCCCGGATCATGGCGATCACCCTACGGTGACGCGCCGACAATGTGTTCCCCCCCGACCCCGGTGGTGGGTCTAGTCTCGGGGGTGGTCGCACATCGCCGTGCTGCCGGCAGAGCCCTGCTTCGCTTGGGCGTGCGCAACGAAGAGGAAGAGTGCCCCGTTGATGATGACCGACGAAACGTTGATGCGCAGGTTTTACGAGCACGTCACCAGCGACGATGTCCAAGGGCGAGATCAGGACACGCTGGTCGCGATGAGCCACTCTGTGAAAGATCTGGCTGCGTCTCGGACCGATGGCCGTCCGGGCGTTCGGGTCATCAATCCGCTGCGGGACGAGCATGGCTGGGTCAGCCGCCACACCGTCGTTCAGGTATGCGCCGACGACATGCCGTTTCTCGTCGATTCGGTGCTCGGCGAATTGCGTCAGCGAGAGTTGACGGTCCATCTCCTCATCCACCCCCAGGTGGTCGTCAGCCGCGAGGGCAGCGACCTCACGGTGCAGGACAGCGACCTAGCGCAGGCCTCGCCGGACACTGTCGAGTCGTGGATGTACCTGGAGATCGACCGCATCCCGAGCGAAGAGGGACGGGCGGACCTGCAGGCTCGTGTGGGCACCATCCTGGATGATGTGGCCAAGGCTTGCGCGGACTGGCGAGCCATGCGCAAACAGTGCCTGGACATCGTCGAAGAACTCCGCGTCAGCGCACCGCAAACGGTTGAACAAGACACGGTCGAGCCCACCATCGAGTTCCTCACCTGGCTCGAGGCCAACCACTTCACGTTCCTGGGATATCGCGAATACGAGTTGGTCAAGGACGGAGACGACCGCTCGTTGAGGTCCATTCCGAGCAGTGGATTGGGCATCCTGCGCAGCGACGAAGCCACCGTTACCGCCCTGCAACCACAGGCCCAGCGGACTGCGCAGAAGGCGCGCCTGCTGAGCATCACCAAGGCCAACTCTCGATCCACCGTGCACCGCCCGGTGTATTTGGACTACATCGGAGTGCGCCGATTCGACGCCGAGGGCAACGTGGTGGCCGAGCGACGGTTCCTCGGCTTGTTTACCGCCAGTGCGTACGCCGAATCTGTGCAGCGGCTGCCGATCATCGGCGGCAAAGTCGAGCAGATCGTTGCCGAGTCGGGGTTCGCTCCCGACTCACACTCCGGCAAGGACCTGATGGGGGTTCTGGAGGCCTATCCGCGCGACGAGTTGTTTCAAGCCTCGGTCGAGCATCTGGCCAGCACGGCCCAAGAGGTCCTGCATCTGCAGGAGCGTCGCCGTTCACGGCTGTTCGTGCGCTCTGATGAGTTCGGGCGCTTCGTTTCGGCGCTGTTCTTCATCCCGAAGGACAGGTACACCACCGCGGTCCGCCTCCGGATGCAGGAGTTGCTCAAAGAGGCTTACGGCAGCGAGACGGTCGACTACTCGACCAAGGTGGGGGAGGCCGCGCTGGCTCAACTGCACTTCGTGGTCCGTATGCCGCGTGGTACCGCCATCCCAGAGGTGGACGTGGAGGCGCTTCAAGAGCGACTGATCGAGGCCACCCGCAGCTGGGGCGAGAACCTCATTGACGTCGTTGAAGAGAACTATGACGATGACGCACTGGCCGGGGATGTGTTGGCCCACTACGCCCAGTCCTTCCCCGAGTCCTACAAGGAGGACTTCGGGGCGACCGACGCCTTTGGCGACCTGACCCGGCTGGCCGAGCTGGACGCCGACGGCACGCTCACCGAGTTGCGGCCCTATCTGTATGCCGAGTCCGGGGCTCCACGTCGCGAACGCCGGTTGAAGTTGTACCGCCGCGAGCCGTTGTCGTTGACCGATGTGTTGCCGCTATGCGCCGACATGGGCGTGGAGGTGACCGATGAGCGGCCGTATGAGTTGCACGGAACGGCCGGCACCACGTGGATCTACGACTTCGGATTGCGCGCCGACGACGCAGAGGTCTGGGAGAGGCCAGACTCCCAAGCGGTCGTCGCGGTGCTCTTCGAGGACGCCTTTGCGGCGGTCTGGACCAAGCAGGCCGAGAGCGACACCCTCAACTCGTTGGTGCTGACGGCCGGGTTGACCTGGCGCGAGGTCGTCGTGCTGCGCACCTTCGTGCGGTATCTGCGCCAAGTCAGTTCTTCGAGCCTGGACTACCTTGAGGAAGCGTTCGTGGCTAATCCAGGCATCAGCGCGATGATCGTCGAATTATTCGAGGCACGCTTCGATCCGGACGCGGCGCCGCAGATCGTGTCAGACCGAGATGCGGCACAAAGCGAAGTCGTCGCTCGGGTCGAGAGTGCGCTCGATGAGGTATCGAGCTTGGACCAAGACCGGATCATCCGTTTCGTCCTGCGCGTCCTGAAGTCGACCGTGCGTACGAACTTCTTCCAGCTCGACAGCGACGGGTGCCCGCGCAGTCGGGTCAGCCTGAAACTCCTCCCACGCCAGATCGATGGCCTGCCCGAGCCGCGACCAGCATTCGAGATCTGGGTCTACGGCCCGAACGTCGAGGGAGTCCACCTGCGATTCGGCTCGGTGGCCCGCGGGGGCTTGCGCTGGAGTGACCGTCGGGAGGACTTCCGCACCGAGATCCTAGGCCTGGTCAAGGCGCAGATGGTCAAGAACGCCGTCATCGTGCCGACGGGTTCCAAGGGTGGCTTCGTGGCCAAGCAGTTGCCCGACCCCAGCGTGGATCGTGAAGCCTGGCAAGCCGAGGGCATCTCGGCATACAAGACCTTCATCAGCGGTTTGCTCGACATTACCGACACCCGTGATGGCTCGCAGATCACGCCCCCTGACCGGGTGGTCCGGCACGACGAGGACGACTCGTATCTCGTGGTGGCGGCCGATAAGGGCACTGCGACCTTCTCCGATATCGCCAACGGGGTCTCGCGCGACTACGGATTCTGGTTGGACGACGCCTTCGCCTCGGGTGGGTCAGCAGGCTATGACCACAAGGCTATGGGTATCACCGCTCGCGGCGCGTGGGAGTCGGTCAAGCGTCACTTCCGCGAGTTGGGGCTGGACACCCAAAGCGAGGACTTCACCGTCGTCGGCGTGGGTGACATGAGCGGCGACGTCTTCGGCAACGGGATGTTGCTCTCCGAGCACATCAGGCTGGTGGCGGCCTTTGACCACCGGCACGTCTTCCTGGACCCGGACCCCGACGCGGCTGCCTCCTTCGCCGAGCGCAAACGCCTCTTCGAGTTGCCTCGCTCCAGTTGGTCGGACTACGACATCTCGTTGATCAGCGAGGGCGGCGGCGTCTACCCTCGGGGTGCCAAGTCGGTGCCGATCAGTGATGCCGTCCGCGGCGTGCTGGGCATCGAGGACGGGGTGGAGAAGCTGACCCCGGCCGAGTTGCTGAAGGCAATCATCAGTGCCCCGGTAGACCTGTTCTGGAACGGTGGCATCGGCACCTACGTCAAGGCGTCGACCGAGACGCACTCCGAAATCGGCGACCGTGCCAACGACAACATCAGAATCAACGGTGCCGATCTACGCGTTCGGGTCGTGGGCGAAGGTGGCAACCTCGGGTTGAGCCAGTTGGGACGCATCGAGGCCGCGTGGAACGGCGTCCACGTCAACACCGATGCCGTGGACAACTCGGCCGGAGTGGACACCTCTGACCACGAAGTCAACATCAAGATCGCGCTGACTCCGCTGGTCAAGAGCGGCGAACTCACGATGGAGCAGCGCGACGAACTCCTGGCCGAGATGACCGACGAGGTCGCGCACAAGGTGCTGCGGCACAACTACGACCAGAACGTGCTGATCGGCAACGCCCGGGATCAGGGAGGGCGGATGCTGAGCGTTCACCACCGCCTGATTCGCTACTTGGTGGAGCACGTGGGCCTGGCCCCGGCGATCGAGTTCCTGCCCGACGACACGGAGTTGACCCGACGCGCCGAGGCTGATCAGGGGCTGACCGCGCCGGAGTTTTCAGTGATCATGGCTTACTCCAAGATCGGGCTCAAGGATGACCTGCTGGCCTCGAACCTGCCTGACGAGCCGGCGATCAGCCCTTCCCTGCTGACCTACTTCCCGGTTCCGCTGCGGGAGCGGATCAGCGAAGGATTGGCCGATCACCCGCTGCGCCGGCAGATCATCATCAACCAGTTGGCCAACGATATCGTCAACCGCGGTGGTGTGACCTTTGTTTTCCGTGCCATCGAAGAAACCGGAGCTACATCGACCCAGATCGCGCGGGCCTTCGTGGTGTGTCGCGAGGTTTTCGACCTTGCCGGCTACATCAGCGACGTCGAAGCACTGGACAACCAGGTGGGCACGGACGTGCAGACGATTCTCTATCTGGAGTTCCGTCGGTTGCTCGATCGTGCGGTCCGCTGGTTCCTCAACAACCGGCCGCTCTCGGCAGATATGGCCGAGGAGATCGAGCGGTTCGCCGAGCCGGTGCAGTCCTTGGTCCCGAAGATGTCCGAGTTGCTCCAGGGCGAGGAGCGGGCCCGGCACTTCGGCTACATCGATGACTTGTCGGGCCAGGGTGTGCCGCAGGAGTTGGCGCTGAAGTATGCCGGCCTGCTGGACGTCTTCTCCTTGCTCGACGTCATCGAAGTCGCCGCAGATGCGGATCGCGGCTACGAAGAGACTGCGTCGGTGTATTTCGCGGTCTCCGAGTCGTTCGGGATCGATGCGCTGCTGACGCAGGTGTCGAACTTGCCGCGTAGCGACCGGTGGTCCTCGCTTGCTCGCGGCGCCGTGCGCGACGACATGTACGGCGTCATGCGTGCGTTGACCCGAGCGGTGATGCTGGGCACTGACTCCGAGCAGGGTGCCATGGACCGAGTCAGCGCTTGGACCACTGAGCAATCCGAGGCCATGGCCCGTGTTTCTCAAGTCATGAACCGGGTCAGTGAGATGGAGGCCCCCGGTCTGGCACCGGTGTCTGTGGCGCTGCGGACACTGCGCGGGCTGGTGCGTCAGGGCACGGCTGGGTAGAAACGCCGCTGGTAGGGGCACGCCGGTAGGGGCACCAGCGCACACGGAGTTAGTCTCGCCTGCGTGCCCACACTGCGAGAGGTCCTGTCCGGGGGTTCGAGCGTCCCGGCGGTCGAGGCCGAGTGGCTCCTGCGATTGGTCGGTGACTGGCAAATGGTCGCCGACCTCTCGTTTGCCGACCTGACCCTGTGGGTGGCGCGGGAGGGTGACTCGGGCCAGCCCGACCAAGCGAAGGCGTGGGTTTTGGCGGCCCATGCCAGGCCCAGCACCGGACCCAACTTCTATCCCGACGACGTCGTGGGGCAGCGCTCCAGCCCCGAACGGGCCGCAATTCTGAGCCAGGTTGCGGCCAGCGCTCGGACCGCCACCCACCAGGACGCAGACTTCGTGCGTGAGCAATACGTCCCGGTGCTGCGCCGCGGGGTTGTGCTCGGGGTGCTGGTCCGGCATACCGACTTGCACCACATGCGCCAACAAGGCGGCCTGGAGGTCAACTACCTACATATCGCTCAGTCGATCCTGGTGATGATCTCGCAAGGAGCTTTTCCCGCTGACCAACCGCACACGGGAGTGGGCCGGGGCACGCCGCGGGTCGGCGACGGAGTGGTGCGATTGAGTGCTGACGGGATGATCGAATACGCCAGCCCGAATGCTGTCTCCGCGCTGCGTCGGCTCGGGCACACCGACCAGGTGATGGGCGCCGATCTATCCCAGATCGTGACCTCGCAGGTCCCGGTCGGCACGGCCCTGGACGAGACCATCCCGTTGGTGTTGACCGGGCGGGCGCCGTGGGGGACCGAGATCGAGACCCGCGGTATCCATCTGACCTTGCGTTCCGTGCCGCTGCTGAGCGGTGGACGGCGCACCGGTGCCCTGCTGCTCTTGCGCGACGTGAGTGAGCTGCGTCGCCAGGAACGTGAGCTGGTGACCAAGGACGCCACTATCCGCGAAGTGCACCATCGCGTGAAGAATAATCTGCAGACCGTCTCCGCCCTGTTGCGATTGCAATCGCGACGGATGACCGACCCCGCTGCCAAAGCGGCACTGCAGGAGGCTGGTCGGAGGTTGAGC
Organism: Dermatophilaceae bacterium; assembly: GCA_041746935.1. GTDB lineage: Bacteria > Actinomycetota > Actinomycetes > Actinomycetales > Dermatophilaceae > Ornithinicoccus. Next base: position 20,216 of record JBGTGC010000215.1, read on the forward strand.
ACAGTGGCGATGGTGCACGACACGCTGAGTCACGGCTTCGACGAAACCACCGAGTTCGACCAGGTGGCCACCCGGATCTTGCGCGCGACCGTCGAAGTCGCTGCGCGGGACGTGAACGTCGACTGTGCGTTGGAAGGGTCTTTTGGTCGGCTCCGCGCCGAGGACGCGACACCCCTGGCGATGGTGCTGGCCGAGTTGGTGCACAACGCCGTGGAGCACGGCTTCGCCAAGCCGGCCTGGACTGGGGAATCCTCGGCCTGCGTGAGGGTCCACGCCGAGCGCACGACGCGAGCCGACGGCCCTGAGTTGAGCGTTAGTGTGATCGACAACGGCGTCGGACTGCCGGCTGGATCACCCTCACCGCCCACGTCCGGCTTGGGTATGCAGATCGTTGACGCTCTGTTGGCGGACGTGCGCGGGAGCATCGCCTGGGAAAAGACAAAGCCGCACGGAACCTCAGCGAGGTTCGTCGTGCGGCTTCGATCGGTGCCAGAGGTGGTCGACTAACCGGCTCGGCGAGCCCGCGCTTTGCGACGCTTCAACGCACGCCGTTCATCTTCGGACAACCCACCCCATACACCCGCGTCTTGCCCCGTCTCCAGGGCCCACTTCAAACACGTGTCGATCACGGGACACGTGCGGCACACCGCCTTGGCCTCTTCGATCTGCTGCAGGGCCGGGCCGGTGTTTCCAATCGGGAAGAAGAGCTCGGGGTCCTCTTCCAGACATGCAGCGCGACTGCGCCAATCCATGTGTGTGCTCCTTGTTGCATCGTTGGTCAGTCTCGCCGTCACGTTGGTAGGACGTGGCGGCGCGGGTGAAATCGATGGATAGTGGCGTTATTAAGCACCGTCTACCGTCGTGTAACGTTGCTGCGTACGTGAATGTTTCATCGTCAACGTTTGTACGCGACTTGTGGTTAGGCCACGACGTTGTGACGTATCCGAGTGTTGCAGTCGCGATGAGCCTTCGCTCATCCGCCGCTGGCGCTCCGGGGGGCAGATGCCCGATCCGTAGCGCTCGCTGGCGCAACCCTCTTACTTTCGCAGTAGTGACTGCGTTTTCACAAGGGTTTCGATGGGTCGAGTTGCTGAATCCGGTGAGTGATGCCTCACACTGTCGGGCTACCGTGGACCGATGACACTCGCCATCACCGGAGCCCACGTCGTCCCCATCACACGCACACCCTTCGTCGGCACCGTCCTGATCGATGGCACATCGATCCTTGACATGGGGCCCGATGTGGCGGTCCCAGACGGCGCTGAGGTGGTCGACGCGGCGGGATCCTGGTTATTGCCAGGGCTGGTGGATGCTCACGTTCACCTGGGGGTCTCCGAAGAGGGCGAGGGGTGGGCCGGTGAAGACACCAACGAGATGACGGATCCGGTGATGGCAGCGGCCCGGGCGCTCGACGCCATCAACCCGCTGGAAAAGGGCTTCGACGACGCGCTCAGTGGGGGCATCACCTCGGTCAACGTCAACCCCGGCTCAGGCAACCCGATCGGCGGCTTGGCGGTCGCGATCAAGACCTACGGCCGGTATGTCGATGAGATGGTCATGCGCTCGCCCTCGGGGGTGAAGTCGGCCCTGGGGGAGAATCCCAAGCGGATCTACGGCGAGCAGAGCAAGACCCCATCCACTCGGCTCGGGGTGGCCCTGACCTTGCGTCAGGCCTTCACGGCAGCGCGTGCTCATCAGGCCCAACTGACCAAGGCCGCAGCAGACCCATCAGCCGCCCCGGTGGCAGGCAACCTGGTGCACGAGGCGCTGATCATGGTTCTGGAACGTCGGATCCCGTGGCGTCAGCACTGCCATCGCGCCGACGACATCGCCACGGCCATCCGGATCGCCGAAGAGTTCGGTTACGACCTGGTGCTCGATCACGGCACTGAGGGTTACTTTGTGGCTGATCTCCTGGCGGCGAAGGGCATCCCCGTGCTCTACGGCCCGATGATCGTGTCTCGATCCAAAGTCGAGGTGCGGCAGCGCAGCGCCAAGGGGCCGGGGATCATGGACCGCGCCGGGGTGGCGGTTTCGATCATCACCGATCACCCAGTGGTGCCTATCGAATTCTTGATCACCCAGGCTGCCCTGGCCCACAAGGAGGGCATGGAGCGGGACGCCGCTCTGCGCGCAGTCACCATCAACCCCGCGATCGTCATGGGCGTCGCTCATCGGGTCGGCTCGTTGGAGCCTGGCAAGGACGCCGACCTGGTGCTGTGGAGCGGTGACCCGTTCGACTTTGCCTCCCGAGCCATGCGGGTGTGGATCAACGGCCAAGAGATCTACACCTACGACGACAACGCCGGCCTGGCGGTCATCGCCGCACGGACGATCTAGCCGTTCGTGACTCAGGTCCCGTCGTCTGTTTCAGCGGCGTCCAACACCGAGCGGGCAGCGGAGAAGCGTGCGATCGGCACACGGTAGGGAGAGCACGACACGTAGTCCAGACCGAGCCCGTCGAAGATGCCGATGGATGCAGGGTCTCCGCCGTGCTCACCGCATACCCCGAGTTTGAGGTCGGACTTGGTGCTGCGGCCACCGGTGGCGCCAATCCGGACCAGCTCGGCGACGCCGTCGGCGTCGATCGTGGCGAACGGGTTGCTGGGCACGAGGTCCTGATCTTGGTATGCCGCCAAAAAGCTGCCCTCGGCGTCATCGCGTGAGATCCCGATGCCGGTCTGGGTCAGGTCGTTGGTGCCGAAGGAGAAGAAGTCGGCGTGCTCGGCGATCTGGGCGGCCACGACAGCAGCCCGGGGGATCTCGATCATGGTGCCGACGGTGTAATCGAAGCGTTGGCCCGAGGCTTCGAACTCCTCCTCCAAGGTGTCCTCGATGATGGCCCGCATTCGCCGCAACTCCTCGGCAAA
>JBGTGC010000216.1:0-8756 GCA_041746935.1 Dermatophilaceae bacterium
TCGGCTGACATGGAGACCAAGCGGTTGGTGTTGATCCGGCACGCCAAAACTGAGCAGCAGGGGCCGCCGACGCAGGGCGACCACGGCCGAGCGCTTCTGCCGCGTGGCCAAGGCGACGGCGAGGCGGCCGGTCGTTGGCTCGTCTCAGACGGTCTCGTCCCGGATCTCGTGCTCTGCTCGACGGCGGTCCGTGCGGTCCAGACGTGGGAAGCGATGGTCGTGGGCTGCGATGACCTTGCCGATGTCGAGGTATGGCGGGATCGTCGGATCTACGACGCCTCACCTGGCGAATTGCTCGAGGTGCTGTCCGAGGTGCCCGACGGGGTCGGCACGGCGGCGATCGTGGGTCATGCGCCCGGCATACCTGGGCTCGTTGCCCAACTGACCGACCCAGAGCGAGCCGATGATGCTGCGGTTGAGGTCTTAAATGCGGGCTTCCCCACGATGACGTCGGCGGTCTTGCTCGGTGATGAGCCACTCTCCGCCGCAGGTGGAGCCTCTATGCGACTGTCGAGGGTGCAGACCGCCCGCGCCGACGACTAGCCCCGTCAGCTGACCGGACCACCAATTGCCCTTGGGTCAAGCGATACCGTGGACCCTTCGCCGGTGCCGCAAAGAAGGAGCACACAGCCGTGCAGACCACGACCGCATTTTCCGTCCACCCCCGCGCCGATCGGGCCAGTGCCGAGCAGATCGCCGAGGTGCTCTCAGCGCCGAAGTTCGGTGCCGTCTTCACCGACCACATGGCCCGGATCGACTGGGATGCCGAGTCCGGCTGGCACGACGGGTCGGTTGCGGCATACGGTCCGATCGCGCTTGACCCGGCGACCTCGATCTTGCACTACGGCCAAGAGATCTTCGAGGGCATGAAGGCCTATCGGCATGCGGACGGAACGGTCTGGACGTTCCGCCCCGACCGCAACGCTGCCCGGTTCAACGGCAGCGCTCGGCGGGTGGCCCTGCCAGAGGTGCCCCAAGAGATCTTCCTCGAGGCACTGACGGCACTGGTCAGCCTGGATCAGCAGTGGGTGCCGGAATCCACCGGGGGAGAGGCCAGTCTATATCTGCGGCCCTTCATGATCGCCACCGAGGTCGGCCTCGGGGTGCGACCCAGCAATCGCGCTGCCTTCTTGGTGATCGCCTCACCGGCTGGGGCCTACTTCGCCAGCGGTGTGAAGCCGGTCAGTATCTGGCTCTCCGAAGACTACTCGCGTGCGGCCCCTGGGGGCACCGGAGCCGCCAAGTGCGGCGGCAACTATGCGGCTTCCCTGGCACCGATGGCAGAGGGCCTGGCCAATGGTTGTGACCAAGTGGCCTTCCTCGACGCAGTGGAGAACCAATGGGTGGAAGAACTGGGCGGGATGAACCTGTTCTTCGTCTTCGCCGACGGGCACATCGTGACCCCGGAGTTGACCGGCACGATCTTGGAGGGGGTCACCCGCTCATCCCTGATCGACCTGGCCCGCGAGCGCGGCCACGAGGTTCAGGAGCGCAAATACTCCATCCACGAATGGCGCGACGACGCGGCGTCCGGCGATCTGGTCGAGGTCTTCGCCTGTGGCACCGCGGCCGTCATCACCCCGGTGGGTCGGTTGCTGTGGAAGGGTGGCGAGTTGAGTATCGGAGACGGCGAATCGGTCGGGGCTGTCGCCTCGGACCTACGGGAAACGCTGATGGACATCCAATGCGGCCGGGCTGAAGACACGCATGGGTGGCTGCACCGCCTCGTCTGAGGCATACACATGGTCTGTCGCGCTACGCAGGTGGCGCTTCGGCGGACGCGGCGCCTGTCGCGCAGCGCCGCTTTGGCGGTTGCTCCATAGAGCGATCTGACCGCGTCCCGATATCGTCAACCTCATGCGAATTTGTAGGTTCACCACCGGAGAAGATCCCATGTTCGGCTTGGTCGACGGCGCGGGGGAGAAGATCGCCGCGATCAGCGGTGACCCGCTCTATACCAAGATCGAGTTGACGGGCCAGACCCACCGCGTAGATGACGTCCGGCTCCTCGCCCCGGTCATCCCACGCTCCAAGATCATCGGAATCGCGCACAACTACGCTGCTCACGCTGCCGAACGCGGGGCGGAGGTCCGTGCCGTCCCACTGATGTTCCTCGTGCCTAACACGGCGGTGGTTGGTCCCGATGACCCGGTGGTCATCCCTGCCATGACTCAGGATGTGTCGCACGAGGCGGAATTGGCCGTGGTCATCGGGTCGATGTGCAAGAACGTATTGGCGGCTGATGCCGCTTCGGTGATCTTCGGCTACACGGTGGCTAACGATGTGACGGCGCGCGACCTGCAAAGCGCGGACGGTCAATGGGCGCGCGCCAAGGGTCTGGATTCGTTCTGTCCCCTCGGCCCCTGGATCGAGACGGACATCGACGCCTCCGACCTGCGGGTCACCTGCCACGTCGACGGCGAGCTGCGGCAGGACCAGTCGACCGCCGACATGGTGCATGGGATCGGCAAGCTCGTCGAGACCTTGTCCGCGGCATTCACCCTGCTCCCTGGCGACGTCATCTTGTCCGGCACCCCGGCCGGCATCTCCCAGGTGCAGCCTGGCCAGCGAGTGGAAGTCGCGGTCGAGGGCATCGGAAGCTTCAGCAACCCGTTCGTCCAAGCAAGCCTCGACTAGCCGCTTCGCAGCAACCCCCACTCAGAACGGCCCACGGGAGCACCTGCCACCCGTGGGCCGATCGCGCTGGGCGTGTCGCCGGCACCTGGTCAGGTTCAGCTGGTTTCGGACGGGCTCTCGGCGTGGTGGCGCGCCTCCTTCTCCTCGGCAATCGCACGGTAGTGCGACGTCGCCCGACTACCGCGCTGTCCGGCCAGAGCGCCCTCCTGGGTCTGGGTGTTGGCCTCCTCAGGGGTCACCAATCCAGTCCGAATGTCGAGTTGCTCGCCCACGTACCGTGCGGTCGCCACCAGGGACGCGGTCAGTGGAACCGCCAGGAACACACCAACGATGCCGAACAGGGTCCCGCCGATGGTCACCGCGACGAGGATCAAACCTGGATGCACTTGCATCGTCTTGCCCTGCAGCATGGGCGAGAGGACGTTGCCTTCGAGTTGCTGCACAAGCACGATGATGACCACGATGATCAGCGCCGTCTGCCAACCGTTGGAGACCAATGCGACCAACACTGCCAGCGCCCCGGCGGTGATCGCACCCACGATAGGGATGAAGCCCGCGAAGAATGTGATGACCGTCAAGGCAAGCGCTAGCGGAACGCCCAACACAAAGAGCCCCGCACCGATCAGCACCGCGTCGATGGCACTGACGAGCGCTTGGGTTCGTATGAAGCCGCCCAAGACGTTCCAGTTGCGCGTCAAAACTTCGGTCAAGTGTTGTCCGGCCCCGCGGCCAACTACCGAACTCTGCCACTGCAGGAATCGGTGTCCGTCCTTGAGGAAGAAGAAGGTCAGCGCGAGGATCAGAATGAGATTGACAAGCACTGAGCCTGCCGCGGACACCCCACTGAACGCGCCGGAGGCTATCGAGCCACTGCGGTCCTTGAACCACGCTGTGGCGCGTTCTATCGCCTGGTCAATTTCGTCGTTTCCCAACTCCAAGGGCCCACGGATGAGCCACGTCTGGAGTTGGTCGATACCGTCTTGGGCGGCACCGCCTATGCTCCTGATTTGGTCGGCGACGTCGGGGGCGACAAAGACCAACGTGCCGAGGAGCACAAGCAACATCGTGACCAACGTAAGTAAGGCCGCGACGGTGTGCCCCAGCCACTGACCGAGCCACTCTTTCATGGGCATCAGCAGCGCGGTAAGGATCAAAGCCAGGATCACGGGCAGCAGCCCGGCCCAGAGGGTCGACAGAGCCCACAGGGCTAGGACGAGACCGACCCCAACGACGATCGCCCTTCCCACCCAACGTGACGCCATAGCCAGCCAGGCTCCGAGGACAAGGCCCCTATCCAGTGAGGGGCCATTGTTCGCTTCGTCGACCGGTGCTAGGTCAGCCGACGTGGTGTCGGAGTTCTTCGGCTTCTCCCCTGCGGTGTGGTCTGTCGGTTCAGAGCCGCCCGTGCCCTTTAGTGGTGTGCTCATTCTTCCCCTTGGGATGTATCGCTCGCGGTGTTGTACCGACCATCATGGGTGCTGCGGGCTACATCCTGGTGGTTGGCGACTAATCTGCAGCCTGTGACCGACTCGCCGATTGGGATATTCGACTCGGGCTTCGGGGGACTGACCGTGGCGCGAGAGGTGCTCGACCAGCTGCCGAATGAGTCCGTGCTCTATCTCGGCGACACCGCGCGCGCTCCATACGGGCCGCAGCCGATCGCCGATGTGCGAGCCAACGCGTTGCAGTGCCTGGACCGGCTCGTCGGTCACGGGGTCAAGGCGCTCGTTATCGCCTGCAATTCAGCCTCGGCGGCGGTGCTCGCTGATGCCCGCGAACGATACGAGGTGCCGGTGGTGGAGGTGATTCGGCCTGCCGTGCGGCGCGCCATGTCGGTCACGCACTCAGGGCGGGTGGCCGTCATCTCGACCCTGGCTACCCACCAAAGCCGGGCTTACGTCGATGCTTTTGCGGCCGCGCCGCCACACGTGCAGGTGCTGAGCCAGCCCTGTCCCCGATTTGTCGAGTTCGTCGAGGACGGGATCACCAGCGGCCCCGAAGTCATCGAAGCGGCCCGCGGCTACCTTGCCCCGCTCCAAGAAGCCGATATCGACACTTTGATCCTCGGTTGCACGCACTACCCGCTGCTGACCAGTGCGTTGTCGTACGTGCTCGGTGACCGGGTTTCGCTCGTGTCGTCGGCGGCGGCCACGGCGGCTGACCTTTTCCGCGTGCTGACCGACACCAACATGCTGCGGCCAAGCAGTCAAGGACCTCCGACTCACCAGTTCCTGACCACGGGGGACCCGCACGGATTCACCCCGTTGGCACGCCGATTCCTGGGCCCCGAAGTCGAACATGTCGCTCAGGCTTACGTGGGCCGGCCCGAAGAGCGCGGGACGCCGGATGGGGGGATCAGGTGAGCCCGGCAGATACCCACCACACCGCATCAGGTATGCCGTCAGGGATGGACCTGACGATCATCGGGTGTGCAGGATCATTCCCTGGCCCGGACGGCGCGGCCAGTTGCTACCTGGTAACAGCCCACCGTGACGGTCGGCGGTGGGCCATCGTGCTGGACCTCGGCAGTGGCGCCCTCGGTCCGTTGCAACGGCACATCGACCCGCTGACGCTCGATGCAGTGTTGCTCTCGCACTTGCATCCCGACCACTGTCTCGACCTCACCGGCCTGCACGTGATGCGCACCCACCACCCGCTCCGACCGCCTCCCCCCCGGCTGGACGTGTACGCCCCCGAGGGGGCAGTTGAACGGATCGGACGCGCGCATGGCGTCGAGCAAGCCAAGGACGTCCAGGACACATTCGCTTTCCAACCGTTGCGAGACGGCCAGGTGGTGTACGTCGGCCCCTTCGCTATCACCGTCGTCGCGGTCAACCACCCGGTGCCCGCTTACGGTTTTCGCGTGGAGTGCGGCGGCGCGCTGTTGGCCTATACCGGTGACACCGATGAGTGCCCGGCCCTCGCCTCACTTATGCGGGATGCCGATCTCGTGCTGGCCGACTCGGCCTTCGTCGAAGGTCGAGATCCCGCTCCCGGGGTGCACCTCAGCGGTCGACGCGCAGCCAGGGCTGCCATCGCGGCAGGGGGAGTGCGGCGCCTGATGCTCACTCATATCCCGGCCTGGAACGACCCTGAGGTATGCCGTGCCGAGGCCTCGCACGCCTGGCCGGGGAGCGTGGAACTCGCCGAACCCGGCCTGACAATTCACCTGCCTGACGGCATACGGACCAATCCGGTCACCTTCGGCTAACGAATTTCACGTACGAGCCGGGACGTCATCGTCATCGTTTCGTCATCAATAACGACGCGCTCGGTTGAGAGGATGGAGTATGACTTCCCGAATTGCTGGCCCGTTGGCAGGTATTGCCGCGGGCTCCGTGACTCTCGGATTGGCCGAGATCTTAGCTGTGCTGATGAAACGGGCCGACGCCGCCGGAGGCACGCCGTCTCCGCTGTTGGCTGTCGGTGGGGGATTCGTGGACCGCACCCCGCCGTGGCTCAAGGACTTCGCGGTGGCGACCTTCGGCACCAACGACAAGATCGCGCTGTTCGTGGGTATGGGCATGACCTTGCTGATCGCCTGCGGCATCCTCGGCGTCGTGGCGACGAGGAATCGTCAGATCGGACTGGGCCTGTACGCATTGGTGGGCATCATCGGAAGCGCCGCCGTGCTCAACCGACCAGGCAGCGCCCCGCTGGATGCCACTGCGACCATCGTGGGCACCTTGGCTGGTCTGGGTGTCTTGGCCTGGCTGGCCCAAGGGGCGGCTAGGACGGGTGCGGCTGCTGCCGCCGTGACGACAACTGACCGAACTGGAGAGATGGCTGCCCCGACGAGGCGTGGAGTGCTGGCTTGGGGAAGCGGTCTCACGGTGGTCGGCGCAGTCGGAATGTATGTCGGGCGCTCGATGGGAGACGCGCAGCAGGCCGTGCAGGCCGCTCGTGAGCGGGTGACTGAGCGCTTCGCCGAGTCTCGTGCCGGTGCGACCTCCGGGCCTGGGCTCACGATCCCGGCCGACGCCGACTTCGAGATCGACGGCCTAGCCCCTTACATCTCACCCAACGATAACTTCTACCGGATCGACACGGCACTCTCGGTGCCGCAGATCGACCCCGACTCCTGGTCGATTCGCGTGCACGGCATGGTCGACCAAGAGGTTGAAATGACCTACGACGAACTGCTCGACGAAGAGCTCATCGAAACTGCCGTCACCCTGACGTGTGTGTCCAACACGGTCGGTGGCGACCTGATCGGCAACGCCGTCTGGACCGGGTGGCCCATCCGCGAGCTGCTGGCCCGCGCCGGCGTGCAGTCGGGCGCTGACATGGTGTTGTCCACCAGCTCCGACGGCTGGACTGCCGGAACGCCGCTGGAGGCGCTGACTGACGACCGCGACGCCATCTTCGCCGTGCTGATGAACGACGAGCCGCTGCCCGCGCAGCACGGCTTCCCGGTGCGGGTGGTGGTGCCGGGGCTGTACGGCTACGTCTCGGCCACCAAGTGGGTTGTCGACCTCAAGGTCACGACCTTCGAGGACGATGAGGCCTACTGGACTCCGCGCGGCTGGACCGCCAGGGGGCCGATCAAGGTGCAGTCACGGATCGACGTGCCCAGCTCGGGTGGAGACGTCGAAGCCGGCGCGACCGTGATCGCCGGGGTGGCTTGGGATCAGCAAACTGGGATCGACAAGGTCGAAGTCCGGGTCGATGACAGTGACTGGCAGGAAGCCGAGCTCTCCGGCGAAGTCAGTGTCGACACCTGGCGCCAGTGGCGACTGGAGTGGGATGCGGCCGCCGGAGACCACACGATCACGGTGCGCGCCACCAACAAGGACGGCGAGACGCAGACCAAGGAGAAGGCCAACCCGGCTCCGAGCGGCGCCACCGGATGGCACGCCATCAACGTCTCGGTTGCTTAAGGCACCCTGATCACCTTCGTCCTGGCCGGCCCCCACTCAGCCGTACCAGTTCACCGGGCCCACGAGCTCCTGAGCCCGTTTGTCCGTCTTGTGCTGCACTCCAGCGCAGCACAAAACCCGAAACGCAGCACCAGAGGGTGACCTCAGGAATTGCCCAGCTGATCGAGGATCTGCGCCACCACTCCATCCACCGGCTGGGCTGAGTCGACGCCTAGGGTCTGAACCGGCCACGGCGATGCTTCGGCACCTCGCCGCTCGACCTCGTCCCAGGCGATTTCGAGCACTTCGATAGGCCGAGCCTCGAGGCGGTCACGGTGCGCTTCGGTGTCGGAACATTTCACGTCGATGACCACGAGCGGCACGCGGTGTGCCGCGGCCAGGTCCATCCACGCCTGGCGAGCCGGTGGGGCGACGTTGACCGCGTCGGCGATCACACTCATGCCCAGCCGGAGTTGCACATCCGCTAGGGCCTGGCCGACGGCATACGCAGCAAGGCCACGAGGTTGCTCGAAGTCGAGGCCAGCGTCGCGCATGCCGACCTCGATGGTGTCCACAGAGAGCACCGGGCAGCCCAGTTGCCTGGCCAGCGCATAGGCGATCGTCGTCTTGCCGCTTCCCGGCAGCCCACTCATCGCGATCAACGTCATGGCGTCAGGATAGGAGCTGTACGTGTGCCCGTGTGCCCGTGTGCCCGTGCCCGTGTGCCCGGTTGTCCGTCTGGTGCTGCACTGCAGCGCAGCACCAGAGGTGAAACGCAGCACCAGAGGTGGCGGGAGATGGGCGGCGGCGCTCCGTCGGTATGCCGGGTGGTCGCCGACGCGGACGACGTCGCGGGCTGGTCGTGAGCCGAGCAGAGCCCCGCTAGCCTTGAACGATGACCGAAAACCCCGCCCTGCGCCACGACGGCCGCGCCCCCGACCAGTTGCGCGATGTGCGGATGACCCGCAATTGGCTCGACCATGCCGAGGGCAGCGTCCTCGTCGAGTTCGGCAAGACCAGAGTGCTCTGCGCTGCGTCGTTGACCAACGGGGTGCCGAGGTGGCGCAAGGGCAGCGGTAAGGGCTGGACGACGGCCGAATACGCCATGCTGCCCAGGGCCACCCATACCCGCAGCGACCGGGAGTCCGTCAAGGGGCGGATAGGCGGCCGCACCCACGAGATCTCCAGGCTGATCGGCCGCAGCCTGCGCTCGGTGATCGATCTTTCGGCGCTCGGCGAAAACACGATCCAGCTCGACTG
>JBGTGC010000217.1:0-10081 GCA_041746935.1 Dermatophilaceae bacterium
GGAGGGGCAGTCGCTCGTCGGGCCCGCCGGTGCCGATGAGCGGTGCGGGCTTGGCCGGATCGGGGAGCAGGGCCAGCTTCTCGCGGTACCGCTTCTCGCGCCGCCGGCGGTCAAGGGCGTTGTTGCGGGCCGCTTGCGTTAGCCATCCCCCGGGATTGGGAGGCACCCCGCGCGTGCGCCACAGGCGCACGGCCTCCTCGATCGCCTCGGCGACCGACTCCTCTGCAAGGTCGAGGCTCCCGAGCCAACCCGTAAGCGCCGCGACGATCCGCGCGGACTCCTCGCGGATCACCCTCGCGAGGAGTTGAGCGGATGCCGCGGCGTGGGCCCGGCCTGACTCCGCCGCCGCGGCATCCGATTCGTCCACGACTCGATGTGTCTCTAGTAGACGACGATCGGGCGGATCTCGACCGAAACGCCGGGCAGCTCGAGCAGCGGCCACGTATTGACGATGGCGATGGCCGCGTCGAGGTCGGGCACGTCGATCACCTGGAACCCGCCGATGACCTCCTTCGCCTCCGAGAACGGCCCGTCGGCCACGACCGGCCCGTCGCCGCCGTAGCTGACCGTGGTCGCGGTGTTGACCGGCTGCAGCTGGGCGCCGGACTCGGTCATCACCTCGCGGTGCGTGCCGAACCACTCGGAGGTGCGGCGATAGACCTGCTCGGCGTGCTCAGGCGACACTGCGTCGAGTTCGGGCGTGGTTGTGAACATGATGACGTACTTCACGGTCGTGTCCTTTCGTCATGGAAACCGTTTCATCCCTACAGCGAACGGGCCAGCCCGAATTCGACACGAACCGCGGAATCGGCCTCAGACGAGCGGCAGCGGCTGGAAGCGGGGCAATCGTCATGATGTCGAACGTCGTCGCCAAGACCGGGCAACCCCTACACTGCCCTGTACTCCGCCACCATAAGCGCTTACGACGGAACGGTGTATGCCCTCGCGGCCAAGCTGGGCCCACAGGGCATCCGGGTCAATCTGGTCCGCCCCGGCGTCGTGGCGACCGACACAGGCCGCTTCACCACCGATGACCCGCCGCGAGGTGTGACGCCCCGGCACGTTGTGCGATCGGGCACGGCGCGTGCGTAGATGGGAGAAGGCCTCCCGCGGTGGAGTGGAGCTCTCTGAGGAACCGCTCACCGCAAGGAGGCCTTCAGCCATCTCGGGCTCGATCCCACCCCTGCAGTCGATGTAGAAGCCAGGGCAGTCCCGAGCGTGCCACAAGACGAACCACAAACGGCGAACGTGGACGTCGGGGATCAATAGGGCTGCTGCGCGGAGATGATCGTCCCGGTTGCCCCGTCCGGCTCGTCGTCCCGGGACCGGGAGGTCTTACGGAGGGCAGCAATCTCCTCAGCCCGGGTCTGTCGGAGAGACGGCCATAAGCATAGGCCCCGCTGGCTTTGTCGAGCAGTCCGGTCACAGGGGACTCTGGCAAAGACACGCAATTCAGAGCGGGAGCATCGCGTTTTATACGCCCAGCCGGTGCCGGTCGGGACGTATCCACCCTCCGGAGTTGAAGGGAAATGATCGAAATCTCCGAGCACGACCTAAACCGCTCAGGCTCATCATCAGCCTCGCTTGGAACGGGTCGAATGACTACGGTCCTGGCGTGGCGGACAGGCAGGGAATTAGATGCTCGTGCCGGTGAACCGTGCGTTGCACGTTCTGTCGTTTCTGGCGGGGGCTTGGTTCGCCATAACCCCTCTTCAGCGGCGATGCACCCTCAGGATTGGCCTTCACAGTGTTGACGATCCTGACTCTACTCAACGTAGCCACGCAAATACTCGTTCTGCGTGCCGAGAAGGACCACGCGAACGATCAGTAGCAGCCCCAGGGGGCGACCGATCACCGGGACTCGTAGGCTGCCGGAGTGTCAACAATCGCTGCGGTCGCCGGGGTCTTGCCGGAACACCGATACGCGCAGGCGGAGTTGACGCAGACACTGGCCGATCTCGCAGGTCTGCCGGCCGACAAGGTCGCCACCCTGGCGCGCATCCACAGCAACGCCGGAGTGGATCACCGTCACTTGGCCTTGGCGATCGAAGACTATGCCGTAGCGACGACCTCCTTTGACCGCGCCAATGATGCCTTCATCCGGGTCGCGACTGATCTCAGCGAGCGCGCCATGACTGTTGCCCTGGCAGCCGCTGGCGTCGAGCCGCACGACGTCGACGTCATCATCTCGATGACGGTGACCGGCCTCGCGGTGCCCTCGCTCGACGCGCGATTGTGCGCCCGTATGCCGTTGCGGACCGACCTCAAACGCATCCCCATCGTGGGTCTCGGCTGCGTCGGCGGCGCTGCCGGGATCGCGAGAGCCCGTGACTACCTGCAAGGTCATCCGGACGAGGTGGTGGTGGTGCTCTCGGTCGAGTTGTGCTCGTTGACTTTGCAGCGCGACGACACGTCGATGGCCAACCTCATCGCCAGCGGACTGTTCGGGGACGGTGGAGCTGCGGTCGTGATGTTTGGCGAGCGAGCCGCCGCCAGACACCGCCGAGTCAGCACCGCGCCTGCGCCACAGGTGATCAGCAGCCGCAGCCGGATGTATGCCCGGACCGAGCGCGCCATGGGCTGGGACGTGGGTGCCAGCGGCCTGCGGATTGTGCTGGGTGCCGAAGTTCCCGATCTGGTGCGCGACCATGTGCGCGCCGACGTCGATGCTCACCTGGCCCTGCACGACCTGGCCCGCAGCGATATCGGTTGGTGGGTGGCCCACCCCGGTGGACCCAAGGTGTTGGATGCCCTGGCGCAGGCGCTCGAGGTTCCGCCGAGCGCGCTGGGCGTCACCTGGCGCTCGCTGGCGGCCATAGGCAACCTGTCGTCATCTTCGGTGCTGCACGTCCTCTCCGACACCTTGACCGATCACCCGCCCGAGCCCGGGTCGTGGGGCGTCATGATGGCGATGGGCCCAGGCTTCTGCCTGGAGACGGTGCTCCTGCAGGCTCCGGCGGCGTGAGCTGATGGACTCCCTGAACTGGTATGCCGTCCTGTTGGTCCTCGTGGCCGCCGAGCGTGTCGCGGAGCTGGTCGTCTCGAAGCGCCACGCCGCATGGGCGCTGTCGCGCGGCGGGGTGGAGCATGGCCGCGGCCACTACCCGCCCATGGTGGTGCTGCATACCGCGCTGTTGGTCGGTTGTCTGACCGAGGCCTGGCTCAGCGGCCGAGAGTTCATCGGATGGTTGGGTTGGCCGATGTTTGGACTCGTCGTAGTTGCTCAGGCCCTGCGTTGGTGGTGCATCCTGACCCTGGGCAAGGCCTGGAACACGCGGGTCATCGTCACCCCTGGCATTCCGTTGGTCGACCGCGGGCCATACCGCTGGATCCCCCACCCCAACTACGTCGCGGTCGTGCTGGAAGGCATCGCGCTGCCGCTGGTGCACACCGCCTGGATCACCGCCTCCGTGTTCACCGCGCTTAATGCGTGGCTACTGACCGTGCGTATCCGCACCGAGAACGCAGCGCTGGGCAGCGTGAGATGAGCGACTCCTACGACGTCATCGTGGTCGGCGGCGGCCCAATCGGGATGGCAACCGCCATCAACGCCGCTGCAGCAGGGATGGCCGTGCAGGTCATCGAACCGAAACACGGTGTGATCGACAAAGCGTGTGGCGAGGGGCTGATGCCTGGGGCCTTGGCGGCTCTGCAACGAATCGGCGTGGACCCGGCGGGTGCAGATATGCGCGGAATCTCCTACACAGACGGCAACCGATACGTCTCGGCGGACTTCTCCGAAGGCCTGGGCCGAGGGGTGCGACGGACCGAATTGCACCGCTGTCTTCGGGGCCGTGCCCACGCGCTCGGTGTCACATTCGTCTCTGGCTCGATGCGCGGTCTGACCCAAGATGAGCACGGCGTCACCGTTGCCGTGGGATCCGGCAATGCACCGCTGCGCGCTCGGTATGCAGTGGGCGCAGACGGTCTGCATTCGCGCACTCGCCGCTTGGCCGGCCTCGAACGCGCAGCAGGTTCGCCGAAGGCACGCCGATTTGGCTACCGCCAGCACTTTGCGCTCGCGCCGTGGACGGATCGGGTTGAAGTCCATTGGGGTAAGCGCGCTGAGGTCTACATCACCCCGGTGGCCAGCGACACCGTCGGCGTAGCCGTGCTCACCGCTGCGACGGGGTCGTTCGCCGAACACCTCAGTCATTTCCCGGACCTCGTGGTCAAACTCTCCGGCACCGATCCGGCCTCGGAACTGCGAGGCTCAGGGCCACTGCGCCAGCAGGTCAGGTCACGCGCGGCGGGCCGAGTGCTCCTGGTCGGCGATGCCGGCGGGTATGTTGACGCGCTCACCGGGGAGGGCCTCGCGGTGGGACTGGCCCAAGCCCGTGCGGCGGTGGAGGCGCTTCGCGACGACGCCCCACAGCGCTATCCCCGCCTGGCCTGGGGAGTCAGTTGGCGCAGCACTGCGCTGACCTCGGGATTGCTCTACGCGACGGAGTCAGCGAGGCTGCGCGCCGCGGTGGTGCCAGCCTCAGCCAAACTTCCGCGAGCCTTTCATTGGGCTGTGCGCGAACTCGCCTCGACCTGATCGAGACTGCGGTGACCAACGCTGTCCTGGTCAACCGGGTCGGCATCCACAGAGCTGTCATCGAGAGGGCCGTCATGTGTCGCTCCTTGACCCACGCTCGAAGCCGTTTTCACCCGAGCTGCGCTCAGTGGTGAAGACCACGGTGCCGGAGGCTCCGGCGGCTTCGGGAATCTCGGTCTTCAGATCTTCCAACACGTTCTCGAACCGACTACCGGGGATGGAGAACTCCGAGGTCAACGGCTGCCGAAATGACACCGCGGAGGCGGCGACGATGACGAAACAGGCCAGCCAGCCGCCGATGGTCAGCCAGTGGTGATCGGCGGCCCAGCGGCCGAGGCGGTGCAACGCAGAAGCCACGATATGGTCCTTTCAAGGACAAAGTTTTATAAGGTGTCGGCGCTTCGCTGCGGCCAGACGAGGTGTGCTACCAAGCAGAGCGTGTGACTAAGGAGACCCTGCGGAGGCGTCTGTCCAGCCGTCGCGGGCATAGCCCAGCGCCGCCGCCAAGAGCGAGCTGAGGATCTCCGACGATTCCTGATCCAGGCGACCGCGGCATCGCTCGAGCCACGACTGGGTGGTTGCGTCAAAGATCGACATGACGGTGCCAGCCAGACAGGAGATGAAGAGCCCATCAGCACCCGGGCCCAGGCGCTGTCGAAGGACCCCCCTAACCACTGCGTATGCAGATGCCACACCTGCCGGTGGATCTCGCTCTCCTGTGCCTGCGGCTGTCCCAAGACCACGCACCACTGGAGGAGGTCGCGAGGAAGGTGATCATCGAGCGAGGAGATGATCGCCGACAGTGGGTCCTCGCCTAATGGACGGGCCAGGAAGGCCTCGGCGACGTGCGCCATCGGCTCGCGAGTGGCCTCGACGAGGACGGCATCCATGCCGCCGTAGTAGTTGAAGAAGGTGCGGCGAGAGACTCCGGCTCGGTCAGCAATCTCCTCCACGGTGATCTGCGCCAACGAGCGTCGCGTGGCCAACTCCAGGACGGCTTCTGCACTCAGTGCAACTATGAACCACGCGCACGTTAACCGAGGAAGCCGTGCAACAGGGCAGCCGTGCCGTCAACGTGATCGAGCATGGCCGTGCGCGCCTCATCGGGGTTCCGGTCGACGATGGCTTGCACGATGGCCTCGTGCTGATCCGCGGAGTGCGTCAGATTGGGCGGCAGCAACGGTATGCGGTCCAACAAGGCATTGACCCCCGCACGAGCCTCAGCCACGACTCCTCGTAGCCGCGGACTCCCGGACAGATCAGCGATAAGGAGGTGGAGTCGAGAGTCCAACGGGCGATAGCGCGCAGCCTCGGCCGCACAGCATTCCCGATGAACGAGCCACAACTGTTCGACCTCGGCAGCAGTGACACCACGCTCGGCAGCCAGTTGCGCAGCAGCGGGCTCCACCACCCGACGCAACGTCAGCACGTCACTGACCTGCGCCCAGTCCACAGTGGTCCCCGCCGAACCCGAGGCCGGGGGCACCGGCTGAGCAACGTACGTGCCGCCATACCGCCCGCGTCGCACAGTCACGTGGCCGCTGTTGCTCAGATGCGCGAGCACCTCTCGCAGGGTGGTCCGAGACACCCCGAGCGCCTCGGCCAACTCGCGCTCGGGCAACAACTTCTCCCCCGGGGCCAGCTGTCCCAGACGAATCTCCTGCAACAACGCCTCCATCGTTTCCTCGAAGACGTTGCCCATGCGCACCGGGACCAGGCGGGGCGCGGGGACTACGTTCATCCCTTCACCGTAGATCACCGGTTGACGGGGGCTGTGACTCAGGCCACACTGCGACTGAACGCTAATGGTCTACATCTGATCCAATGAAACGGCGGACCCATGAGTAAAGCGAGCCCAGAGACCACCTCCGGCGACGACTACATGAAGAACCGGCAACTCAAAGCCGGTGCCGCTGGCTGGGTGCTCCTGGCGGGCCTCGGGGTCAGCTACGTCATCTCCGGCGACTTCGCCGGCTGGAACGTCGGCATCGATGTCGGCGGTTGGGGTGGTCTGCTCATCGCGACCGTCCTGATGGGCATCATGTACACCTGCATGGTCTTCGGCCTGGCTGAAATGGCCTCCACCCTGCCAACCTCTGGCGCCGGATACGGCTTCGCCCGACGCGCGCTGGGCCCGCTAGGGGGCTACGCGACAGGTATCGCGGTCCTGATCGAGTATGCCGTGGCACCGGCCGCCATCGCGGTCTTCATCGGCGGGTATATCGAGGCCCTGGGGCTCTTCGGGATCACCAACGGTTGGTGGATCTATTTGGTGATGTACGCCATTTTCGTCGGCGTCCACCTGTACGGCGTCGGCGAAGCCCTCAAACTGATGTTCGCCATTACTGCCGTCGCCATGCTGGCCCTGATCGCTACCGTGATCGGCCTCGTCCCGCAGTTCGACGCCGCCAACCTGACGGACATCGACCCCGACGGATCGCTCATGTCGAGTTCACTGTTGCCGATGGGCATCACCGGCGTCTTGGCGGCCTTCGTCTACGGCATCTGGTTCTTCCTCGCCGTCGAGGGCGTGCCGCTTGCCGCCGAGGAGACTGGCGACCCGAAGAAGGACATGCCCAAGGGCATCATCGTGGCCATGATGATCCTGCTCGTGACCGCCGCGCTCATGTTGGTCCTCGTGCCCGGTGCCGGTGGCGCCGCAGCTATCGGAGCCTCCGATAACCCGCTCCCCGAGGCGCTGCGCACGGCATACGGCGACAACTCGGCGCTGGCTGACTTCGTCAACTACGCCGGACTGGCCGGCTTAATCGCCAGCTTCTTCTCCATCATCTACGGCTACTCGAGACAGTTGTTCGCCCTGTCGCGGGCCGGATACCTGCCCCGGGTGTTGTCGAAGACCGGCAGTCGCAAGACCCCATACGTGGCGCTGATCGTCCCTGGGACCATCGGCTTCCTGCTGGCCGCAATCCTGCAAGACGGTGGGCTACTCATCAACATCGCCGTTTTCGGCGCAGCGGTCTCCTACGTCCTGTTGAATCTGTCGCACATCATGCTGCGCCGCAACGAGCCGGACCTGGAGCGCGGCTACCGCACGCCCGGCGGGGTCGTCACCACCGGCGTCGCCTTCGTGCTCAGCATCACCGCGGTGATCGCTACCTTCTTCGTCGACCCGCGGGCAGCAGGCATCACCGCACTCGTCTTCGTCGCGTTCCTGGCCTACTACCAGTTCTACAGTCGCCACCACGTGGTGGGCAACGCGCCCGAAGAGGAGTTCTCCAACATCGACGACGCGGAGTCCGACCTGCGCTAGGCCAGGGAACTCACCCCCGCGAGTCCACGGCGACACACCCCGCATAATTTCCAGGCAGCACCCACTACAGGAGCGCGACGATGTCCGAGCCAGGCACCCACCCCCGCAACCCCCGCATGCTCTCGGTGGAGCAACTACGCTCCGCCGTCGAGGACGGCGATATCGACACCGTCATTGTGGCGTTCACCGACATGCAGGGGCGATTGCAGGGCAAGTACCTTCACGGCGCGTACTTCGTCGAGCACGCCCTCGCTGACGGCATCGAAGGTTGCAACTATCTGCTGGCCGTCGACACCGAGATGAACACCGTCGATGGTTATGCCCTGACTTCCTGGGAGGCGGGCTACGGCGACATGATGTTCGACCTGGACCTCGACACCATCCGTCGAGTGCCATGGTTGGACAAGACCGCCATGCTGCAGTGCGACCTGACGATGACGGACGGATCGCCCGTGCCGATGTCGCCGCGCACCATGCTCGCGGCACAGATCGACAAGGCGGCAGCCCAGGGGTGGAAGGCTGTCGCCGGCACGGAGTTGGAGTTTGTCATCTACCGCGACAGTTTCGAAGAAGCCGCTGAGCGGAACTACCGCGGCTTGACCCCAGCCAACCAGTACAACGTCGACTACTCGATCGTGGGGTCCGGTCGGGTCGAGCCACTGGTGCGTCGGATCCGCAACGACATGTATGCCGCCGGCATGGTCGTCGAATCGGCCAAGGGCGAGTGCAACTTCGGGCAACACGAAATCGGCTTCCTCTTCGATGACGTGATGACCACCGCCGATAACCACTCGGTCTACAAAACCGGCGCCAAGATGATCGCCTCTGCGATGGACCACTCGCTGACCTTCATGGCCAAGCCAAATGAGCGTGACGGAAGCTCGTGCCATATTCACCTTTCCCTGCGCGGTCTGGACGACCAGGTCGTCTTTTGGGACGTTGACAAAGGCCAGCGCAGTGCGCTGTACGAGCACTTCATCGCGGGCGTGCTGGCGACCATGCGCGACTTCACACTGTTCTACGCACCCAACATCAACTCCTACAAGCGGTTCGCGCTCGGATCTTTTGCGCCTACGGCCGTGGCGTGGGGAATGGACAACCGCACCTGCTCCGTCCGGCTGGTCGGCGAAGGCCCGAGCGCGCGTCTGGAGAACCGACTTCCCGGCGGCGACGCCAACCCTTACCTCGCTTTGGCGGCCATCATGGCGGGAGGGCTGTACGGCATCCAAAAGAAACTGAAGTTGCCTGCGGCCACTGAGGGCAGCGCCTATACCTCTGACGCCGAGCAGGTGCCTCACACCCTCCGCGAGGCGCGTGAACTCTTCGCGCAGTCAGAGATCGCTCGTGAGGTATTCGGTCAGGAAGTGGTTGACCACTACGTCAACTATGCCGACGTCGAGCTGTTGGCCTTCGAGGCAGCGGTCACCGACTGGGAACTGAGACGGGGGTTTGAACGCCTGTGAGCCCTTCGGTGGGGAGCAGGTCGGTCGAGAGCACTGCGCGGGTCCTGAACCCGGCGACCGAAGAGGTCATCACCACCGTTGATCTGCACGACGAGGCGTCGACCGATAGGGCAATTACTCACGCGGTAACAGCCCAGCGTCAGTGGCGAGCCATCTCGGCGGCCGACCGTTCCCGACTGCTGCGACGATTCGCCGACGAGGTCGACGCCCATATCGAAGACCTGGCCCAACTCGAGGTCAGCAACGCCGGGCACACCATCGGCAACGCCCGGTGGGAAGCCAGCAATGTTCGCGACGTGCTGCACTACTACGCTGGTGCCCCCGAGCGGCATCTCGGCCAGCAAATCCCGGTGGCCGGAGGGATGGTCAGCACCTTTCACGAGCCGATCGGCGTGGTCGGGGTCATCGTGCCGTGGAACTTCCCAATGCCCATTGCGGGTTGGGCGATCGGGCCGGCGTTGGCCGCCGGCAACAGCGTTGTCCTCAAGCCCGCCGAGCTGACCCCGCTGACCGCGATGCGACTGGCCGATCTGGCCCTCGACGCCGGCATACCCGAAGGTGTCCTGCAGGTGCTGCCCGGCAAGGGATCCGTGGTCGGAGCCCGCTTTGTCACTCACCCCGAGGTGCGCAAAGTGGTGTTCACCGGGTCCACCGAGGTCGGTCGTTCGATCATGGCCGGATGCGCCGCTCAGGTGAAGCGGGTCACTCTGGAGTTGGGCGGCAAAAACGCCAGCATCGTCTTTGCCGACGCGGACCTGGCCGCGGCTGCGGCCGCCGCGCCAGACGGCGCGTTCGACAATGCCGGGC
>JBGTGC010000218.1:0-7124 GCA_041746935.1 Dermatophilaceae bacterium
AGCCGTCCGGGCCGAGGTCTGCGCAGAGGCTCTCCGTCGGGGGTCGCCGTGCGGCTTCGACGGCGGGGTCGGGGGCCGCGATGCCAACCGAGCTATCGGCGACGAACTCGGCTGCGGCGAGCACACGCGCGGAGTTGAGCGCCCAGTGGGCCACCAACCGGTCGGCCTCGTCGGAGCCGCTGATCTCATCGGTGGGCTGACCGTAGAAGGCCACCTCGTAGACCTCGGCGGCGGCGCCGAGTTTCACCAAATTGAAGCGCGCGTTGCGGCTCACGAGGGGATCGAAGGTCCACGACATGGTGGTGAACCCGTTCGCCAGGGCCCAATGGCGCTGGTACGTCTTGATGGCATACCCGATGCCGGCGTCATTGCTACCACTACGCGCAGCTGCAATGAAGGAGTAGGACGCCACGGAGGGAACGGAGGGCATCAGCGCTGCGGCGCCGACCAGCGTGCCGTCCTCGGCATAGGCACCAGTCACGCAGCCCCCGGCGTGAACGATGCTGCGCAATACGTCGGTATTCATCGGCACCCCCTCATCGCTGCGACCCCACACCGACTCCAGCAGGGCCGACACCGACCGCAGCGGCTCGAAGTCGGTGATGTTCTTCAGGGTGACCCTGGCGCGCAGCGCCGCTGCTGAGGCGGATGCGGATGCTTCGGCTCTTCCCGTTTGCTCCGTAGGCGTAATATCTAGGGACGGCGGCATGCGCTGATCGTGGCAGGGCATAGGCACAGACGAACATGTCGTATCGGCTCGGATCCGCGAGGTTCCTTGGCCTCTTCGACAAACCCACACCCTCGCGCGTTGGTCCCCCGTAGCCTACGGTGAAGAAGTCGCATGACACTGGAGTCATCAAAGACTGGAGACGGCCATGAGTTCGATCGTCCTTGCCCTCATCGGGGTTGTCATGATCCTGGCGGGATATCTGCTCTATTCGCGCTATCTGGCGAGCAAGGTGTATGCGCTGCAACCCGATGCGGTGGTCCCGTCGCACGCTCTGGAGGATGGCGTCGATTATGTCCCCACCAATAAGTACGTTCTGTGGGGGCACCACTTCACCTCGGTGGCCGGTGCGGCACCGATCGTGGGGCCGGCCATTGCGGTCATTTGGGGATGGCTCCCCGCCTTCTTGTGGGTCACGATCGGCACCGTCTTCTTCGCCGGCGCTCACGACATGGGCGCGCTGTGGGCCTCGACGCGCAACAAGGGCAAGTCGATGGGGGCGCTATCGGAGCGCTACATCGGCCAGCGCGGGAGCAACCTCTTCCTCGTCGTGATCTTTTTGCTCTTGTTGATGGTCAACGCGGCCTTTGCCGTCGTCATCTCCGGCCTGCTCGTCTCCACCCCCACTGCAGTCATCCCCACCTGGGGCGCGATCGTGGTGGCGCTGATCATCGGTCAAGCGCTCTATCGCGGCTGGGCCAGCCTGCCCGTGGTCTCGGTCGTGGGGGTCCTCGCCCTCTACGCGATGATCTTGTGGGGCAACGCGATGCCGCTGTCTCTGCCGGACACGATGCTCGGCCTGCCGGCCAGCTCCGTCTGGATCATCCTGCTGTTTGCGTATGCGGGGGTCGCCTCGGTGTTGCCGGTGTGGATGCTGCTGCAGCCGCGGGACTACATCAACGGCCTTCAACTCTTCCTCGCGCTCGGCCTGATCTACGTCTCGGTGCTGATCGCCTCGCCGACCATCGTGGCTCCGGCCTTCAACTCCGACGTGCCTGACGGCACCCCCGGGATCGTGCCGCTGCTGTTTGTCACCATCGCCTGCGGGGCCATCTCCGGCTTCCACGGGATGGTGTCCTCCGGCACGAGCAGCAAGCAACTCGACAAGGAAACCGACGCGCGTTTCGTGGGCTACTTCGGGGCGGTCGGCGAGGGGCTGCTGGCGCTGGGGGCCATCATCGTCACCACCGCTGGATTTGCCACACTGCAAGCCTGGCAGGAGACGTACAACGAGTTCGGTGCCGGCAGTGTCGGCGCGTTCGTGCAGGGTGGCGGCGTCATCGTGGAGAGCGGTCTGGGGTTGTCGCAGTCGCTCAGCGCCACGATCCTGGCCACCACCGCCATCCTGTTTGCCGCCACCACGATGGACACCGGGGTCCGACTGCAACGTTTCGTGGTGCAAGAGATCGGCGAAATCATGGGCTTCACCCTCGGCAAGGGCTTGTCCACCGTGATCGCCCTGGTCGTCGCCCTTGGACTGACCTTCGGGGCAGGTGTCGACGGCTCCGGCGGCATGCTGATTTGGCCGTTGTTCGGCACGACCAACCAGTTGATGGCTGGTCTGACCTTGTCGATCGTGGCCATCATGGTGATGCGCCGTGGCCGCAACCCGCTGCCGTTGATGGTGCCGTTGGTCTTCGTCCTGGTGATGACCGTCTACGCGTTGTTCGTGCAGCTCGGCACCTTCTGGAGCGACCAGAACTGGCTGCTGCTCAGCCTCGACCTCGTCATCCTGGTGGCCGCGATCTGGGTCATCATCGAAGCCGTCGGTGCGATGCGCAGCGCGAAGTCTGACGGGCCGGACGTCGACTGGGGCGATGAGATGGCACAGAAGGCCGAGGCCGAGGCCGAGGCCGGGTCGGGTGGCTCTTCGTCGTGACGTCGAACCCGACGTTTCGGCAGTGGCTGCACGAAGTCTTCGCCGGGCGCTATCGGCATACCTTCGCCCGCGCGCAGCAGGACGAGGACGACGTCATGCTCATGCTGGTGCTGAGCGAATCACTCGGCGTGCCCAACCCGATGAGTTGGTATGCGGTGGAGTTGCTGCCGGTGGTCTATGACCGCTTCCACCTGTGGCACCGCCGGATGGGTCTGGACCGCTCACCCTTAGACCGCATCTCGTGCTGTTAGATCTCGCTGCGCGACGCCGTGTGCTCTTCGTCGGTGGCAAGGGCGGGGTGGGCAAGACCACGGTCGCCTCCGCCGTGGCGCTCGCTCGAGCCCGGGCAGGATCGCGTGTGCTGCTCATCTCAACCGACCCTGCGCACAACCTGGGACACCTCTTCGGTATGCCGATCGGCGACGGGTTCACCCAGATCGCGCCGGGTCTGGAGGCGTGCGAGCTGGACCCCGAGCAGACCATGGACACTCACCTGGCGGCGGCCGAGCGGACGATGCGGCGGCTCATGCCCGACCACCTCGGCGGCGAAGTCACCAAGCACCTGAAGTTGGCCCGCCAAGCCCCGGGGGCCGCCGAAGCCGCGGTGCTGGAACGTTTGGCGGACGTCGTCGAGGGTGCCAGCCAGATTTACGACTTGGTGGTCATCGACACCGCGCCCTCGGGCCACACCGTCCGGCTGCTGAGTCTGCCGGAAGTGGTCAACGCGTGGACCGCCGGCTTGCTCGACCGGCAAGACACCTCCCAGCGGTTTGCCGACGCCATGACGAATTTGGATCGCCGGCGAGGCCGCAACGACCCAGGGGCTGAGGTTGTCCCTCGCCGTCAAGCTCGAGCCTCGCGAGCGGATCGTGACACCGAGATCCGCGAGATTTTGCTGCGTCGACAAGCGAGATTCACCCATCTGCGCCATGTCATCACCGACCATGAGCACACCGCTTTCGTTGTCGTGCTGGCGGCCGAGCGACTTCCGGTGTTGGAGACCCTTGAACTGGAGCAAGACCTGACCCGCGTGGGCGCTCAGGTCGATGCTTTGGTGATCAACAAACGCTCACCTCGTGATCGTGGTGAGTTCCTGGCGGTTCGTCACCGCAACGAGGAACAACACGTGGCGGTGCTGACGAACGCCCTGCCCCAGGTCGAACTCACGCAGATCCCGTTGCTACCGCTGGACGTATCGGGCGTCGCCGGGCTGGACCCCTTGATCGACCTGCTCTAGGACATCGGATTCGCGAGGGGGATGGGCGTGGGTCAGCAACTCGCCGAACAGTGCACCCCACTACCCGGTTGAAGCCGCAGGAACCACAACGATCAGGCCGGCGGTGTGCATCAACGGGGCGATCAGCAGAACGGCCAGCCCGATGTCGGGACCAGCGGTGCCAATCGTCCAGACAGCGAGAGCGCTCAAAACGGCATACAACACAAAGACCGCAATCACGCGCTCGACGATCTTCGTAAACACAAGAATACGCCGCCGACTATCCGAAATTTGGAATGCACGTTCAGTGCGCTATACACCTGCCCCGAGATGCGGGGCAGATGTATAGCGCCGTCAAAGACGTGTGTCAGCGCAGCAATGACAACAAAGCGGCCGCACCCGGAAGCGCCAACGCCAGGATCACAAGCATGCCGATCAGTCGCTGACGCCGGGCGCGGCGAGCCCGCCACGGGTCATCGGCGAGATCATCGGTCCAAGAATTCACGGTGCGGCTCCTCGATGTCTGAATAGGGGAGTTTGGGTCAATGTGTTTCCTGCGTAACAACAGGAAACAGGTAGTCGAATGCGACGGTACGTGGTCTTCCTGGTGTACTGGAGCATGGCACCCCAGCGCCCAACCTCATTGCTGTTGGTAGGGGCCGGCCACGCACACCTGCACTTGCTGCGCCGGGCACAAGACCTCATCGCGGCGGGATACGCCGTGTGTGTGTTGGCCCCGGCAGAGTTCAGATATAGCGGGGTCGCCACCGCCACGGCCACCGGAGCTTTGCCTGCGCACACCGGCACGATCAATGTCACGGCCCTCGCTGCTCGACACTCCATCAACCACCACGTCGGCGTGCTCACTGAGCTGGATGTGCGTGGCCATCGCGCGCGCTGCGACAACGGGCAGTGGCTGGACTTCGACGTGATCTCCTTCAACATCGGCAGCGTCGCCGCTCAGGTGGGCCTCGACGTGGGCCAGGACGTGCTCACGGTGAAGCCACTCGAGAAGCTCGCTGATCTGGACCGCCAGGTCACCGCTGCCCTCGAGGCCCTAGAGGACTCGCACCGCAACGCACGCGTCACCATCGTCGGCGGCGGGCCATCGTGCATCGAGCTCGCAGGCAACCTCTCCTGTCGACCCGGTGTCGACGTCCATGTCGTGGAGGCCGGCCCGTCGATCTATCCACAATTGCCGTCCAACGCACGACGACGCCTCGTGCGATTTATGACCTCACGGGGGGTGCGCCTGCATACCGACGTCGCAGTCGCCAAGGTCGAGGCAGACCGGGTCGTCCTCAGCGATGGCAGAACTCTGGCGCACGATGTGGTGGTGCTGGCCACGGGCCTCGTCGCCTCGCCCCTGGTCGAGACCTTGGGCCTTGCTGGCGACGGCCAGGCAAGTGACGGCATACCGGTTGGGGCATCGTTGCAACACCATCGACACGACGAGGTGTATGCCGCCGGGGACTGCGCGCACTTCTTGCCTCGACCGTTGGCCCGGATCGGGGTTTACGGCGTTCGGCAAGGCCCGGTGCTGTTGGCCGGTCTCATTGCCCGAGCCTCGGGGCAACCCGTGCCCGAGTTCCGCCCTCAACGGAATGCGCTGCAGGTGCTCGATCTGGGCGGCGGTTACGGTTTGGCGATGCGCGGACGCTGGTGGTGGCTCGGCCGGACGTCGCTGAGACTCAAACGATCTATCGACCGCCGCTGGTTGGCGAACTACGCCTAGCGCTCCCGGCGTCGGATCAGGTGTCCCACGACGTCGTGTATCCAGTTCGTCTCTCCGCGCATCCACCGTGCCGCGACGAGGTTGCCCGGCACGACCATAAAGTCGCCTCGCGGCCCGTCGGCAAGGCCGAGGTCAGTGCCGAATACGTCGCTGACCAGGCACCAATCGAGGTCGGTGTGCCGGTTGAGGTGCTCGCCGATGCCAACGGCATAGCGCCGGACGATCTGCCGGTGATCGGTGGTGCGCTGTTGTGACCATTCCTGGTATGCCGTGTGCAGGCCCTGGGTGATCGAGGCCAGGTCATCGACGTCCACGCCCTCTTCCTCCAGCGTCTGGAGGTCAGCGGCGATCTGCTCTTCGTCGAGGGTGCGCAGCGGTTGAGTGGGTGTTTTGGGCAGGCCGTCCTCGTCCAACTCGACCTGGGGTGGAGCCGAGGACTGCGACTCAGTGTCATCGGACTTCTTACGGTTGAACAATCCCATAGTCAGGAGACTATCGGGGCCGGCTTGAGCTGGCTGCGCACCGCGAGGCCGAGCGCCGAGCCCACGAGGAGGCCGAGCGCGATGGCGCAGATGACGGCGGTGATGTCCAAGACGGCGTCGAGGGCTTGACTACGGTCGGCCACCAATGTCGTTACTCCGAGCAAGCCCAGGCTGCCGGGCACCAGAAGCCAGAAGGCCGGCAAAAACAGCACCAGCCGGGCCAACCGCGGCCGGAGCAACTCCACGAAGGTGGCCCCGAGGCTGGCCGCGATCGCGCCGAAGAATCCGCCCAATGCCGCCGACCCGAGCATGTGGCCGACGGACTGCGCGGCGAAGGCCATCACCAGGACGAGCAAGACCCACGGTGACATCGCCAACGGCACGCTCTCCATCAGGCTGATGCCCAGCGCGATCAAGAGCAGCCCGACGATCGGTGCCCACCAGCCGATGTCGTCGACCCGGATGTTCACCATCATCTCCGGCGGCACTCCGAGCACGGTCGTGGCCGCGATCAGACCGAGCGCAAAGAGACCGAGCTGGACGACGCCGTAGGTTAGCCGGGAGGCACCGGCTTGCATGTGACCGGCCGCGAGTTCCGACATACCGGTCACGATCAGTGCCCCCGGCAGGAGGGCAGCGATCGGCGGAAGAACGGTGCGCAGCGGTCCCTCGATCCACCCCGCGTCGGCAGCAACGAAAACGATGACCGTGACCACGAACGCAGCGATCGTCGGGAGCAGAGTGGCCAGCACTTGCGCTCGATCGGCCAAGGCCATCAGGGCGAGCACCGCGACGGAGCACACCACGACTGCGGCCATGTTGGCCCATCCCGGTTGCAGGATGAAGCCGATGCCTGCTGCGACGAAGATCCACGCGACCTTGGTCAGCCACAGCGAATACAGCGGCTGCTTGGAGCGCAAACCCGCCAACTGATCGAAGGCTTGAGGAACGCTGAGTTCGGCGAGGATCAACTGGTGGCGGATCCGGCGCACCTCGCCGGCCTGGTCGAGGCGCACACCTGCGGTGACCGACTCGTATGCGGCCGGCTCGCCACTGCGCAGCGACAGCATCACCCCGGTGGGGCC
>JBGTGC010000219.1:0-4420 GCA_041746935.1 Dermatophilaceae bacterium
CATAGGGTGACGCTCTGAAGCCGACCGACTCCGACGGCCCGGTGTTGGCCGACGTCAGTTCCTGCGGTGCACTCATCCAGGCCGACCCTGAAGGCAACGAGATCCGCCCCGTGGCATAACACCCCGCGAAGTACACCGAGCCCCCCCTGCAGCACAACCGACCCCGGTCAGCGACCCCACCCCCCGCATGAGGATGGATGAACGGGACCCCCTGGCTACGTGTAAGGCTTCTGGCGTGGAGCAGAGACTACCTGGGGGCAACGCAGGGGGTGCTGTCCTGGTCGATGGGACGGTGCGCCGACCGACCGGACCCTGGACACCGGCGGTCCACGATCTACTGCGCCACCTGGAACGACGGGGCTTCGCGGGCGCTCCGCGGGCGCTTGGTGTGGACGAGCAGGGGCGGGAAGTGCTCAGCTACCTTCCAGGAGCGACGGTCGGGACCGCCAGTCCATGGCCGCCCTGGGTGCACACCGACGAAGCGCTTGAGCAGGTCGGCCGGTGGTTGCGTTGCTACCACGCCGCCGTGCAGGACTTCGTCCCAGAACCCGGAGCGACCTGGCGTATCGGGTCGCGCAGCTGGCAGCCAGGCGACGTGATCGGGCACAACGACGCGGCACCGTACAACGCAGTCTGGTGGCCGCCCTCGGAATCCGATGTCAGCAGCAGCACCGAGCTCGTCGGCTTCATCGACTGGGACTTCGCCTGTCCATGCTCGCCGATCTGGGACTTGGCTTTCACCGCGTTCTCCTGGGTACCGCTACACGCTCGCGACGTCATCGCCGCAGAAGGGTTCACCGATCTGGCCGCCCGCCCCCGCCGCCTGCGGTTGCTGCTGGAAGCCTACGGCTACTCCGGACCGCCGTCGGAGGTTCTACAGGCGGTGCAGACTCGGATTGCGGCCCACATCCAAGACATTCTCGACCTCGCCGGCTCCGGCGACTCGCTGTTCGCCTCCCTCGTCGACGACGGCTCCGTCGACGCCCTAGACCGCGCCATGACCGAGCTCGACGAGGAGCACACTCTGGGAACTACACCAGTGAGAAGGCCCCGGGGAGGGCTCAGATTCCTCACCGGCGTGGCCGTCGCCGCAAGCGGATGGCTCATCGGCTTATTCGCCGATCACAGCCACCGCCTCTTCGTCGCGCGCCGCGAAAAGGCGAAAGTGGAGCATCCCCGGCAATGGCACGTATCTCTTCGTGCTCGCTATCGAATGAGCGAGAGGGGTGGCCTGGTCCGCTGAACAGCCTCTTAGGTCGAAGATGCCAATGCGCATTGAGATCTCCTGACGTTGGCACGATGTGTGCCTGATGGCATTTATCGTGCACCGCCACTGTGGTGTCCGACTCGGGTCGATCAGACAGATTCACCTCTCTAAAGACAACTCAACCCGCACCATCACATGCGCGCAGCAAGCGAGCGTCTTGCGGTAACGATTCGCCGACCAGTGCCGAACGTCCACCGATCGCGGTGTGGGCTCCGCTTGGCGATTGACCGACGCCGCGGCCTACCGGCACAGCCCCCTCAAAGTTCGGAAAGGGCGAGCCAGTCGGTCCACGAGAGGTCCCGACCGACATAGCGCGGACGCTTCAACGGCCAGGTATTCGCAACCCAGACCGGCACAAGATCATCGAGCGCAGTCTCGACCTCGGAGCCGACATACTCGTCGCGAACCCACCACGAGATCTCCGCATCCGCCCCCTCTTTCTCAGGGGGGTCGATGTAGACGCAACCGATGAGCTCGGTTTCCTCGGCGTCGAAGAGTGCGTAGTTGAACGACTCGTGCGCCTCGATCTCCTGCTCGTGGCGGGACAGATCTTCACGGTCCTCACCGACGGTCATTGTCGCTGATGGCCAACCCCAAGCCTCGCCGTAAATCGACCACAGCCGCTCTCGGGATCCCATGACCGCCGGCATGTCCAGATCGACGCCCGAGGCGCGGATCGGGCGAAGGTGATGCCCAGTCGGCAGCGGCACCGCGCGGGGGTGGTCGAAGTCGTGGGGTAGCCACATCATCTTTGTCTCCTCCTCGGCTGGGGCGATCCCCGCCCATGGAGCCAGCGACGGGGTACGTCGTTTGGCAACACGTCCACTATCGACCACAGAATCGTAGATCCTTGGCAGCGTGTGAAGGCGCGGTCGTTAAGTCTCCGGACCTCCCGCCCGGCTTACCGGACCTCACTCGGATCGACCCGACGCCTGGCGAAAGTCGGCTCGTTGAGTCCTGGTTGCTTCGTTGTGAGCACCCACGCCACTCACCTACCGGTGAATGATGCGCTGTGCGCCGCGAGGCTCACAGTCGACGGAAACATCTTCGAAGCCGTCACTGGCTCCTACCCCCGGATGCCCCCCAAGCCCAACCGGAAGACGCCACCATCGCTACCCGATCGAGGACCGCTGACCGGTGGCGGCTTATCATTCAGGAATGGGTTCGCTTGGTCTGGGTGGTGCCGCCTTGAGCGAACGCGTGCTTAAGCTGAGTGCAGATCGTGTTCACTGGGTGTATGCGACGGGTGCTGATACTTGGGGGCACAGGGTGGTTGGGCAGCAACATTGCTCGCGCGGCGATCACCGCGGCGACCGAGGTCGTGTGTCTGGCGCGAGGTGAATCTGGGTCTGTCCCCGATGGGACCCGTTTCATTGGGGCTGACCGGGCACATGCGGGTGCCTATGAGGACCTAGTCGGCGAGTGGGACGAGGTCATCGAGCTGGCCCACGAGCCAGAGCTCGTCATTTCGGCGCTCGAGGCTTTGGCTGGGCGGGCTCGCCACTGGACCTTGGTCTCGAGTATTTCGGTCTACCGATCCAACAATGAACCTGACGCGGACGAATCCGCTGAGCTGGTGGAGCCGGAACATCCCAGTGAATACGCCCACGCGAAAGTTATGGCCGAGCGAGCCACGGCCGTTCAGCTGGGTGACAGATTGCTCATTGTTCGGCCCGGTCTCATCGCCGGCCCGGGAGACCCGAGTGACCGATTCGGTTACTGGCCAGCACGGTTACACCGCGGGGGCGAGGTACTCGTGCCGACAACGGCCGGACGCCATGTGCAGGTCATCGACGTTGTTGACCTAGCCACGTGGATTGATGGGGCCGGCCGGCGCGGGATCACCGGGATCGTCAACGCCGTCGGGGAAAGCTACCCCTTCGACACCTTCCTTGAAAAGGTTGCCACAGTGACAGGCTTCGAGGGCGAGTTCGTGACCGTAGAAGACGACATCTTGCTCGCCCACGATGTCCGCTACTGGGCTGGGCCTCGATCGCTCCCGCTCTGGTTGCCGCTGGCAGATGCCGCGATGGCGCAGCGGGACCCAGGCACCTACGTGGCAGCCCGCGGCAGCATCCGTCCGCTCGGCGACACCATCAAGCGCGCACTCGATGACGAAATCAGTCGCGACGTCAATCGCGCCCGCCGATCCGGGCTCACCGCTGACGAAGAAGCCGACCTGGTCCACCGGACCCACTGAAGGTCACTCAGCGGACACCCAACATGGATGAGGTGTGACCGGAGATGGATCGGCCATCATGGTGCCGGATGAGGTCGTACATCTACGGCGTGCGGGAGGTGAGTGTCTAACCGGTGGACCGGTCAGGATCGCGCTGCGCGATCCGGCAACGCCATCATCCATGCGGGCCAGGTGAGGTCGCGGCCGACACAACGGGGCCTGGTGAGCGGCCATGCCGCTTCGATCCAGCGGGGAACGAGATCGTCGAGGGCACTTTCGATGGGTCCGCCGACGAGCGCGTCGACCACTCACCAGGAGATCTCGGCGTCGACTCGTACCTTGTGGGCAGGGTCGACGTAGACGCAGCCCAGAAGCTCGGTCTCACCGGGGTCGAGCAGGGCGTAGTTGAAGGACTCATGCCGCTCGATCTCGGCCTCGTGATGGGCGAGGTCCTCGCGGTCCTGCTCCGCGGTCATCGAGGCCGGCGGCCATCCCCACGCCTGTCCGTAGAGGGACCACAGCCGTTCCTGTGACCCCGTCACCGCATGCATGTCGAGGTCCACGTCACTTGCGCGGATCGGCCGCAGGTGGTGCCCGGTGGTGAGGTCCACCCGCAATGGATGATCCCAGTCGGCAGGCAGCCACGACGGTTCATCTGTCACCATCACGCACGTTCCCTTCAGTATGTCGTTTGCCCAACCTGCTGGCCGGAGGTCAGCACGCGGCTGGCACCGATGCCGTCATGGGAAACGCGGGCTACCCACGTCAGCCGACGGGGACGCCGCGTCTCGCGAACGGCGGCCAGCTGTCAATAGCGTTGCGCCTCCTCCATCAGGTCTTGTCGGCTAGGACCGGCCAGATCCTCATAAAGATGACCGCAATGGCGTCT
Source organism: Dermatophilaceae bacterium (assembly GCA_041746935.1). Classification (GTDB taxonomy): domain Bacteria; phylum Actinomycetota; class Actinomycetes; order Actinomycetales; family Dermatophilaceae; genus Ornithinicoccus. The sequence goes on from JBGTGC010000219.1 coordinate 4,336, forward strand.
CCTGACTGCAGTGAGAACCTTGGTGGCGTCGGCTCTCGCGGGCCACCGAACCCGCGCCGAATGTGCGGCGGCCACGGCCTTGGTC
>JBGTGC010000220.1:0-17029 GCA_041746935.1 Dermatophilaceae bacterium
GCGACGTCGTAGTCACCGGTCTCCAGCGGACCACCGGCGGCGAAGAACTCGCTGTCTCCACCGTCGGTCACGTTGAAGCCCGCCTGGTCACAACTGGACTTGATGGCCGAGACCTCGTTGGTGCGACGCTGGTTGGGTGCCGAATAACCAATGGTGATGTCCACCGGCGCGGTGAGCCCAGCCTCTTCGAGCTTCGCCGTGGCGCCTTCGATGTCGACCTCGTCGTAGCGACCGTCGTAGGCCGCTTCCACCGTCTCGTCGTAGTCGTCCTGGAACGGAAAGACCTCGCGCAAGTTCATCACGACGGCCTCTGGGTCGACCGGCTCAATCAGGTTGGTGACGATCTGCTGACGCGGGACGCACATCGCAAACGCCTCGCGCGCAGCCAGGCCGCCCTCGGCCTCCGAGAACGGGCTGCTGTCGACGAAGTTGAAGTCGAGGTGCTCCCACGTCAGCGTCGGACCGGTGATCAATTCGAAGCCATCACCCATGCCCTCGATGGCGGCCACCGTGTCCACGTCGGCCTGCGGTTCGATGATGTTGATGTCACCGTTTTGCAGCGCCTGCACCATGGCCTCTGGGGCCGTGAACCGGTAGGTCAGGTTCGCCGTGGCCGGCGGTGGGCCGTAGTAGTTCTCGTTTGGCACCAGCGTGAGCGACTCGGGGCTGTTCCAGGTGGCCCCGTTCAGCGTGTACGGACCACTGGAGGGGACGAGGGCGGGGTCAGGCAGAGCACCGCCTTCGAAGTTCCACCCGGTGTTCCAGAATTCCGCCGCGTCGGCCATATGCGTGGTGTCTCGGTCGATGATGGACTGCGCAAACTCCGTCGGGTCGACGCCGATCTCGCCCGCCACCACGTGAGCGGGCAGTGGTGCGGTCGGGACGAGCTCCCAGTCGGGATAGGGGGTCGGGTAGGACAGCGTGAAAGTCTTGCTGTCAACCTCGGTCTCGGGGCCCTCGGGAACCTGAACGCCGAAGGTGTCACTGACCGGGTCGAACTCGCCGCCTTCGTCTTCTTCAGGGAAGAGCGTAGCGGGGTTGGATGAAGCCCACTGCAACAGGAAGTCATTGGACGTGATCGGCGTCCCGTCTTCCCAGGCCGCGTCGTCCGAGATGGTGTATTCCACCGTCAGGGGGTCTTCGCTGACCTGCTCATAGGTGCCGAAGTCCTCGTTGGGGAAGACCGTTCCGTCGGTGCCGAAGTAGTTGAACCCCTCGCGCAACTGGTCGTTGACGACCGCGTTGAACACGGAGTTAGTGGCGCTAGTCTCGCCGTTGTAGGTCTCCCACTCGACCTCGCCGACCGAGTAGGTGATCTGCCCATCGGCAGTGGTGATGTCACCCAGGTCGGGCTTTTCCAGGACGTCCTCTTCAGAGCCACCGTCCCCGCCGTCTGCGGATTCTTCACTGTCCGGAGCATCGCCTCCGGTCTCGCTGTCATCCGAGCCGGACGTGCATGCGCTGAGCGCCAGGGCTCCAGCGGCCACAATGGCCATCGTCGTACGCCTGATCTTCAAAGTTCCTCCTGAGTGAAAGGTTGGGAGCACAGGAAGGCGGCGATCCACGTGATCGGCACCACGAACCCTGGGCACACATCCGACGTTCATGGCCCAACGTAAGCGTCATTGCGTGGAATCGCCACTACTACAACCCGAGTTGACCGAAACGTTATGCGGGCGAAACGCCCTGGCAACGCTGTGGTTTAGCCCATCAAGTCGGTCGGGTCCACCGCAATGACCAGCTGATCAGTGGCCTTGGACGCACTTCTGCGGGTCCGCAACCAGCGAGTTATCCGCAAGGCTTCGCCATGATCGCGCGAATGGAGCACGAGCCGGGAGACCCCTGCCGCATCGACGAGAGGCCCGTGAACCTCGATCGCGGATTGCGCCAGGCCCCCGTGCTCTCGCAAGTGATCAAGGGCCCTGGCTACCGCAGGAGCGTCACCGGAGATGAGCACGGTCCGGCTGAACGGGGGCAGGGACAGGTCGCCACGCTCCTGCAACTCCTGGCTTACCAGCCACTGCGGGTCCCATCTCATGAGAGCCTCGACGGGTCGCACCTCACCATGGGCCGGCACCCCCCCGAGCACTACCTCCCCTCCCTCAGATCGGCCTCTGGTCAACGCAGCGGCGGCGGCCCAACGACGCCACGCTTCGATCGGACTATCCAGACCAGCTCGGTCGAGCAGCGCCCAGCCGTCGAGCAGGACGGCGGCGGCGTAGCCCCGATCGGCGATGGGCTCGGCGCCAGGGGTGGCGACGACGATCGCGGGCTCGTCGGGCACCGTGGGCATCACTTGCCCAGCCTTGGAGCTGACCACTGATACGCCAGGGAAGGCACGCCCGATCTCGTATGCCGTCCGTTGCTCACCGATCACTGCCCCGCGACGCTCGAGCGCTCCACACTCCGGGCATGCTGCCTGTGCCACTCCTGCGCCACACCATTGGCAGCGAGGCTGCTCGCCCGCCCCCGAGATGTGTGCGGGACCGTGGCAATGCTGGCAGGCGATGCGGTGCCGACATTGCGCGCAGTTCAGCCCCATGACGTAGCCGCGTCGCGGAACTTGGACGAGCACTGGCCCGCGCTTCAGCCCTTCAGAGATCGCCCGCCACGCCCGCGACGACATCCGCGCCGAGCTCGCAGCCTCGTCGCGGGCTCCCTGGCGGCCTTCTCCGGCCACCGTGATGACCGGCATATGCTCGCGCACCGTAGCGGTCGCTGGATGAACACTTCGCACGCTGCCCTCGCCAACCCACGCTCCTACCTCGGCGCTTCGCACGAATCCGGCGATGAGTAGTGCGGCGCCGGCATCCTCTGACCTGGCACGCAGGACTTCGCGAACGTGGGGATAGGGAGCCCGAGGCTCGCGATGCGTGTCGTCCGCCTCGTCCCACAGCACGAAGAGGCCAGGGTCAGCAACCGGCGCGTAAGCCGCGGCTCGGGTGCCCACCACCACGTTGCGTTGACCTCGCAGCGCTGAGAGCCAGGCTCGGTAGCGGGCTGACGGCCCGAGATCTGCGGTCAAGACGATGAACGTGTCGGCCCCCAGCGCGGCCGCCAGGGCAGCGCTCACGCGCTCGACGTCGCGATGATCTGGCACGACGATCACGCTTCCTCGGCCCGAGGCGCTTGTTGCCCCGACGGCTTGGGCGATGGCGTCCGCCCAGTCGGTGCCGGCGGGTTGGCTGGGAAGGGCCAGCAAGGAGGCGCTAGGGGATTGTCCCGTGGCCAGTCTTTTGAGCAGCGCCGCACCGGCGGGGTAGCTCGCCCACGCTCGACCGCCGCTTGCAGAAGTCGAGGAGCCGGCAACCGCAGCCGACGTGTCGCCCGGATGCGCGTCGGCCGGAGCGACCTCCCTTTCAGCCTGAGCGTGCCGAGGCGGAACCGCCAATCTCAGCATGTCCGACAAGGTGCCCGCGTAATGGTCAGCGACCCGGCGGCATACCCGAAGGATGTGCGGGGTCAGCACCGGCTCGTCGCTGACTACCCGCCGGATCGGGGTCAGCGCACCAGGATGCTCGGCCTCGCTGGTCCGAGAGGTGATGAAGCCGTCGTGATCGCGACCGGCGAAGCGCACCCGAACGCGGACCCCTGGGCGCGCCTGCGCATGGTCTTCTGCCGACACCGCGTATTCGAAGGGACGGTCCAAGTGGGCCAGTGGGGTGTCGATGACCACGGTGGCCACCGGGTCTGTCGGCGCGAGGGCCGCTGCCTGCCTCGATCTGGACGGTCGAGCGCTCGACATCGGCGAGCTCAGCTGAGCAGGCACCAGGGCCAGCTGCTCACCGCCCGAATCTGTCATGACACCGTTCTAGTCGATGCTGCCGACAGACCCCAACCGCTCTTACAGCGCGGACTGCAGGGCTTCGACCCGGTTGGTCAACTCCCAGGTGAATCCGTTGTCCAGCCCCTCGACACTGCGCCGGCCGAAGTGCCCATAGGTTGCCGTCGGTTGATAGATCGGCCGCAGCAGATCCAGCTCCTCCACCAAAGCGGCTGGTCGCAGATCGAAGACCCCCCTGATCGCACGCTCGATCGCCTCGACGGGCACCGTCTCAGTGCCGAAGGTCTCCACGTAGAGCCCGACCGGGCGGGCCGTGCCGATGGCGTAGGCCACCTGGATCTCGACCCGCCTGGCCAAGTTGGCGGACACGACGTTTTTGGCCACCCACCGCAGCGCGTAGGCCGCCGATCGATCGACCTTGCTGGGGTCTTTGCCCGAGAAGGCTCCCCCACCGTGGCGAGCCATGCCGCCGTAGGTGTCTACGATGATCTTGCGCCCGGTCAGACCGGCATCGCCCATCGGGCCACCGACCACGAAGGTGCCCGTCGGGTTGATCAACACCCGGAAGTTCGTCGTGTCGATGCGCACTCCGGCGTCGTGGCAGGCCTGCAGCACCGGGGCGACCACGCGGGCGCGCACGTCTGGGCCGAGTTGGCCCTCCAGGGAGATGCCCTCGGCGTGCTGGGTGGACAGCACCACCGTGTCGAGCCGCACCGCCTTATCCCCGGCGTACTCGATGGTGACTTGGGTCTTGCCGTCCGGGCGCAGGTAGTCCAACTCCGCGTTCTTGCGCACGTGGGCGAGCTGCTCGGCGAGTCGATGCGCCATGAAGATCGGCAGCGGCATCAGCTCAGGCGTGTCGTCACACGCGTAGCCGAACATCAACCCTTGGTCCCCCGCCCCCTGGGCGCTGCGCACGTCCTCGGTGCTGCCGTTGCGATGCTCGTATGCCGTGTCTACCCCGACGGCGATGTCCATCGACTGCTCACCGATCGAGACTTCGACGCCGCACGTCCGGCCATCAAAGCCCTTATGCGAGTTGTCGTAGCCGATGTTCAAGATGGTGTCGCGCACGATCCGGGGAATGTCGGCATACCCGCTGGTGCGCACTTCCCCCGCCACGTGCACCAACCCGGTGGTGACCAGGGTCTCGACCGCGACTCGGGATTGAGGGTCCTGGCGCAGGATCTCATCGAGTATGCCGTCGCTGATCTGATCGCAGATCTTGTCCGGGTGTCCCTCGGTGACGGACTCAGAGGTGAATAGACGGGGCAAGAGGTCTCCTAGGGTGCAGCGGCTGCTGGCGGTGAACGGGGAGTCTAACGGGACAAGTTCAGCGGGCCGTGCGGCCTCGTAGAACTGCGTCCCAGACGGCGTGGGCGGTCTCGGTCTTGGTGACCGGTCCGACCGTCTCGATCTCATCGTGCTCCGGTGAGAGCAGGTGGATCGTGCTCTGGTCGGCCCCGAATGTCTCGCCACCGCTGACGTCGTTGGCCACGAGCAGGTCGCAGCCTTTGCGCTTCAGTTTGGCTCGGGCGTGCGCCAAGACATCGCCGTCGTCGTCGCCGGTCTCTGCGGCGAAGCCCACCAGGAATGGGTGGCCGGCATCGCGCCGATCTCGCACGAGCGAGGTCAGGATGTCGGGATTGCGCACCATCTGCAGCGTGATGCCATCCTGCGTGGCACTGTCCTTCTTCATCTTCGCAGCGGCCACGTTGCCCGGGCGGTAGTCGGCCACGGCGGCCGCCATCACCACCACGTCGCAGTGCGCCTCTGCCGCTGCTGCTTGCACGGCCTGCTGCAACTGCGCAGCGGTCTCGAGGTGGAGGACGCGCACCCCGGCTGGGTCATGCAGGCCACTATTGGCCGAGACGAGCAGCACGTTCGCCCCCCGCGCCGCGGCAACCGCAGCCAAGGCATATCCCTGCTTGCCGGAGGATCGGTTGCCGACGAAGCGCACGGGGTCGATCGGTTCCCGAGTCCCGCCGGCAGTGACGACCACGCTCAGGCCAGCCATATCCGCCTCAGCGCCGTGCACGGGTGCCTGGGTGGTCACGCTCATCGCCGCGGCAAAGATGTCTTCTGGCTCCGGGAGGCGCCCTGGCCCACTGTCTGCACCGGTCAACCGCCCGTCGTCGGGGTCCATCACCGTGACTCCCCGACCTCGCAGCGTCTCGACGTTGGCGGCCGTGGCCGGGTGTTGCCACATCTCGGTATGCATCGCCGGGGCCATCAAGACGGGGCAGCGTGCCGTCAACAACACATTGCTCAGGAGGTCATCGGCGAGGCCGTGGGCAGCCTTGGCCAAGATGTCTGCGGTCGCCGGGGCCACGATGACGAGCTCAGCGCGCTGGCCCAGTCGCACGTGAGGCACCTGGTGGACCTCGTCCCACACGTCTGCGGATACCGGGTTGCCTGATAGTGCCGCCCAGGTCGGCTCACCCACAAAACGTAGAGCAGCCGCGGTAGGCACCACGGTGACGTCGTGACCGGCGGTAATGAGTCGGCGCAGCAACGCGCAGGATTTGTATGCCGCGATCCCGCCGGAGACGCCGAGGACGACGCGCATCGGCGGGTCGCCTTTCAGCTGGTGCTGTCGGGGCTGGTCGTAGCCAACTTGCGCTGGTCGATCTCATGCAGGGCAATCGACAACGGCTTGTCGGTCTGCTCGGCGTCCACCAGCGGGCCGACGTACTCGAGCAGCCCCTCACTCAACTGCGAGTAGTAGGCGTTGATCTGACGCGCACGCTTCGCCGCGTAGATCACCAAGGCGTACTTGCTGTCGGCTTTTTCGAGCAGGCTGTCGATCGCCGGGTTGGTGATGCCGTCTGGGTGCGCAATGGTGCCAATCACGAAGTGGGTGTCCCTCTGTCGGTGCTGCTTGATGGTGGATTCTCTAGCAATGATACGAGTTCTTCGCTGGCCCGGTCGACACTGTCGTTGACGATGGTGACGTCGAACTCAGCCACGGCAGCCAATTCGTCTCGTGCGGTGCCCAATCTGACCGCTCGCTCGTGAGCCGATTCGGTGCCGCGTCCGACGAGGCGATGGACCAACTCGTCCCACGAGGGCGGGGCCAAGAAGACGAACAGAGCCCCCGGCATGGCCTCGCGCACTTGGCGGGCTCCTTGTAGGTCGATCTCCAACAAGGCAGGGCGGCCCTGCGCCAGGACCTCGCGCACCGGCGCGGCGGGAGTGCCATATTTGGCCCGCCCATGGACCACGGCCCACTCCAGGAGTTCGCCAGCGGACTGCATACGGTCGAATTCAGCATCGTCCACGAAGTGATAGTGAACGCCCTCGCGCTCACCGGGTCTGGGTGGGCGAGTGGTCGCTGAGACAGAGACCCACACTTCCGGATGCCGCTCGCGTATGCGGGTAGCCACCGTGCCTTTGCCGACCGCCGTGGGCCCGGCCAGCACCACCAAGCGTGAAAGAGACTCGTTCATCGCGGACCCGCGCGACGCGCTTCCTGCGTCGCCGGGTGAGTCAGGATTGGTCGAAGCGAGCCAACAACTTCTCCGTTTGATTTGCCCCTAGCCCGCGGACTCGCCGACTGGCCGAGATGCCGATCTCGTCCATGATTTGCGCGGCGCGGACGCGACCCACCCCCGGCAACGACTCGAGCAAAGCGGAGACCTTCATTTTGCCGACGACATCGTCGTCCTTGCCCTGTGCTACGACGCTCTTCAGTGAGCCCTGCGAGTTCTTGAGGCGGTTCTTCACGGCTGCCCGCTCCCGGCGCGCGTGCGCCGCCTTCTCCAAGGCATCGGCTCGTTGCTCGGGCGTTAACTGGGGTAGTGCCACTATCGATCTCCTCAATATTCATCGCCATCACGCTGATATCCACACTGCCACCGTGGAAGGCCGTTCGCCACCGGGCACACCTGGCCTTGCCCTCGAGGTGCCTCCAGATCCCTGATGACCCCTCGACAGAACTTATCGACTGAGCAGCCTCGTGCCAAGCCTCAGGGTCGAAGTTTCCCCCGACCATCAGAAAAGTCGAATTCTGTTGTGCTGGTTATTCGGTGCAGTTCTCAGTGCGGATTGCCACATCATTGCAGAGCCTCTCGCAGCTCATCACCCAGAGCCACACTGGCAGAACGGATGTCGCCCACCCCGAATCCCCGACCCAGGACCGCGCGACTCACGGGTGCCAACACGTGATCGGTGAATCCGGCGAAGGCATCAGCAAGATCACGCCCCGTCGCACCTTGGGCACCGACCCCCGGCGCGAGCACGATCGCCCCGGAATCCCTGATCTGTGCAAGCACGCCACACTCGCGGAGTGCATCGGCGCGAGTCGCCCCGATGACCAACCCGACATGCCCCGGCACCCCAGGCCCCGACACCGCGCGGTGGTTCTCAGCAGCGACCTCATCGATGATCCGGGCGGCCACCGGGGGTGATCCGTGTTGTTGCACCGACGCGCCTTCGGGGTTTGAGGTAAGCGCCAGCACGAACACGCCGCGCCCATAGGCAGCCGCTGCGTCCAATCCGGGACGTAACGCCTCGAAGCCCAAGTAGGGACTCAAGGTCACCGCGTCGGCCGCCAGTGGCGCCCCGTCGACCAGGTAGGCCTGCGCGTAGGCCGTCATCGTCGAACCGATGTCACCGCGCTTCACGTCCAGGATCGACGGCGTGCCTGCCGCCGCACAATCACGAAGCAGCCTCTCCAGCACCGCGATCCCCGCGGACCCGTGTCGTTCGAAGAACGCCGATTGCGGTTTGATGGCCGCGACCTGGCCCCCGACAGCTTCCAGAATGGTCTGAGCAAATCGCTCTATACCTTCCGGGGTGTCGCCGAGACCCGCGTCCTTGAGAAGTCCGGGATGAGGATCGATGCCCACACACAACGGTCCATGCCCCTGCATCGATGCGAATAAGCGCTGGCCGAAGGGGGCCCCAATCATGCGCGATGGTTGAACAGGTCGAGCCGCGCGGTGTGCTCCTGGAGTGAGGCGACGCTCATCGGGCCAGCCCCCATGGCTTCGATCCCGAGCACCGCCGCTCCGAGTTGCTGCACGGTCGTGATGATCGGCCGGTCGAGGCTGGTCGTGGCGGCGCGAATGGCGTATCCGTCCGCTCGCGCATCACGCCCGGACGGCGTGTTGACGACCATGGCGACTTCCCCGGCGGTGATCAGGTCCACCACGGTGGGTTCACCGCGGGGGCCCGGGCCTTCGCTGTGCTTGCGCACGACTGACGAAGCGATACCGTTGCGCCGCAGCACATCAGCCGTCCCGGCTGTGGCGACGATGTCGAAGCCCAGATCCACCAGACGCTTGATCGGGAAAATCATCGACCGCTTGTCCCGATTGGCCACCGACACAAACACCGTGCCGGAGGTCGGCAGGGCCGATCCAGCCCGCAGCTGCGACTTGGCGAACGCCGTCCCGAAGTCGACATCGATGCCCATGACCTCGCCGGTCGAGCGCATCTCCGGGCCCAGGATCGAGTCCACCGCTTGACCCGTCTGTGTTCGGAACCGGCGGAACGGCAGAATGGCCTCCTTGACACTGACCGGCGCGTCGTGCGGCAGCTGTCCGCCGTCTGCATAGGTCGGCAGCATGCCTTCCCGGCGCAACTCTTCGATCGTGGTGCCGAGCATGACCCGCGCCGCCGCTCCTGCCAACGCCACGCCGGTGGCCTTGGCCACGAACGGCACCGTCCTGCTCGCCCGAGGGTTGGCCTCCAGGACGTAGAGCACATCCTGGGCCAGCGCGAACTGCACGTTGATCAAGCCGCGCACTCCGATGGCTTCGGCCAACAGTCGGGTGGCCTCGCGGACCTGTCGCATCTCCTCGCGGCCCAGGGTGATTGGCGGCAACACGCAGGCCGAGTCACCGGAGTGGATCCCGGCCTCTTCGATGTGTTCCATGATTCCGCCGAGATACAAGTCGCGGCCGTCGTAGAGGCCATCCACGTCGATCTCGACGGCTTCGTCGAGGAACCGGTCGACCAGGACGGGATGCTCGGGCGCGGCCGTGGTGGCCCGCGAGACGTACTGCTCCAGGGAGGCGTCGTCATACACGATCTGCATTCCGGCACCACCGAGCACGTACGAGGGTCGCACGAGCACCGGATAGCCAATCGTGGCCGCCACGGCCACTGCATCGGCCGAGTTGTATGCCGTCCCGTGGCGCGGCGCGGACAGGCCCGTCTCGGCGAGCACTCGTCCGAACGCTCCGCGGTCCTCGGCCAGGTGGATGGCCTCAGGTGAGGTGCCCACGATCGGCACCCCTTCGGCCTTCAGCGCGGCTGCGAGGCCCAACGGGGTCTGGCCACCGAGCTGGACGATGACCCCGGCTAACGGCCCGGCCGCACGCTCGGCGTGGACGACCTCGAGGACGTCTTCCAGCGTCAGCGGCTCGAAGTACAACCGGGACGAGGTGTCGTAGTCGGTGGAGACGGTTTCGGGGTTGCAGTTGATCATCACCGTGTCGAAGCCGGCCTTGCGCAAGGCCATCGACGCGTGGACGCAGGAGTAGTCGAACTCGATGCCTTGGCCGATCCGGTTGGGGCCAGAGCCCAGGATCAACACCGCAGGCTTCTCGCGCGGAGCCACCTCGGTCTCTTCGTCGTAGGTGGAGTAGTGATAGGGCGTCAGCGCCACGAACTCCCCGGCGCAGGTGTCCACCGTCTTGTAGACCGGTCGCACCCCCAGGGCATGCCGTACTCCCCTCACGACGGATTCGGGCATATCGGTGATCTCGGCGATCTGCTGGTCCGAGAGGCCGATGCGCTTGGCTGCGCGCAACATCTCCGGGCGCAACCTGCCCGGTCCTTCGTGCGCAGCCACCCGGACCTGCTCGGCCACGTCGTTGATGTGCGCTACCTGATCGAGGAACCACGGGTCGATCCCCGTGGCCTCGTGAGCCTCCGCGACGGTGACGCCGCCACGCAGAGCCTGCTGGACCAGCACGATCCGGCCGTCCGTGGGGATCTTGGCCTGTTCGATCAACGCCAGCGCCTGTTCGCGAGCCGGGGCCTCACCACGTCGCCAGTGGAACGATGAGCCCTTTTGCTCGGTGGAGCGCAGCGCCTTGTTGAGCGCTTCGGCGAAGTTGCGGCCGATCGACATGGCTTCGCCGACCGACTTCATCGTCGTGGACAACGTGGGATCTGCGGCCGGGAACTTCTCGAAGGCAAACCGGGGCACCTTGACCACGACGTAGTCCAGCGTGGGCTCGAAGCTGGCCGGGGTCGCCCCAGTGATGTCGTTCGGCACCTCATCCAGCGTGTAGCCGAGCGCCATCTTCGCGGCGATCTTGGCGATCGGGAAGCCCGTCGCCTTCGAGGCCAGCGCGGAGGACCGCGACACGCGCGGATTCATCTCGATCACGATGATCCGGCCATCGGCCGGGTTGACCGCGAACTGGATGTTGCACCCGCCGGTGTCCACTCCCACCTCCCGGATGATGGCGATGCCGATGTCGCGCAGGTTCTGGTATTCGCGGTCGGTCAGGGTCATCGCCGGTGCCACCGTGATCGAGTCGCCGGTGTGCACCCCCATCGGGTCGACGTTCTCGATCGAGCAGACCACGACGACGTTGTCGGCCTGGTCGCGCATGACTTCGAGCTCGTATTCCTTCCACCCGATGATCGACTCCTCCAGGAGCACCTCGGTGGTCGGACTGTCCTGCAGACCGGCACTGGCGATCTGACGCAGCGACGCCTCGTCATACCCGAAGCCCGAGCCGAGCCCGCCCATGGTGAAACTGGGTCGGACCACCACCGGGTAGCCCAGATCCTCGGCAGCAGCAAACACCTCATCCATCGTGTGGCAGATGCTGCTGCGCGCCGACTCGGCCCCGCAGCGCTCGACGACGCCCTTGAAGAGTTGGCGGTCCTCCCCCAGTTGAATGGCCTTCGTGTTCGCCCCAATGAGGGGGCAGCCGTACTTGTCCAGGGCACCCGAGGCTTCGAGCGCAATGGCCGTGTTGAGCGCGGTCTGCCCGCCGAGGGTGGCCAGCACCGCATCCGGGCGCTCCTTGGCGATGATCACCTCGACGATCTCGGGAGTGATCGGCTCGACGTAGGTCGCGTCGGCTACCCCCGGGTCCGTCATGATGGTCGCGGGGTTGGAGTTGACCAGGATCACCCGGATGCCCTCGGCGCGCAGCACTCGGCAAGCTTGTGTGCCGGAGTAGTCGAACTCCGCCGCCTGCCCGATCACGATCGGGCCGGACCCGATCACCAGGACACTGTGGATATCGTCACGCTTGGGCATGCTGCTCCCCCTCCAGAACGTCGACGAACCGATCAAACAGGTATGCCGCATCACGCGGGCCGGCCGCCGCCTCGGGGTGGTATTGCACAGAGAAGGCAGGCACGTCATCGCACTGCAGCCCCTCAACGACCTGGTCGTTCAGCGCAACGTGTGACACCCGCACTGATCCGTATGGCGTCTGGGTCGGCGCGTCGATGTCGCCCGGCCAAGCCACGGCAAAGCCATGGTTGTGGCTGGTGACCTCGACCTTGCCCGTGACGCGGTCGATGACTGGCTGGTTGATTCCGCGGTGACCAAACGAGAGCTTGTAGGTGTCAAGCCCTAGGGCCCGAGCCAGCAACTGGTTCCCGAAGCAGATTCCGAAGAAGGGGATTCGGGCGTCCAGCACCTGCTTCAGCAGAGCCACTTCCGCATCCGCCGTGGCAGGGTCACCGGGTCCGTTGGAGAAGAAGACCCCGTCGGGGTTCACCGCCGCAACCTGCTCGAAGGTGCTGCTCGAAGGCATCACGTGGACATCGATGCCGCGACGGGCCAACAGCGCCGGAGTCATGCCCTTGATACCGAGATCGATAGCCGCCACGGTGAATCGGCGACCGCGGACACCGGAGGCGGGCACGACGTAGGTTTCGCGCGTCGACACCTCGGCGGCCAGCGCCGAGCCGGCCATCTGCGGGGCTTGCTTGACCTGTGAGAGCAAGGCGGCAAGGGGCAGGCTGGCCTGTTCGCCGGAGAAGATCCCGACCCGCATTGCACCGCGATCGCGCAGGTGTCGGGTCAATGCCCGGGTGTCCAACTCGCAGATACCGACCACGTCGTGCTCGATCAGGGCCTGCTCGAGGTCACCTTGGGAGCGCCAGTTCGAAGGTCGTATGGCCGGATCGCGCACTACGAATCCCGCGACCCAGATGCGTTTGCTCTCCATGTCGTGGGGGTTGACGCCGGTGTTGCCGATATGCGGTGCCGTCATCACGACGACCTGGCGCAGATAACTCGGGTCGGTCAGCGTCTCCTGGTATCCGGTCATCCCGGTGCTGAAGACCGCCTCACCGATGGTGTGACCCACCGTGCCGTACGACTGACCGGAGAAACTGCGCCCGTCTTCCAACACGAGAACCGCCGAGGTGCGTGGCTTCATAGCGCCGCCCCGCCCCAGACGAGACCTTCGCGGGCGGTGACCTGGCCCCGGAGCATGCTCAGGTGGACCGATCCGGTGAGGGTCCGACCGTGCCAGGGGTTGTTGCGGGACAGGGACTCAGAGGCGGCGGCATCCACGACGACCTCCCGGGTCGGATCGATGAGCGTGAGGTTTGCGGGTGCGCCCGCTGCTAGGCCTTGGCCGTGCGCGGTCAGGGCAGCAATAGCGGCTGGCTGGGTGGACATCACCCGAGCCACATCGGCCCACGTCATCCGCCCGCTCGCGACCATGGTGGTGCTGACTACCGACAGCGCCTGCTCCAAGCCGAGCATCCCGAAGGCAGCATCAGCGAAGGCATGCTCCTTATCCGCTCGCACGTGCGGTGCGTGGTCGGTGGCCACGATGTCGATGGTGCCGTCGGCCAAGGCTTCGCGTAGGGCCTCGACGTCCGAGCTGGGCCGCAGCGGCGGGTTGACCTTGTAGACCGGGTCGTAGGTCGCAAGCAGGTCGGCCGTGAGCATCAGGTGATGCGGGGTGACCTCGGCGGTCACCGCGATGCCGTGCGCCTTGGCCCGCCGGATGACCTCGACACTGCCCGCGGTGGAGACGTGAGCGATGTGCACCCGCGATCCGGTGTGCCGGGCCAGCATGACGTCACGAGCCACGATGGACTCCTCGGCGACCCCGGGCCAACCGGGCAGGCCGAGCCTGCCGGACAGTTCGCCCTCGTGCGCACAAGCGGTGCTGTCGGCGAGCCGAGGATCTTGCGCGTGCTGCGAAACGACCCCGTCGAAAGCCTTGACGTATTCCAAGGCGCGGCGCATCAACCTCGCGTCGTGGACGCACTTGCCGTCATCAGAAAACACCCGAACACGCGCCCGTGATCGGGCCATCAGCCCCAGCTCGGCCAACTCGACACCGGCCAGTTCCTTGGTGACCGCACCGACCGGGAACACGTCGACATACCCCGCTCGAGCTCCCAGGTCGTAGATGCGTTCGGCAGCCTCGGCCGTGTCGGTCACCGGCGAGGTGTTGGCCATCGCGAAGACCGCCGTGAACCCACCGAGTGCGGCCGCGCGACTGCCGGACTCGATTGTCTCGCTGTCCTCTCGGCCGGGCTCACGCAGGTGGGTATGCAGATCCACCAGGCCCGGCAGCGCCACTAGTCCGTCGGCGCTCATCCGGGATACACCGCTGGGCGCCTGCTCGCTAGCCTGCGCACCGGTAGCCACGATGACGCCGTCGGCGACGAACAGATCCCCCGAGCCCTCCCCGGCGAGGTCAGCCCCGGTGATCAGGAGGTTGGTGGGGCTGGATGCTGCGTTCATTCGTTGACTCCTTCGCCGGCGAGTAGGTGATAGAGGATCGACATGCGCACCGCGACTCCGGCCGAGACCTGCTCCAGGACCAGAGATTGGGCCGCGTCGGCCGCGTCCCCGCTGATCTCCAGGCCGCGGTTCATCGGGCCGGGGTGGCAGATCACCGCATGCTCGGGCAGCGCGGCCAGGCGCTGCTTGGTCAGCCCGTAGGTCACCGCGTATTCGCGGGCGGTGGGGAAGAACCCGCCGCTCATCCGCTCACGCTGGACGCGCAGCATCATCACCGCATCGACTCCTGGCAACACATCGTCGAGGTCGTATGACGTGGTGAACCCGTCGGTGTCCGACCACGGTCCGACGCCACTCGGCATCAGCGTCGGTGGTGCCACCAGGGTCACCTTTGCCCCCAACGTCCGCAGGCAGATCAGGTTGGATCGCAGCACCCGAGAGTGGGTGAGGTCTCCGACCAGCGCGATGTGCTTGCCCGCCAAGTCCCCCAGTCGAGCGCGCATCGTATAGGCGTCGAGCAGGGCTTGGCTGGGGTGCTCGTGCGTGCCGTCACCGGCGTTCACGATGGAGCAGTTGGTCCACTGGGCGATCTGGGCTGGTGCACCTGAGGCCATGTGCCGGATGATCATCATGTCGACGCCCATGGCGTCGATGGTTTTGACCGTGTCGCGCAGGCTCTCCCCCTTGGACACCGACGTGCCCTTGCCGGTCAGGTTGATGGTGTCCGCGGACATCCACTTCCCGGCCAGTTCGAAGGAACTGCGGGTGCGAGTGGAGTCCTCGAAGAAAAAATTGATGATCGTCCGCCCACGCAGGGTCGGCAGCTTCTTGACCTCGCGGTGCTGCACCTCGTGCATGCTTACCGCTGTATCCAAGATCGAGGTGATGTCCTGCTGGCTCAAGTCAGCCATTGACAACAGGTGCTTCACTCTTCGACCCCTCTTGCGCTGCCCTCTTGGGAAAGGGTTCCTTCTTGCGCAATCCGGACGTCGTCGTGCCCGTCGATCTCGGCCAGGTGGACCCACACGCGCTCGGTCTTGGCAGTCGGCAGGTTCTTGCCGACGTAGTCGGCCCGGATCGGCAACTCGCGGTGTCCCCGGTCCACCAGCACGGCGAGGCGCACAATCCGCGGGCGACCGTAGTCGGCGAGGGAATCCAGTGCCGCGCGCACTGTACGGCCGGAGTACAGCACGTCATCCACGAGCACGACGACCTTGCCGTCGATGCCGCCGTCGGGCAGTGCAGTCGGCTCCATGTGTCGCACCGGCTGGCGTCTGAGGTCATCGCGATACATCGTGATGTCCAAGGCACCCACGGGGACGTGCTCTCCCTCGACCCCCTGCATGGCTGCCGCGAGTCGGCGGGCCAGTGGGACTCCCCTGCTCGGTATGCCGAGAAGCACGAGGTCGGCAGACCCCTTGTTGGCTTCGAGTACTTCGTGTGAGATGCGACGCAATGCCCGAGTCACTTCAGGACCCGTGAGCACGCTTCGGCCAGGCAATGGACTCATGGTCCCACGCTCCTTCCCCGCCTCACTGGACGGTGGTTAAAGGACGGTGATGCCGACAGCCTACAGCCGAGAACGCAGTGGATTGACCCTCAGCGGGGCATCTGTTGGGCTACAGTAAACGACGGCCACCAAGCGCTTGGGAAGGCACAGATGTCCGACATTTCTTGGTTTGGCGGTGCTCTCGTGCTCGCCTTCTTCGCGATGGTCCTGTTGTTGTTCACGATCATCGTGATCGGGCTGATCCGGGTCATGCGCAAACCAGTAGCCCCTCAGCAGGATCCGCCTTCGACGGCACCCGATTCGGCACCCGACGTCAGCCGCGACGGCTCCTGATCTCTTCGTTGATGGCAGGCAGAATCTCGTGCATGTCGCCGATGACGGCGTAGTGAGCACGGGTCACCATGGGGGCATCGGGGTCAGAGTTGATGGCGAGGATGGTCTTGGCACTTGAGCAGCCAGCCCAGTGCTGGATCGCACCGCTGATGCCACAAGGGATGTAGAGGTCCGGGCTGATCCGGCTCCCGGTCTGACCGACCTGCTCGTGGTGCGGCCGCCAGCCGAGGCTGGTGACCACCCGCGAGACACCTAGCGAGGCGCCCAGCAGTTCGGTGAGATCCTCCAGGTCGCCGAAGGCGTCGGCGCTGCCGGCACCACGGCCGGCACCGACCACGACCTTGGCCGACTTCAGGTTTCCGGACTCATCCGGCGCACCCGCCTCGGTCCGCGCCACCCGCACAGCAAGATCGCTGGGCGTGGGGGCCACCGACACCGACGTGACCTCCGGCGTCGTGGCAGTCTCAGTGGGAGTCGGCGCACAAGCGTGACCAGCGACACTGAAGACTCCGAGCGATTCGCTCAGGCTCATGACCTCGAGCGCCGCCCCACCGAAGACCTGGCGCGACACCTCGACCGGTGACTGCTGCTCCACGTGGACGACGTTGGCAGCCATCAGCACGTCGCGGCGGGCCGCGACGTGAGCCAGGATTTCGTTGCCTCGTGGCGAGCCGCCGGCGACAAGAACGCCCGCCCCCGAAGCCTC
>JBGTGC010000221.1:0-13717 GCA_041746935.1 Dermatophilaceae bacterium
CCTTGGACGACCGCGTCCCCGTCTCCGATGAGCAGAACTCGCAGTTGCGGGTGATCGATGGCCCGGATGAGCGCCGCCGCTGATGCCGTCATCTCGTGGGCATCATCGATGACGAGCAGGCGCAGACCGGCCTTCAATGCCTGGCCCCAGGCGGGCTCCTCCTGCAGCGTGCTGGCTGCGGCCATACCGATGTATGCCGGGTCGAACGCCCCAGGACTGGCCAGTGCCGTGACCTGCTCGTACTCCTCGAGCACGTATGCAGCAGCCCCCCAAACGGGTCGACCGTGCTCGTGAGCCAAACTGCGCAACCGTGGAGCATCGACTCCGTGCTCCACGGCCCGCATCAACAGGTCGCGTAGTTGACCGCGAAAACCCGCTGTGCGCAGCGCCGGGCCGAGGTCACTGGGCCAGCTTGGGCCCGGTGCCACCCCGTCGGCATGCCCTTGGAGCAGATCGCGGATGATGGCGTCCTGCTCGGCACCGGTCAGAAGCCGTGGCAAAGGCGCACCGGCAGCCGTCGCGCCGTGCCCGAGGACGGAAAAAGCCAGTGACGATGCTGTGCACACCAACGGTTCGGTCCGCGTGCCGCCCACACGAGCGCTCAGACTCTGGCCCATCTCCGCGGCATCGACTCTGGTCGGGGCCACGAGCAGCGCCGAATCCGCGGGGCCGCCAGCATCCAGAAAGGAGCCGATGACCCCTTGGGCCAGAGCACTCTTGCCCGTTCCAGGCGCACCGGTGGCAACCACCACGCCGGGCGGACCGTCAAGGACAGCCGACCGGACAGCCTCCTGGGAGGGGTCCAAAACCACGCCCACGTCTGCACCCTGACTCATCCCCCCATCAGATCAGGCCACACCGACGGACCCGGCATCGCGCCCTCCCGATCAGGTCGTGACCAGGGCGATGCCGCATACTGACTAGCCCGCAGGGGATATGCCCGGCGTCAACGCAGGAGGACTGAAGTGGAAGTAAGTGTCGGTGTCCGCAACATCGCTCGGGAGTTGACGTTCGAATCGGGTCAGAGCAGCGCCCAGGTTCAAGAGGCCGTGAGCGCCGGGCTGGCTTCGGGTGGGGTGATCTCGCTGACGGACGATCACGGCCGGGTGCTGTTGGTGCCCTCGGAGGCTCTGGGATACGTCGAGGTGGGCGTTCAGGAGAAGAGCAAGGTGGGCTTCGGCTCGGCCTGAGGCCAATGAGCTCGGTCGTGTCCGCGCGGGGCCGTACACTGGTCGCACTACGGTGCCCGGTCGGCACAGCCAAGCAGGACTGCGTGTGCAGGTGATAGACGATATTTCCCGATCGGCCCTTCATTTGTGTAGAGCCCGACGGCTCAACACAGCCGATCAGAGAGATTCATGGAAGAAACACGCACCTTCGCCGACTTCAACATCCATCCCGACGTCGTGGCGTCGCTCGCCGAGCACGGCATCACCCATCCTTTCCCCATCCAGGCGATGACCTTGCCGGTGGCCTTAGGTGGGCACGACATCATCGGTCAGGCCAAGACCGGCACGGGCAAGACCCTCGGGTTCGGCCTGCCAATGCTGCAGCGCGTTGTGGCACCCACCGACGGGGGCTTCGAGGCTCTCGAGCGACCGGGCGCTCCGCAGGCTCTTGCGGTCGCTCCCACACGTGAGCTGGCCAGCCAGGTCGCTCAAGACTTGATGCGGGCCGGGGCCCGCCGCGGCATCCGGGTGCTCACCGTCTACGGCGGGCGGGCCTACGAGCCGCAGATCGAAGCGTTGAAAGCCGGAGTCGAGATCGTCGTCGGCACCCCGGGGCGGCTCATCGACCTCGCGGAGAAGGGCCACCTCACGCTCGCGCACGCTCGTTCCGTCGTGCTCGATGAGGCGGATGAGATGTTGGACCTAGGCTTCTTGCCCGACGTCGAAAAATTGCTGTCGATGACTCCGGCCGGGCGCCAAACGATGCTGTTCAGTGCCACGATGCCCGGGGCCGTGGTCGCGCTGGCTCGCAGTTACATGACCCAGCCGACCCACATTCGCGCCATCACCGAGGGTGACGACAAGCACACCATCGCGGCCGTAGAGCACTTCGTGTATCGGGCGCACGCGATGGACAAGGTCGAAATGGTCGCCCGCATCCTGCAGTCCAAGGATCGCGGCTTGAGCATCATCTTCGCGCGCACCAAGCGCACGGCAGCCAAGGTCGCTGACGATCTCGCAGACCGCGGGTTCGCCTCAGCCGCCATCCATGGCGACCTTGGCCAGGGTGCGCGTGAGCAGGCCCTGCGCGCGTTCCGGGCCGGCAAGGTCGACGTGCTCGTGGCCACAGATGTGGCGGCGCGAGGCATCGATGTCGAGTTGGTCACCCACGTCATCAACTTCCAGTGCCCCGAGGACGAAAAGACCTATCTGCACCGTACCGGTCGGACTGGGCGCGCCGGCGCGACGGGCGTGGCCGTGACCTTTGTCGATTGGGACGACTTGCACCGCTGGACCCTCATCAACAAGGCGCTGGACCTCGGCATACCCGAGCCGCAGGAAACGTATTCATCCTCGCCGCACCTGTTCAGCGACCAGCAGATCCCCGGGGGCACCAAGGGCACGCTGCCCCGCTCAGCCCGGACCAGGGCAGGGCTCGGGGCCGAGCGGGTCGAAGACATCGAGGGCTCAGCGGGACGCCGCAAGCCCCAGGGCGGGCGTGATCGGCCACAGCGCGGCGGGCCCAAGGGCAACGCCGGTGGGGCCAAGGGCAACACGGGCGACTCGGGCTCTTCCGGCGGGCAGACCGCTGGGGATCGGGGCCACCGGGCCAAGCGCACCAGCACCGTCGAACGCGGCTCTTCGGCTGGTGGTGGCCAAGGTCAGCGTCGTCGGCGCCGTCGCAGCAGTGGCAGTCAGGGTGCCGGCGCGACCCCTTCCTTGGACTGAGCAAAGGGGGTTGACCGTGTTGCCTGCACGGTAGAGGCGAGCGCGTCGAGCCCCACCCACCCAGGGTGAGCCGGGCCGACCGTGAGTCCGATCGGACAGTGCTCCTGCACGTCGCACCACCGGCAAAGCGCCGATGGGTTTGGCGGGAACGACTGCGCGTCCACGCCATGCTCGGCGTAGTCCTGCTCGGCCGCCCTCAGGTCCAGCCCGATCGACTCTGCTTCGGCGAGTTTGCGGGCTAACGACTCGTCGGTATGCCGATGCGCATCCACAGACCCCGTCGGCACGTGGTGCAATTCGACCAGCCGCACCGGCCGCCGGAACATGCGTGACAGGGCCAGCGCATAGAGGCCGAGCGCCAACGACGTACGGGCACTGCCCGCCTCGACACCCTTGCTGCCGGTCTTGTAATCGATGACCACCAACTCACCATCACGGTCCTGCGCCCGATCAACCCGGCCGGTGATCGCGAGGCGCTCGGTCGGAATCGACACCGTGCGTTCCACTGCAGTCGGCTGCGCACGTCGGTCGATCGTGCTCAGATAGTCGATGACCCAGCCGGTAGCGCGGCCCCGCCACTGCGCAGACTGCACTTCGTCGACGAAGCCTGAGCGCTGCCACAGGCGAGCCATCAGTTCCTCGACGGCGGTCGGCGTTCGGTCGCGTTCTGGCAGGTCCCAGAACTGAGCCAAGGTGGCGTGGGTGGAGTTGCCGATGGAGGCGATGGCCCGTTGCGGGCCTTTGCTAGGCCGAGGCCGGTCCAGATACTGCATCCGATAGGCGCGCGGACAATCCAACCATTGACCGAGTTTCGATGGGCTTACGCTCAACAAACGAGCTGGTCGCGCCTGATCAGTCACGGTTGGTGTCCCATCAGGGCGCTGCCGGACCCTCGCTCCAGGATGCGGTCGAACTGCTGGGGATCGGTGGTGAACTCGGCCAGCGCGTTCGATTTGCCGGTGCCGTGATAGTCACTGGACCCTGTCTGGATCAGACCCCAGCGGGCGCACAGGGCACCGGCCTGCTGCATCGCTACCGCGTCGTGGTCGCGGTGATGGACCTCCAGACCTGCGAGTCCAGCCTCGACAAGATCACCGATGACGGTCTCGGTCACCGTGCGTCCGCGGGCGTGCGCGAACGGGTGGGCCATGATCGGCACTCCCCCGGCAGCACGGATCAGTTGCACCGCGTCGCTGGCCTGTGGTGCCCAGTGCCGCACGTAGTAGCGACTGCGGGAGTGCAGCAGGTCCTCGAACACTGCGTTGCGATCGACGAAGGCCCCGGAGCGGACGAGCGCGTCGGCCACGTGCGGTCGGCCGAGCGTGACCCCGGTGCCCACGTGCTCCAGGATCGCGTCGTAGCCCACCGGATATCCATCGGCCGAGAGCAAGTCCACCGTCCTGCGCATCCGCGTGTCTCGATGAGCGCGGACGGCCGTCATCAGGTCAGCGAGTTCGCGGTGCTCAGGGTCGAGGAGGTAAGCGAGGATGTGCACCGAGATCCCGTCGGACTGCGTCGACAACTCGACGCCGGGGACCAAGGACACCCCCACTTCCGCTGCCGCCTGCGCCGCCGGCATCCATCCCGCGATGACGTCGTGATCGGTGAGTGAGAGGACGTCGATGCCGGCTGCGGCAGCAGAGCGCACCACGTCTGCGGGTTCTTGGGTGCCATCGCTGCAATTGGAATGGGTATGCAGATCAATCACCGGAAGCTGTGCGGACATAGGGGCCACCGTATTCCAGCCTGCTGTCCCTACCGCTCAACACCCTGCACGGCCCTGGCGCGCCGCCTAGAGCGGACCTCAGCCCAGTTGCTTAGGTGTCTCATGTCCCGCTGCCTGAACCCGCAGACCTACGGCGCACTTGCCCTGACGGTTGCCCTGGACACTCAATACCTCATCATCTTCTCGACCTCACAGCGCGAGGGCGAAAGCAACAACGAGGCCAACCGAGAGTTGGACTCGATCCTCGAATCCTGGCAATGGGGCGAGGGTCAGTCCTGATAGGCACCGAGTGATCGACGGCGCGCGCGCAACGCGGACCTGTCCAAACCGAACCGGCGGCGCGCGGCATACCCGCCGATGGACAGCCCAGCCGCCAAGCCCAAGCCGACCGCCAGCGCGGTGAGCATTTCCAAAATCGCCAGGTCGAGGAACTCCGAGGAGTTCAACATGACCAGGAAGATGGCCGTGTATACCGCCAGGCCGGGCAGCAGGCAGACAATGGCGGCGGTGCTGATGACCAGCTCGGGCACCCGGAGTTGGTGGTGAACCGTGTATGCCAGTACGCCGACAGCGGTCGCAGCCAGCGCCGAGGACGGCGACTGCGACAAACCTAGTGACAAAGACGCCTGGAAGGTCACCCACGCCACCGCAGCCAGGGCTGCCGAGACCAACGTGGCCCGCATCCCTGTGTAGTGCGTCATACAGAACCCAATGGCCACCAAGATGGCCCCGAACGTCCCGCCCATCGGGCTGGTGCCCTCGTTGACGTCGGTATTGAGGACCAGCGGCATGCCGGCAGCGTTGGCAATCGAGAGCACGAGGGCGATGCCAACGGCGATGCCCAACGTAAGCATGACGACCTCGAGCCCGCGGGCACCGGCAGTGACGTAGTAACCATCGAGCGCGTCCTGGGCTGCACCCATCACCGATAGCCCTGCCAGCAGGACGATGATGCCCGACACGACGACCAGCGAGGGGTTGGACAGACCTGGGATGTCGATGCCCAGCCCCGGGATACCTCCCTCCCTGTCGCTAGGCAGCGAAATCCAAAAAAGCACCACAGCGATGATCGAGGGGATAGCGGCGCTGATCGCCTGGCTGAAGAACGAGGCCACGCCGATGCGATAGAGGATCCGTTGCACACGGTCCACGGCAGCAGCGCTGAGCCCGGCCACGAGCCACATGGTCGGCCCGGCACCGAACAAGATGGTGACTCCCACGGCGGTCAGGGCCATCCCCACGGTCACCACCCAGCGCCGGTAAGGGTGCGGCTTGGTGAGGATCTCGGCCAGCCGAGCCCGCGCGTCGTCGACGGGGATACGCACCCAGACGGGGTCAGCGTTGGGCATCAGTTGGTCGTCGGTAGCGCACAAGTCGTCGACAAGGACTTGGAGCCCTTGAAAGCGGGTGAAGTCCATCGAACGCGCCTTGATGACCCGCATCACCGATAGGGGATCTTCGTGGATTCCACGTTGCATCGACACCGAGACGGAGGTGTAGGTGATATCGACCGCCGTCGACTTGATCCCGTATGCCGACGTCACCCGCAACACCGTGGTCACCACTTCGGCCGCCGAAGCCCCCGTCGACAAAGATGCCTCCCCGATCCGAAGGCCAAGGTCCAGCACGGCGCGGGCGTGGCGCTGCGAGACGTCATCGTCAGCCCCAGGGACCGCGATGGGCACCGTGGGAGGACCGATGCCCCGCACCGCCCAGTTGGCCCGATCGCGCCAAATCTTGCCCACGCTGGCGGTGGCCTTGACCTGAGGCCCGGTGATCTCACGACCCCGCAGATCCTTGGCTCCGGACTTGCCCACTGACACACTCACGCAGGCCAGCGTAGGCACTCCAACTGTGAGGTCACCAATCTGCGTGCCACCATGGATGAATGAGTCAGCAGCAGACCAAAGCCGGCCACCGAAGTCGTCCCACCGGTGCCGCCTTTGCCGCGTTCATGGGACAGGGATGGACGCCGCAGACTGTCGAGCCGCCACCAGCCCACGCCGTCGCACCGTATGCGCGGCAGCGCCGCCTGACCTTGAGCGAGGCGTTTCCGGGCGAACGCTTAGTGGTGCCCGCCGGCGGCCTGAAAGTGCGCAACAACGACACCGACTACGTTTTCCGCCCACACAGCGCCTTCGCGCACCTCAGCGGCCTCGGTGCCGATCGCGAGCCGGACGCTGTGCTGGTGATGGACCCGCTGGTCGAGGGCGGCCACGAAGCGGTGCTCTACCTCAGGCCCCCCGCCGGTCGAGACAGTGCGGAGTTTTACGCCGACTCGCGGATGGGTGAGTTCTGGATCGGCCGGCGTCCCACATTGAGCGACATCGCGGCTGAGTTGTCGGTGACCACGCGCAACCTGAGCGAGTTGGACGACGCCGTGGCCAAGGACGTGCCCAGCGTGTCAGTGCGCGTTGTCCGCGATGCTGACAGCGAGGTCGCCGCGATCGTCGACGGCATCCGGGGGCAAGGCACGTTGGAGGCGAGTGATGAGGCCGAGCAGGGTTCCGAGCAGCCGCGGAGCGCATCCGAGGAGGCTGACGCGGAGTTGGCCCGCCACCTCTCCACGGTCCGTCTCGTCAAGGACGAATGGGAGATCGAGCAAATGTCCATCGCGGTCGAGGCCACCGCCGGGGCCTTCGATGCAGTGGTCGCGGCGTTGCCCCAGGCGGTTGCGCATGACCGCGGGGAGCGTTGGGTGGAAGGAGTCTTCGGACTACACGCCCGGGCGGCCGGCAACGGCGTGGGATACGACTCGATCTGTGCCAGCGGGGATCACGCCACCACGCTGCACTGGACCCGCAACACCGGGGCCATCAGCGAGGGTGACCTTCTGCTGCTGGATGCCGGAGTGGAGACCGACGCGCTATACACCGCAGACGTGACGCGCACCCTGCCGACAAGCGGCACCTTCAGCGAAGCCCAGCGACGGGTGTATGACGCGGTGTTGGCCGCCCAGGACGCTGGCTTGGCAGCGGCCCGACCCGGCAATCAGTTCAAAGATGTGCACGCCGCCGCCATCCGCGTCATCGCCGAGACGCTGCACGCCTGGGGCCTGCTGCCGCAGGGGGTGGGCGTGGAGGAGACGCTGGATCCGGATCACGGCCAGTTCCATCGCCGGTGGATGGTCCACGGAACTAGCCACCATTTGGGGCTTGACGTTCACGACTGCGCCTTGGCCCTGCGCGAGGAATACATGGACGGCGAGCTGCGAGAAGGCATGGTGATCACAGTCGAGCCAGGCCTGTATTTCAAGTCCGATGACTCGCTGGTGCCCGAAGAACTGCGCGGCATCGGGGTGCGGATCGAGGACGATGTCCTCATCACCGCCGACGGCAACCGCAATCTGTCCGCCATGTTGCCCCGCAGCGCCGACCAGGTCGAGCAATGGATCGCCCGATGCGGTCAGCGCATCTAAAAGACGGTGGGCTCAGGAGGGGGCCGCCGGCATAGCCTCGAGCAGGTCACGAGCCTGCTGGGCGTGTTTGTGCTCGGTCAGCAGTTCGTAGCGCGTGGCCACGACCTGAGAGACGGACGTGAAGTCTCGACGTCCCTGGGTCATCAGATAGCCCAGAACGGCCCAGACGACACCGAAAACCGCACCGAACCCAACACAGTAGAAGATGGTCATCAGGGCGTCGCCCGCGTTGGCGAACAGCGCAAAGATCAACCCCACAAAGAGTCCCAACCAGGCACCGGACAGCACACCCCCGAGCACGACGCGTCCCAGCGTCAGCCGTCCGGTGACACGCTCAACCTGTCGCAAGTCCGTGCCGACGATCATGCAGTTCTGGACAGGAAACTCTTCATCAGAGAGATAGTCCACGGCCCGCTGAGCCTCGTCATATTTCTCGAAGACACCGAGCGACATGGGGTAGTTCAGGGTGAGACCAGCCCCCGGTCGGGCCGAGCGAGCGCCACGTTGAGGCATGGAAGAAGTCACAAGCTCTATCTTCACACTTTCGGGCAACGTTCGCGATGAAGTGGGCGCGGTTAGATCAACGGCGAAGCCACTTGCGGCGCGGCTTGACGGGGCGGCGCGCGATATCGGCCGGCGACGTGTGCCGGAAGGCACGGTCTGCGGAAGCGATGTAGATCATCCCTGAGGGGATAGCCATGATGATGTTGCTGCCTTTCTAAGGAGTGTTTTTGCGTACACTCATTACTACGCTGTGGGGCTTCGGGATGTTCCAGCGAGGCTGGTGATCTACCTCACCTGCTTACAGGCGATGGGTATCGTGTCCCCGGTGAGCAACTCCCGCGTTTTCGTCGCCCGACTCAACGGCCTCAGTGTCTTTGATCCACTGGGCGATGAGGTGGGGCGCGTTCGCGACGTGGTCGTGACCTTCGGGACCGGAAGCAGCAACACCTCGCACGGCACACGGGTCGTTGGCCTGGTGATCGAAGTCCCGGGCCGCCGACGCGTTTTCCTGCCGATGACCAGGGTCACCAACATCGACGCGGGACAGATCATCACCACCGGTCTGGTGAACATGCGCCGATTCGAGCAGCGCCGAAGTGAGACGCTCGCCGTGGCGGAGTTGTTGGACCGGCGGGTCTCGGTGCGCCAAGACGACGAGACTTTCCCCGCTGTGGTCGAGGACCTGGCCTTGGACCTGCAGCGCACCCGCGATTGGCGGGTCACCAAGGTCTTCGTGCGTAAAGGCACCCCGGATGAACGGCGGCATCGCAGCTTGGGCCTGAGACGTCGGCGGGGCGAGACGATGCTGGTCGACATCGACCTGGTCACCGGCTTGTCTTCCAGCGGCCCTGCCCAGGCCGTGGACGCCTTGTTGGAGTCCTACGAGGGCCTGAAGACCGCTGACCTGGCTGAAGCGATCCACGACCTTCCCTCCAAGCGGCGCGGCGAAGTGGCCGACGCCCTGCAGGACGCCGTCTTGGCCGACGTCCTAGAGGAACTGCCGCAGGACGACCGGGTGGAGATCTTGATCAACCTGGATTTAGAGCGCGCGGCGGACGTTCTCGAAGCGATGGAGCCCGACGACGCCACCGACCTGCTCTCCGAACTGCCGGAAGACAAGGCCGAGCAGTTGCTGCAAGTGATGGAGCCCGACGAAGCGGCACCCATCCGCAGATTGCTCGCGTATGAGGACGACACCGCGGGCGGGATGATGACGCCGGAGCCGGTCATCCTCGGGCCTGATGCCAGCATCGCCGAAGCGCTGGCGATGGTGCGCCGTGAAGAGGTCTCACCGGCGTTGGCGTCGTTGGTTTTCGTCGCCCGACCACCCCACGAGACCCCGACTGGCAAATACCTCGGAGTAGTCCACATCCAGCGGCTGCTTCGTGAGCCTCCACAAGAATCGGTCGGCGGCGTCCTGGATGCCGCGATCGACCCGGTCGGCCCCGAGGCCGCGCTGAGCACGGTCACCCGCCTGCTGGCCACCTACAACCTGGTTGCCCTTCCGGTGACTGACCGGGAAGGTCGCCTGCTCGGCGCGGTCAGCGTCGACGACGTGTTGGACCACCTGTTACCTGCCGATTGGCGCGAGCACGATGACGCTTTGGAGATGAAAGCCCATGGCTGAGGACAAGCGCACTCCTCGCCGACGGCTACGCAGCGATCGGGCACGCTCCAGCGAGCGCCTGGACCAACCGATGAGCAAGGACCGACGCAGGCTGTTGCGGCCCAGCATGGACCCGGACACCTTTGGCAAGTTCGCCGAGGGCTTCGCTCGGTTCATGGGCACCGCCCGCTTCCTGGCCTACATGTCGTTGTTCGTCCTGATCTGGCTGCTGTGGAACACCTTGGCCCCCTCCGGTGCGCGTTTTGATCCCTATGCCTTCATCTTCTTGACGTTGATGCTCAGCCTGCAGGCTTCATACGCTGCGCCGTTGATCTTGTTGGCCCAGAACCGCCAGGCCGACCGGGACAAGGTCACGATCGAGCAGGACCGCACTCGAGATGAGCGTGCGCTGGCCGAAACCGAGTTCCTGACTCGTGAGGTCGCGTCTTTGCGGATTGCCATGCGAGACGTCGCCACTCGTGACTTCGTGCGCTCGGAGCTGCGCGGCTTGCTGGACGACATGGCCGAGCGGGGGCTGCAGGTGAGTCTGGAGCGGGCCGACGCCGAGGGGGATGAGCCACAGGCGCGCGGGCCTGGGCACTCCACCCCATGATCGGCGACTTACGATAGAGCCATGCCAGCTCCTTCTCTCGACGCCCTGCACGCTGCCCTGACCAAGGTCAACGACCCCGAGATCCGCAAGCCGATCACCGAGCTGGGGATGGTCGAAGCGGTCGATGCCACCGATACCGGCGAGGTCACCACGACCATCCTGCTGACAGTGCCTGGTTGCCCGATGAAGGAGACCATCACCCGCGAGGTGACTGCGGCTCTGAGCGCCGTCGCGGACGTCACCTCGGTCTCTGTTCAGCTCGGGGTGATGAGCGACGAACAGCGCTCGACGCTGCGCACCAACCTCCGCGGTGGTGCTCCCGAGAAGGAGATCCCCTTTGCTCGGCCGGACACCCTTACTCGGGTGTATGCCGTAGCCTCCGGAAAGGGCGGAGTCGGCAAGTCCTCGATCACCGTCAACCTCGCTGCAGCAATGGCTGAGCAGGGCCTACGGGTCGGCGTCGTCGATGCTGACATCTACGGCTTCTCGGTGCCCCGGATGCTCGGAGTGTCCCGCCCACCCACCCAGGTCGACGACATGATTTTGCCGCCGATCGCCCAAGAGGTGAAGGTCATCTCGATCGGGATGTTCGTCCCCGGCAATCAGCCTGTGGTGTGGCGTGGGCCGATGTTGCACCGGGCGATGCAGCAGTTCCTCGGTGACGTGTTCTGGGGCGACCTGGACGTGCTGCTGCTCGACCTGCCCCCCGGCACCGGAGACATCGCCATCACGGTGGCTCAGTTGCTGCCGAACTCTGAGTTGCTGGTCGTCACGACCCCGCAGTTGGCTGCGGCCGAGGTCGCCGAGCGAGCCGGAGCGATTGCGCTGCAGACCCATCAACGCCTCGTCGGTGTGATCGAGAACATGTCGTGGCTGGAGCTGCCCGACGGCTCACGCCAAGAGATCTTCGGATCCGGTGGCGGGGCGACCGTGGCCGCGTCGCTGTCACGGTCCATCGGGGCTGACGTGCCGCTGCTCGGTCAGATTCCGTTGGACGTCACGGTGCGCGAGGGCGGCGATGTCGGCGTCCCGGTGGTGCTGGGCCACCCCGACTCCCCGGCCGCGACTGCCCTACGGGCCATCGCTCGGACGTTGGCTGCCCGTGGGCGTGGACTGGCGGGGCGCAAACTGGGCATCACCCCGGCCTGACGGCCTTACCGGCTGATCGAGGCCGCTAGGTCGCGTCGACGTCGAACGGTGTCGGCAGGGCTGGGTCGAACCGTTCGCGAGGTCGACGCACGGTTGCTGGCCGCAGGGGCTGCTTAGGCTTGGTGTCTTTGGCGGCAGCGGCCTTGCCCGCCGCGTCCTTGGAAGCATCAGGATTTCCCGACGAGTCCACGGGCACCATCCCGGCCATCTCGGCTGTGGTCTTGGCCTTGTCGCTCGGCGCGGCCAAGGCTTCGCGCACGATCCGCCGTGGGTCGTATTGCCGCGGGTCGAGCTGATCCCAGTTGACGTCGTCGAAGGCCGGGCCCATCTCTTCCTTGATTTGCGTTTTGGCTCCCTCGGCCATGTCCCGCAGATTACGGACCAGCCGAGCCAAGCTCGCGGCATACTCCGGCAGTTTGCTCGGCCCCAGGATGATGACGGCCAAGATCAAGAGCAAGAGGATTTCGCCGCTACCTATATTCAGCACGGCAGGTGCACCGCCATCACTGTGCAGCTCCACGCAAGGTCATCGTCAGGGTCCGCTCGCCGCCATCGCCAGAGCGCACCAGCAACTCGACATCCTCGCCGATTTCGCGAGCACGCAGCGTGACGATCAGGTCACTACCGTCGTCGATCCGCTGGCCGTCGATAGCCAGGATCACGTCGCCCGGCTCGACCCCCGCCTCGTCAGCCGGACCGCCAGCAACGACGGGCGCAGTGCCGTCCTGCGACTCGCTCTGCACCCGCGCGCCCTCACCGCTATAGGTCAGGTCGACGAAGACCCCGATGACTGGGTGGTCGCTGGTGCCGGTCTCGATCAGCGACCGGGCCGTGCGGGCCACCTGAGCCGCTGGGATCGCGAAGCCCAGGCCGATACTGCCGCCGGGGGCCAGTCCACCTTGGCCAGGCAACTGCGCGATGGCCGAGTTCACGCCGATCACCCGGCCCGTCATGTCCAGCAGCGGTCCACCGGAGTTGCCCGGGTTGATAGCCGCATCGGTCTGGATGGCATTGATGAAGGATGCAGTCTCGATGGCGCCGGCCACCACCGGCCGATCCAGCGCTGAAACGATCCCGGCCGTCACAGTGGCTTCGAGCCCTAGCGGTGCCCCCACGGCTACGACTGGGGCCCCCACCTGAGCGGGCACGGTATCGGCCAACTCCAGCGCTGGCAGTCCGGTCGTGTCAACCTTCAGCACTGCGATGTCGTATGCCGGGTCCCCGCCGACGATCTCGGCGTCCATCGGTTCAGAGTTCATGAACTCCACGGTGACCGACTCCTGCGCATCGAGGGCCTGTTGCACCACGTGCAGATTGGTCACGATGTATCCGGCCTCATCGATGACGAACCCAGATCCCACTCCCCCTTCGACCTCGCTGCCCACGGTGATCAAGACCACGCTGGGCAGCGCCCCTTGCGCGATCGCCGCCACGGAGCCCTGTTGGACACTGCCGTCAGCGGCTGGGGTCAGCGGGAGCGTGGAGGTGACCGAGGGGCGTTCTTGATCCGGGTCGAGGCTGCCCATCGCGAACGCTCCGATGGCCCCACCCAGGATCCCAGCCACCAGCGCCAGAGCCACGACGGCTGGATCGGCACGGCGACCACGTCGGGCCGAGGGGTCAGCGGGTCGCTGCTGAGGATGAACGGGCAACGACATGCAGTGATTGTGCCTGATCTATCCGAGGATTCGTCAGCCGAAGGTGGGCAGCGGGACCGCGCCTGCGCCTCGCACCGTCGCGGCTGCTGCGGCTCCGGAACGCGTGGGTGCCCGATGAGCCAGCGACTGCCGCAATTGCGCCCGGC
>JBGTGC010000222.1:0-16081 GCA_041746935.1 Dermatophilaceae bacterium
CGTATGCGGTGAACGCGGGCCGCGCAGTGCCCGTGCGCTACAACGGGTCGGTAGCCCGTTTGGCGTTCGGGCCGGTCGTCGCCGCCCGGGTGCGGACCTGGGTGGACGAGGGTCAGTTCGACGTGGTGCACATCCACGAACCGGCCAGCCCGAGCGTGTCGCTGCTCGCGCTGTGGGCGGTGGCCGGTCCGATCGTCGCCACCTTTCACTCCGAGCAGGTCAAGTCCCGATCGTTGCGGCTGGCTGGCCCGATGCTGCAGCCTGGGATGGACAAGATTTCCGGCCGCATCGCCGTCTCGCGGCAGGCTCAGGAGACGGTGTCCACCCAACTGGGCGGCGAATGCGTCGTCATCCCCAACGGCGTCGACGCGGCCCGGTTCACTGTGGGCCAACAGCGGCCCCGCATCCGACCGACCAGCAGGGACCAGGTGGACCGGCCGCGCATCGTGTTCCTGGGCCGCTTCACCGAACCCCGCAAGGGCCTTGCGGTGCTGTTGGACGCCGTGCCCGCCATCCTCGAGGCCCACCCGAACGCCCAGATCGTCATCGCCGGTCCAGGTGAGCGCGCCGACATTATCCGTGGCCTGCCGCCCACTGTGGCCCGCGCCTGCGACTTCGTCGGGGCGGTCAGCGAGGCCGAGAAGGTGGACCTGCTGGGGACCGCTGACGTGTACGTGGCTCCGAACCTGGGTGGCGAGAGTTTCGGGATCATCTTGGTGGAGGCGATGGCCGCCGGAGCGCCGGTGGTGGCGAGCAACTTGCCCGCCTTCGTCGAGGTCTTGGACGGCGGAAGCGCGGGGGTGATCTTCGAGCGGGGCGATCCTCAGTCCTTGGCTGCTGCGGTGCTGCACGTGTTGAGTTCGGCGCGTCTGCGGGCTGAGCTGTCTCTGGGCGGCCCCGTCCGCGCGGCCCGCTTCGACTGGTCCCGGGTGGGGCGCCAGGTGCTCGCGGTCTACGACTCCGTCCGACCCGCCGGGAGTGTGGTCGGTCGACACCGCTCCGGTCTGCGCCGGACCTTCAAGGGGGCCTGATGGAGCCAGCGAGCATCATCGCCCTTATGCTGGTCGCGTTGTTGGTGCTCGGCTGGTACCTGTCCTACACGGCGGTCAGACTGGACCGCCTGCATACCCGGTTGGAGGCTACGGGTTCGGCCTTGGAGGCGCAGAGCTTGCGCCGATCACAGACGGCGATCGAGGTGGCGTATGGGGGCGACCTGGACCCGGCCAGCGGTGCCCTCCTGATTGATGCGGCACGCACCTGTATGGACTTCGAGGGCATGTGGGACGGCCAACGGTGCGCCGCGGAGAGCGCGCTGACCGACCTCATGCGCTTGGTCTTTCCGCAGCCGCCAGATGAGTTGGAGGAGGCGGCGATGCGGGTTCGACTGGCGCGGCGCTTCCATAATGAGGCGGTGGAGCAGACCCTCGTGGTCCGACGACGGGCTGCGGTGCGTGCCCTCCACCTCGCCGGGCACACGGCCCTTCCCGAGCCGGTACTTTTCGACGACGGATGGCCTCCGCCGATCTGATTCGCTGCCCGTAGACTAAGGGGCTGACTCAGCCATACGCGCGCGAGTCACCCCCGCGAACAGCACGATGAAAGGCTTTCTGATGTCTCTCCCCGAGTCCGCCCCCGAGCAGCGCAGCGGCACCACGCGAGTCAAGCGCGGGATGGCCGACATGCTCAAGGGTGGCGTGATCATGGACGTGGTCACGCCGGAGCAGGCCATCATCGCCGAGGACGCCGGTGCCGTGGCCGTCATGGCTTTGGAGCGCGTGCCCGCCGACATCCGGGCCCAGGGTGGCGTGGCCCGGATGAGCGACCCCGACATGATCGCCGGGATCATCGTCGCCGTGTCCATCCCGGTGATGGCCAAGGCCCGGATTGGGCACTTCGTCGAGGCGCAGATCCTGCAGTCCATGGGTGTGGACTACATCGATGAGTCGGAGGTGTTGACGCCGGCCGACTACGCCAACCACATCGAGAAGTGGAACTTCACGGTGCCCTTCGTCTGTGGCGCGACCAACCTGGGCGAGGCGCTGCGCCGGATCACCGAGGGCGCGGCGATGATCCGCTCCAAGGGTGAAGCCGGCACCGGTGACGTCTCCAACGCCACGATGCACATGCGCAAGATCGGCGGCGAGATCCGCCGGTTGAAGAGCCTGTCGCCGGATGAGTTGTATGTCGCGGCCAAGGAACTTCAGGCCCCGTACGACCTGGTCAAGGAGGTCGCCGAGGCCGGTGCCTTGCCCGTGGTGATGTTCACCGCAG
This sequence comes from Dermatophilaceae bacterium, assembly GCA_041746935.1. Lineage (GTDB taxonomy): Bacteria > Actinomycetota > Actinomycetes > Actinomycetales > Dermatophilaceae > Ornithinicoccus. The sequence continues at coordinate 2,272 of JBGTGC010000222.1, forward strand.
GTGGCATCGCCACCCCGGCCGACGCCGCGATGATGATGCAGCTCGGTGCCGAGGGTGTGTTCGTCGGCTCGGGTATCTTCAAGTCCGGCAACCCGCAGGCTCGCGCCGAAGCGATCGTCAAGGCCACGACGTTCCACGATGACCCTGCCGTGCTGGCCCAGGTTTCCCGGGGTCTGGGTGAGGCCATGGTCGGGATCAACGTCGATGACATCCCCGAGCCGCACCGCCTCGCCGAACGCGGGTGGTGAGGCCACTCATCGGCGTCTTGTCGCTGCAAGGCGACGTGCGTGAGCACCGCGCGGCGCTGGCAGCCGCCGGTGCCGCGACGCTGGACGTCCGACGACCTGAGGAAGTCGAGCGCGTCGACGGCCTCGTCATTCCCGGCGGCGAGTCGTCGACCATTGACCGGCTGACCCGGATCTTCGGGGTGCGCGATCCCATCCAGGCGCGGATCGCCAGCGGTATGCCCGTGTTCGGCTCGTGCGCCGGGATGATCATGCTCTCGGCCCAGGTGCTGGACGGTCACCGAAACCAACAGAGCCTCGGCGGTCTCGACATCACGGTGCGCCGCAATGCCTTCGGCCGCCAAGTTGACTCGTTCGAATGCGATCTGGATGTGGCCGGGCTCACGGGCGATTCGGCATACACGGGCAGCGCGACATACGGGATCGACTCAGACCAGGACCAGCCGTTCCGTGCGGTATTCATCCGCGCCCCGTGGGTCGAGCGCGTTGGGCCGGGTGTCGAGGTGTTGGCCACGGTCGACTACGAAGGCGCCGATCACGTCGTGGCCGTGCGCCAGGGCAATGCCTTGGCGACGTCCTTTCACCCCGAGATGACGACCGATCACCGCTTCCATTCGCTGTTTGTCGCGATGGCGGCGCAGCACAGCGGTAACATCGAGCGTCGATCCGCAGCCGAAGATGAGGGAAGACCATGAGTGGGCATTCCAAATGGGCGACGACCAAGCACAAGAAGGCGGCAATTGACGCCAAACGTGCTAAGTCGTTCGCCAAATTGATCAAGAACATCGAAGTCGCGGCGCGCACCGGCGGCGGCGACATGGCCGGCAACCCGACCCTGTACGACGCGGTGCAGAAGGCCAAGAAGACGTCGGTGCCCAACGACAACATCGAGCGTGCGCTCAAGCGTGGCTCCGGGGCCGAGGCCGGCGGGGCGGCATACGAAGCGCTGACGTATGAGGGGTATGCACCTGGCGGGGTGGCGTTGCTGATCGAGTGCCTGACCGACAATAAGAACCGGGCCGTGATGGAGGTCCGCACCTCGCTGACGCGTAACGGTGGGGCGATGGCTGACTCCGGGTCGGTGGCCTATCTGTTCAACCGCAAGGGCGTGGTGTTCGTGCCTCGCGAGGGTCACACGGAGGACGAGATCTTGGAGATCGTGCTGGAGGCCGGCGCCGAAGACGTCATCACCTTGGACGAGGCGTTCGAGATAGTCACCGAGGCCAGCGACATGGTGGCCGTGCGGACCGCCCTGCAGGAGGCCGGGCTGGACTACGACTCGGCGGACGTGTCGTTCCTGCCCAGCGTCGAAGTGCCGTTGAACGCCGATGGTGCGCGCAAGATGATCCGAGTGGTCGACGCGCTCGAGGACTGCGACGACGTGCAGAACGTCTACAGCAACGCCGACATCTCGGCCGACGTGATGGCGATTCTGGAAGAAGACGACTGATCACCTGATCGATTGATCGCACTGGAGGGCATCCGATGACCGTGAACCTGGCCAACATCACGCTGGACTGCGAGGACCCCAGGCCGGTTGCGGCCTTCTGGTCGGCGGCTCTCGGCATACCGATCGACGAGGGTGCCAGCGAGTTCTTCGTGTCGCTGGGTGCAGAGCATCCTGGACCCAACTGGTTCTTTGTCCAGGTGCCGGAGGGGCGGAGCGTGAAGAACCGGATGCACATCGACTTCGACACCTCTGACCGGCCCGCCGAGATCGAACGGCTGGTGGCGTTGGGGGCGACCAAGCTCGCTGACCACGATGAGTTCGGCCACAGTTGGACCCGGATGAGCGACCCGGTCGGCAACGAGTTCTGCGTGTCCTGACCACCGGTGGTCTGTCGGTGGTCACTAGCCATCCCCATTCCCATCATGCCGACCTCGTCTCGGTTCATCTGCCACTTGCGGTGACGTCTGCGTTGGTTGTGCAATGCAGACGTCGGCTAACGCGGCAGACCTCCTGAGCTGGCGGTGCGGAGATGTCCTGAGCCGGCGATGCGGCGCGTCGGTGCAGTGTCCCAGCCGACCCGGCGTAGCGTGTGCAGCGAACACATGTTCGCATGGCACCCAATGCTTGGGTACCCACTGCAGCTTCGAGCGCCAACGGCGAGGAGGACCACCGTGCGAGTCCTCGGCGTCGACCCTGGGCTGACCCGCTGCGGGCTGGGGGTCGTGGAGGGGGAGCGCGGGCGCACCCTGCGGATGGTGGCGGTCGGGGTCGTGCGGACTCCGGTGACCGATGAGCCCGCCGAGCGGCTGCTGAGTCTGCAGACGGAGATCGACCAATGGCTGGCCGATTACAAGCCGGACGCAGTGGCGGTTGAGCGAGTGTTCGCCAAGGCAAACATCAAAGGCATCATGGGCACCGCTCAAGCCTCAGCCGTGCCGATGCTTGCTGCGGCGCGTCTCGGGCTGCCGTTGGCGCTGCATACCCCCACCGAGGTGAAGGCAGCCGTCAGCGGCAATGGCCGGGCGGACAAGGCGCAGGTGACTCACATGATCACCCGGATCTTGCAGTTGGAAATGGCCCCCAAGCCGGCTGATGCGGCCGACGCCTTGGCCCTGGCCATCTGCCACCTGTGGCGCACGGGCGGTCAAGGTCAGCTCGACCAGGCGGCATCGAGCGACCGGATGAAACGTGCTGAAGCCCTCGCGGCTCAGGCCGGGCCCAACCGGCTGGCTCAGTTGCATGCCCAAGCGCGGTCCAACGGCAGCGCCGCGGCCTGGGCGGTCCACGTGGGTCAGCGTCGCCTCAGCGCAAAAAAGGTCACACATACGAAAGGGACATCATGATTGCGTCAGTGCGGGGGAGCGTCGCCCACGTGGGCTTAGACCACCTGGTGGTCGAGGTCGGTGGGATCGGGCTGAAGGTGCACACGACCCCGGCCACGGCGGCGGGTTTTCGGACGGGAGCGGCCGCGCATCTACATACCTCGATGGTGGTGCGCGAAGAATCCCTCACGCTGTACGGCTTCGCCGACGCCGACGCGCAAGTGATCTTCGAGCAGGTGCAGACCGTGTCCGGGGTGGGGCCACGCCTGGCGCAAGCGATGCTCGCGGTGCACGATCCAGACGATGTGCGACGGGCCATCACCGGTGCCGATCTGGTCGCTCTGACCAAGGTGCCTGGTATCGGGCGCAAAGGAGCCGAACGCATCGTGCTGGAGTTGCGCGACAAAGTCACCCCGGTCGTGGGGTCCGCCGCAGCCGAGGCATCATCCACCACGCTGAGAGGCCAAACGCACCCGAAGGCAGTCGAGGTGATCGAGGCTCTGGTGGGGCTCGGGTGGAGTGCCCGGCAAGCCGATGACACGGTGCGCTCGGTGACTGCGAGGTATGCCGAAGCCGCAGCAGACGGTGCGAGCGATGGCGCCAACGACGGTGAGCGTGCCAGCGCCAAGCCCATGGACGTGGCCGGCCTGCTGCGTGCTGCCCTGCAAGATCTGGGTCGATGACGGTGCCTGACGAAGACCGGCTCGTGGGTGCCGATGCACCCGAGGAGGAGCGACAGGTCGAGGCGGCCCTACGCCCACGCCGGTTGAAGGATTTTCCCGGTCAGGGACGCGTCTGTGACCAACTCGGACTCCTGCTTGAGGCCGCCCGTCGCCGTAACGCACCGCCCGATCACGTGCTGCTGTCCGGGCCTCCGGGTCTCGGCAAGACCACCCTGGCCATGATCGTGGCCGCCGAGCTCGAGCAGCCGATACGCATCACCAGTGGTCCGGCGATTCAGCACGCGGGCGATCTTGCCTCGATCCTTTCTTCCCTTGCCGAAGGCGAAGTTCTCTTTCTCGACGAAATCCACCGGATGTCCCGTCCGGCCGAAGAAATGCTCTATTTGGCTATGGAGGACTTTCGCGTCGACGTCATTGTCGGCAAAGGGCCGGGTGCCACGGCGATTCCCCTGGAGTTGCCGCCATTCACCGTCGTCGGCGCGACCACTCGGGCCGGATTGTTGCCCGCGCCCTTGCGTGACCGTTTCGGATTCACCGGTCACCTGGACTTCTACGCCACGAAGGACCTTGTGACGATCTTGACCCGCAACGCGCAGTTGCTGGATATCGACGCCGACGAGGCAGGGATCCAACAGATCGCCTCGCGTTCTCGGGGCACGCCACGGATCGCCAACCGCCTGTTGCGGCGGGTGCGCGACTGGGCGCAGGTGCACGGTCAGCACATCGTCGACCTGGACGCTGCCCTGGCTGCCCTCGCCCTCTTCGACGTCGACGAACTCGGCCTGGATCGGCTGGACCGTGCGGTGTTGGAGGCCCTGTGCCGCCGATTCGGTGGGGGTCCGGTGGGTTTGAGCACGTTGGCGGTCTCGGTGGGCGAAGAGCCTGACACCGTCGAGACGGTGGCCGAGCCGTTCCTGGTGCGCGAAGGCTTCATGCTCCGGACGCCGCGAGGACGAGCCGCCTCCCCGTCGGCCTGGAAGCACCTGGGGCTGACCCCACCGGACCCCGCGTCGGTCAGCACGCAGCACACCTTGCCGTTTACGAGTGAAGGCGGTCGCTTGGGATAAGCAGCGGTGAGTGAGGCATGGTGTCGATCGCCTCGCTGGGGACGTGTCGCCGCTTCTTTGGTGACCCTGCGTGCCTCACCTAGACTGCCCCAGGCACGTGCCACGATGCGATGCCTCTACCGATCACCATCAGTTATTCGCTAAAGGACGCTCATGCCTGCCATCACCACTGCTGCGAGCGGCGGTCAGACCGGTTCATTCTCGGTGCTCATTCTGGCATTGCCTCTTGCGCTGCTGGCTTATCTCATTTTCTCGCAACGCCGCCGCGCCCGTCGCGAAGCGAAAGTTCAGCAGGAGTTGCGGGCGGGTGACCCGGTGATGACTCGAGCCGGAATGTTCGGCACGATCGCCGCTCTCGACGGGCCGGTGGTCCGCGTTGAAGTGGCTCCGGGCGTGGTGGTGACGTTCGACCGGCGCGCCCTGATTCCTGGAGCCGTACCTGCGAGCGACAACGACGAGGACGATTCCGACGACGGGTCTGGCGACTCACTGGACACGCCTGACACGGACAGGGGGTGATGACTGGTGGCCGCCAAACCACGTAACCGCGCTGCCGTCCGCACCCTGTGGTCCCTCGTCGCCATTGCCCTGTTGATGTTCACCGGGTTGGTCGCAGCAACGCAGTGGGCGGACCCCAAAGCCCAGTTCACTCCACTGTTGGGACTGGACTTGGCGGGTGGGCGCCAGATCGTCATTCAGCCTGTGGTCACCTCGGGTGAAGCCAACGAGGACCAGGTCCAGCAGGCCATCGACATCATCCGCCGCCGCATCGACGGCAGCGGGACCGCCGAGGCTGAGGTCTCCCGTCTGGGGGGAGACAACATCGCGGTCGCCATCCCCGGCAACCCCTCCGCTGAGCAGTTGGAGTCGCTGAGTCGCTCTTCGCAGTTGCAGTTCCGACCCGTGCTCGTCGCTCAGCCTTCCGGGCTGGACCCCGACCCGCAGGGGCCGGAGCCGTTCTTGCCTCTACCGGACAGTTTTGAGCCGCCGGCCCTGCCCGAAGGCGACATCACCGAGGAGGGCCTGCCCGAGCTGCCTGGGCTGGAAGAAATCGCCCCCGACGAGACTGCGCCTGACGACACCCGGACGGATGACTCAGAGGTCGACAACGGGGCGTTCCCTGAGGGACTGCGCGCTCAGGACGACGCCGAGCAGACCGGTTCCACGGATGACGCGGAGCAAACCACCGACGCACCTGCGCTAGAGGATGTTGCGCCAACCGCGGTTGACGACCCCAGCTCGCTGGATCAGATCACCCCCGAACTCGGCGAGCAGTTCACCGCGCTCAACTGCGCGGACGGCTTGGAAGGTGATCGGGTCGCGGCCGCACCTGAGGATCAGGCGGTGGTGGCCTGCTCGACGGACGGGGTCGAGAAGTACATCCTCGGTCCAGTCGAGCTCACGGGAGCAAGCGTCGATGACGCCATTGCGGGCTTCGAGAGCAACGCACAAGGTGCCACCACCGGGCGCGTGGAGGTCAGCCTCGACCTCGACGACGACGGCGGCGCAACGTTCGCCGATATCACCACTCGCCTCTTCCAGTTCCCCAGCGGGGAGGCACAGAACCGGTTCGCCATCGTTCTGGACGGCAGCGTCATCACCGCGCCCGGCATCAACCAGCCGATCTCGGGGGGACAGGCCAGCATCACCGGCAACTTCACCATCGACACCGCGGAGGTGCTGGCCAACCAGATCAAGTTCGGTGCGCTGCCCATCTCGTTCACCACGCTGACGAGCGAACAGATCAGCCCCACCCTGGGTGGCCAGCAACTGACTCGCGGTATTCAGGCCGGGATCGTCGGTTTGCTGCTGGTGTTCATGTATTCCTTGGCGCAATATCGGGCCCTCGGCTTGGTCACCATCGGCTCCCTCGTGGTGGCCGGACTGCTGGCCTACCTCTCGGTGACCTTGTTGGGTTGGGCCACCAACTATCGACTCACCATGGCCGGGGTGACCGGGCTCATCGTGGCCATCGGTATTACCGCCGACTCCTTTATCGTCTACTTCGAACGCGTCCGAGATGAAGTGCGTGCCGGACGACCGCTTCGGTATGCCGTGGACACCGGCTGGTTGCGCGCCCGCCGCACCATCTTGATCTCCGACGCGGTGAACCTGATCGCAGCCGGCGTGCTGTTTTGGCTCTCCGAATCCAGCGTGAAGGCTTTCGCGTTCACGTTGGGGCTCATCACGGTGATCGACCTGATCGTGATCTTTATGTTCACTCATCCGTTGGTCAGCATCCTGGCCAACACGAAGTTCTTCGGTGAGGGCCACCGCTGGTCCGGGATGGACCCGGAGCGGCTGGGGGCCAAGCGCTCGACCTACCTGGGACGCGGGCAGATCAACCTGCCGCCGGTCAGGGTCAAACCCTCGCGCGCCGAAATCGAAGGAGGCACGGTCTGATGGCCAGTTTCGCCAAGCTCGGCAACGACCTCTACACCGGCAAGCGCTCGTTCGACATCGTCGGCCGCCGCAAGCTGTGGTACACGATCTCTGCTGCCCTGATCCTGCTCTCACTCGTGGGACTGCTCGGGCGAGGAATCAACTTCGGCATCGAGTTCCGCGGCGGTTCCGAATTCCGGGTCAGCGCGGTGAGCGACAGCTCTGGCTACGAAGACACCGCGCAAGAAGCGGTGTCACAGTCGGCCCCGGACTCCGAAGCCTCGGTCACACTGATCGGCACGGACACCATCCGCGTTCAGACCGGGCAGTTGGAAAGCGGACCGTCGGAGGAGGTGCGAGCCGACCTCGCCGAAGCCTTCGGCGTCGACGCCGAGGAAGTCTCGAGTTCCTTCGTCGGTCCATCGTGGGGATCCACGGTGACCACGAAGGCCATCCAGGCGCTGGTTGCGTTCTTGGTGCTGGTCTCGCTAGTGCTTGCGCTTTACTTCCGGACGTGGAAGATGGCTGCCGCCGCGCTCGTTGCCCTGTTGCACGACGTGGTATTCACCGTCGGGACCTACGCCCTGCTGGGGATCGAAGTCTCGCCTGCCTCGATGATCGGGTTCCTGACGATCCTGGGATACTCGATCTACGACACCATCGTGGTCTTCGACAAGGTGCGGGAAAGCACTGAGCAGGCCATGGACACGCGCCGGTTGACCTACGAGCAGTCCGCGAACCTTGCGGTCAATCAGACGCTGGTGCGCTCGATCAACACCTCGGTAGTGGCGTTGCTCCCCGTGGCCACGATTGTCGTGGTGGGCATCATCTTCATCGGCCCGGGCACGCTGCTGGACCTGGCCATCGCCTTGTTCATCGGCATCACCGTCGGGACGTTCTCTTCCATCTTCATCGCCACGCCCCTGCTCGTGCAGCTCAGGCAAAAGGATGAGGAGGTGAAGGCGCTCGACACCAAGGTGGAGCGTAAAGCTGGCCGAGCAGCATCGGCTGCCGCCGTATCCGGGGACGCTCTTGAGACGACGTCCGGTGACACGACAACTGACGACGAGACCGCGGAGGGTGGCGCTCCTGGCTCTCGGAGGGCAACTGCTGCCTCCACTCCGCGCGAATCGGTTGCTGGCCGAACGGTGCACCCGTACGCGCAGCGTGGCCCACGCAATCAGCCCAAGAAGCCGCCGAAGTCACGCCGATGACCGAGCCTTCGAGCCCATCGCCGGATCCGCACCTGGCGCGGGACGTAGCAGCAGTTCTGCGCGACATACCCGACTTCCCCCAGCCCGGGGTGACGTTCAAGGACTTCACCCCGCTGCTGGCCGACGCCGCCCTGAGCCGGCGCGTGGTCGCTGACGTGGTCAGTCGCCACCGGGGACGGGTCGACGTGGTGGCCGGCATCGAAGCCCGCGGGTTTCTTTTCGGCGCCGTGGTCGCTCAGCAGCTCGAAGTCGCCTTCGTGCCGATCCGCAAGGCCGGCAAACTGCCCTGCGAGACGTATGCGGTGGAGTACGACCTGGAATACGGCAGCGCCACGCTGGAAATGCACGTCGACGCCGTGACATCCGGGCAGCGAGTGCTCGTGGTGGATGACGTGCTCGCGACTGGTGGCACGGGAGCCGCCACGGTCGAGCTGATCCAACGCGCCGGCGGCGAGGTCACCGCGGTCGAGGTGGTGCTGGAGATCAGCGCACTGGACGGTCGGTCCCAGTTGCCGTCGATCAGCGTCCAGGCCCTCCTCAGCGACTGAGCGGCCGCAGCGATGTCGCGGGCACCGGCGTGGAATAGCGGTGAGAGTCTGCGACATACACTTGGACAATGAGTGAGGACGTCGCATCGACTGCCTCAGCGACGTCGTCGGGAGTCCGCGCTCGCTGGGCGATCCTCGGTGGCACCCGGTCCAGTGACAACCCGGTCCTCGAGCCATTGCTGCGCGCGGTGCGGGCGACGCACCCCAAAGGTGATCTGCACGTGATCGAGCGGGCCTTCGTCGTGGCCGAGAAGGCCCACCGCGGTCAGCAGCGCAAGAGCGGGGATGCATACATCACCCACCCGTTGGCTGTGGCCACGATCCTGGCCGAGCTCGGCATGACCCCCTCCACCATCGCCGCCGCGCTGCTGCACGACACGGTCGAAGACACCGAATACTCCCTCACACAGCTCACCGCAGAATTCGGCGACGAGATCGCCATGTTGGTCGATGGCGTCACCAAGCTGGACAAGGTCGTCTACGGAGAAGCGGCCCAGGCTGAGACCGTCCGCAAGATGGTGGTCGCGATGTCCCGCGACATCCGGGTGCTGGTCATCAAATTGGCCGACCGCCTGCATAACGCACGCACCTGGCGCTACGTGTCTGCGGAGTCGGCCGCCCGCAAGGCCGCCGAGACGTTGGAGATCTTTGCGCCGCTGGCGCACCGACTTGGGATGAACACGATCAAGTGGGAGCTGGAAGATCTGTCCTTCGCCTACCTCTATCCCAAGGTCTATGACGAGATCGTCCGGATGGTGGCCGAGCGGACCCCGGCCCGCGAGGAGTACCTGGCCCGGGTGCGCACGCAGATCGGTGCCGATCTCAAGAACTCCAAGATCCGAGCCACCGTCACCGGGCGACCCAAGCACTACTACTCGGTCTACCAAAAGATGATCGTGCGCGGCCACGACTTCGAGCAGATCTACGACTTGGTCGCGGTGCGCGTGCTGGTCGAATCGATCGGCGACTGCTACGCCGTGCTCGGTGCTCTGCACGCTCGATGGAATCCGGTGCCCGGCCGGTTCAAGGACTACATCGCGGTCCCGAAGTTCAACATGTACCAGTCGCTGCATACGACGGTCATGGGCCCGGACGGCAAGCCGGTCGAGGTGCAGATCCGCACTCACCACATGCACCGACGCGCGGAGTATGGCGTCGCTGCGCACTGGAAATACAAAGAGCTGGGCAAGGCCAAGACCAACGGTGACGACGGCGGCCCAGGCGGTGACCTCAACTGGCTCAAGCAGCTCATCGACTGGCAAAACGACACCAGCGACCCGGACGAGTTCTTGGAGTCGCTGCGGTTTGAGATCCACGCCGCCGAGGTCTACGTCTACACCCCAGCCGGTGACGTCATCGCTTTGCCCGCTGGTGCCACAACCGTCGACTTCGCCTACGCCGTGCATACCGAGGTCGGTCACCGCTGCGTCGGCGGCAGGGTCAACGGCAAGCTCGTCCCGCTGGAGAATGCCCTGGTCAGCGGCGATGTCGTGGAGATCATCACCTCCAAGGCGCAGGACGCCGCGCCGAGCCGAGACTGGCTGAAGTTCGTCAAGAGCGGCCGGGCTCGCACCAAGATCCGGCACTGGTTCTCCAAGGAACGCCGCGACGAAGCGATCGATCAAGGTCGCGAGCAGATCGCCAAGGTGCTGCGCAAGCGCAACCAACCGCTACAAAGGTTGATGTCACACGACTCGCTGATGGCGGTGGCCGGAGACCTGCGCTACCAGTCGATCGAGTCGCTGTATGCCGCGGTGGGGGAGTCACACGTCTCGGCCGACCACGTCGTCAACCAATTGGTGTCTACCCTCGGCGGCGAGGACAGCGCCACCGAGGACATGGCCGAAGCGGTCACCCCCCGCCGGGGACGCCTGCGGGGCACCGACCCCGGAGTCACCGTCGTTGGTGCCGGCGATGTGTGGGTGAAGGTGGCCCGTTGCTGCACCCCGGTGCCAGGGGACGAGATCATCGGCTTCGTCACGCACGGCAAGGGCGTCTCGGTGCACCGTGTCGATTGCACCAACGTGGACACCCTCAAACGCCATCCGGACCGGTTGATCGAGGTCGCCTGGTCACAGACCGAGGCCAGCGTATTCCTGGTCAATATGCAGGTCGAGGCCCTGGATCGGCCGGGCCTGTTGACCGACGTGACGCGCACGCTTGCTGAGCAGAAGGTCAACATCTTGTCGGCCTCGGTGCAGACCAGTCGCGATCGGGTTGCCCTGTCGAGGTTCACTTTCGAGATGGCCGACCCCTCACACCTGGACAGCGTCGTGCGAGCGGTGCGTGGGGTGAATGCGGTCCTGGACGTCTATCGCGTCACCGGCACTCAGGGCACCGACCCACACCGCCGGGAAACTCGCTAGGCAACCGGCTCCAAGAAGGCGCTCAACGACGCGATGTATGCCGCATGGTCGGCCACACCGCAAACCTCACGGGCCGAGTGCATCGACAGCGTCGCGGCACCCACATCGACCACGGTGGCCCCAGTTGCGGCCGCGGTCATCGGACCGACGGTCGATCCGCACGGCAGATCGGTGCGATTCACGAAGGTCTGCATCGGCACCCCAGCCTGCTCGCAGGCCAGCGTGAAGGCGGCGGCCCCGAGGGCATCGGTGGCATAACGCTCCTGGGCGTTGACCTTGAGCACCGGACCGCCGTTCATCCGCACCGGGTGCAGCCCGTCGTGCTTGTCCGGGTAGTTGGGGTGCGTGGCGTGCGTCATGTCGGCCGAGGCGATCACTGTGCAGGCCATTGCCCGCAGGTAGTCCTCCCGATTGCCGCCGCTGGCGGCCACGATGCGTTCCAGCCACCCGGGCAAGAACGTGGACTGTGCGCCGCTGGCGGTGGTGCTGCCGACCTCTTCGTGGTCGAAGAGCACGATCAGCGGGGTCGGGGAGCAGGGATTCTCATCGGTATTGATGCCGTGCTCGCACGCTGCTAGGAGCGCGCGGACCGCTGCGTGGCAGGTGGCTTGGTTGTCGAGCCGCGCGGAGGCCACGAGGTCGCGGTCGCGCCCGATGACTCGTGCCGGGGTGAGGTCGTGGGTCATGGCCTCCCAGGCCAGCAGATCCGTGCCTGGGACGTCGAGGTGTTCGGCGAGGAAGGCGTGAAAATCTGCGGGGCGCTCACCGAGCCCCCAGTGCGGCACCAGGTGACGTTGCGGGTTGAGTTTCAGCCCGTCGGTGTGCAGCTCGCGATTGAGGTGGATCGCCAGTTGGGAGACCCGAAGGAGCGGTTCATCGATGGCGAACAGGCGCGTTGACGTGCGAGCACCGGCACGCAGGACCGCCCGCCCGCAGAGGCCGAGGTCCCGGTCCAGCCAGGAGGTCAGCAGCGGCCCGCCATACACCTCGACGCCCAGACCCTGCCAGCCGGCGCTGAGGGTGTCCGGCTTCGGCTTGATCCGCAGGTTCGGTGAGTCCGTGTGGGCACCGACAACGCGGAAGCCCTGCGCCGGTCCCGGCGCGTGCTCGGTCGACCAGGCCACGAGCGATCCGCCCCGACGCACAAAGTATCGCCCGGGCGCACGCGGCGTCTCCTGACGTTCGAGGCACTCGGCGAAGCCAGCATCGGTCAGCAGATCAACGGCACTCTGCACCGCATGGAACGGGGAGGGACTGCGATCGAGGTATGCCGTGAGGTCGGCGATCATCCCGACAAGCCCGCGCGGGCCGAGTCCAACCATGCACGCCGCGCCGATAGGGCCTGCTCGGCCTTGCCGACGGCGGCTGGGTCGTTCTTTGCTTGAGCCTTCTCGAGGTCGGCCTCGAGGCCAGCCACGGCGCGCTCCAACTGCTCGACCATGGATTGGGCGCGGGCGTTGAGCTCGGGATTGCTGCGCTTCCAGCGCTGGTCCTCGCCGTCGCGGACGGCCTGCTCGACCTTGCGCAGCCGGCCTTCGATGCGTTGCATGTCCGACCGGGGGACCTTGCCAGCGGCGTCCCAGCGGTCCTGAATCGAGCGAAGGCTGCGCTTAGCCGCCTCCAGATTGCTGACGGGCAACAGGGCCTCGGCCTCAGTCAGCAGTCTCTCCTTGACCACCAGGTGGGCCTCGAACTCGACCCGCTCAGCGGCCACGATCTCGTCTTTGGCGGCGAAGAACTGGTCCTGAGCCGCCTTGAAGCGCTCCCAGAGGGCGTCGTCGCTGGAGCGTTGTGCTCGACCGGCTCGGCGCCACTGCTCCATGAGCTGCTTGAACGCCGTAGCCGTGGGACCCCAGTCTTTGTTGGTGGCCAACTTCTCGGCTTCGGCGACCAACTTCTCCTTTTCACGCTTCGCGCCTTCTTGTTCCTCGTCGAGTTGGACGAACCAGGCGCGGCGCGTCTTGTCGAAGCTGGAGCGAGCCTCGCTGAAGCGGTGCCACAGCTCGTCTTCGACGGCCTTGTCCAAGCGCGGACCGGCCTGCTGCTGCGCCTTCCACTGGTCGAACAGTTCGCGCATGCGGGCACTGGCCGATTTCCACTGCACTTTCGCGGGGTCGCTGGCGGCCAGCTTCTCGGCCGATCTCACCGTCTTGGTCCGCGCCTTGGCTGCAGTGACCTTGGCCTCGGCCCGCACTTTGGCTTCGGCCTCGCCGTGCTTGACGATCTCGGCCTCGACGTCGGTGACCCGCGTCTCTAGGCCGGCCAGGTCCCCGACCACGTTGGCCTCGCCAATGTGCTCACGCAGGGTCTTGAGCGCGTCTCGGGCTTCGTGGGCCGAGAGGTCGGTCTGCTCGAGCCGGTCAGCCAAGAGGACGGCTGCGGCCACGAGGTCGTCGTATTTGCGGGCGAAGTAGGCGAGCGCCTCGTGCTCGGTCGAGCCGGGGTAGGACCCCACAGCGCGTTCACCGTCGGGCGTGGTGACGAACACCGTGCCGTCCTCGGCCACGCGACCAAACGCCATCGCCTCGGCGCT